>NZ_JAKGBU010000001.1:0-16277 GCF_021555155.1 Rhizobium alarense
CGGCCGACGCCGGGGCGTCGCCGGCGGACGCAGGCGAGGCTCGGAACTGACATGGCCCGGTATTTCATCACGCGCCCGGTCTTTGCCTGGGTGATCGCGATCGCCATCATGGTCGGCGGCGCGATGGCCATCACCACGCTCTCTGTCTCGCAGTATCCGGATATCGCCCCGACGACGGTGCGCATCAGTGCGACCTACAAGGGCGCTACGGCACAGGCGATCGAGAATTCGGTGACGATCCCGATCGAGGACGCCATGACAGGCCTCGACGACCTCACCTACATGACGTCGACATCCTCCACCGGCTCCGCCTCGGTGTCGCTGACCTTCGGCGACAGCATCGACGCGGACATCGCCCAGGTGCAGGTCCAGAACAAGCTGCAGCTCGTGGAATCGCAGCTCCCCGACAGCGTGCAGCAGTCGGGCCTGACCGTGACCCGGTCGACCTCCAGCATCCTGATGGTCGGCACGCTGGTCTCGACCGACGGCAAGCGCAGCTCGCTGGAACTCGCCAACATCCTTTCGGGCTCGATCGAGAACCAGATCCAGCGCCTCGAAGGCGTCGGCGGCATCAATTCCTTCGGCTCCGGCTACGCGATGCGCATCTGGCTCGATCCGCACAAGCTCAGCCAGTACCAGCTGACGGCAAGCGACGTGACCTCGGCGGTCGAGGCACAGAACGTGCAGGTTTCGGCGGGATCCATCGGCGGGCAGCCTGCCGTCGAGGGACAGCAGCTCAATGCCACCGTGACGGCGCAGAGCCAGCTTCAGACCGTCACCGAATTCGAGCGGATCATCCTCAAATCAGCCCGCAGCGGCGACATCGTCCGTCTGTCCGACGTCGCTCGCGTCGAGATCGGCCAGGAAAGCTACGGCGGCAATGCACGCTATAACGGCATGCCTGCGGCGGGTTTCGGCATCAACCTCGCGACCGGCGCCAACGCCATCGACACCGCCGAGCGGGTGCGCACCGCCATGGCGTCGATCGAAAACACGCTGCCGGAAAATGTGGCGGTCTACTATCCCTACGACACCTCGCCCTTCGTCGAGCTCTCGATCGAGAAGGTGGTGCACACGCTGATCGAAGCGATCGTGCTGGTCTTCTTCGTCCTGCTGCTCTTCCTGCAGAACCTGCGCGCGACGCTGATCCCGACGATCGCCGTGCCGGTCGTGCTGCTCGGCACCTTCGGCATCCTCGCCCTGTTCGGCTATTCCATCAACACGCTCACCATGTTTGCGATGGTGCTGGCGATCGGCCTGCTCGTCGACGATGCCATCGTGGTGGTCGAAAACGTCGAACGCATCATGTCCGAGGAAGGACTGAGCCCGCTCGAGGCGACGAAGAAGTCGATGGGCGAGATCACCGGCGCCCTCATCGGCATCGCGCTGGTGCTGACGGCGGTCTTCATTCCGATGGCGTTCTTCGGCGGCTCGGTCGGCGTCATCTATCGCCAGTTCTCGGTCACGATCGTCTCGGCCATGCTGCTGTCGGTGGTGGTGGCCATCGTCCTGACGCCGGCGCTCTGCGCAACCATCCTGAAATCGAACCATCACAAGCCGAAGAACCGCTTCTTCCGCTGGTTCGACGCTGTCTTCGGCCGCGCGACGAACGGCTATGTCGACGGCGTCCGCCACCTGCTCGGCCGCGCGACCGCCGTTCTTGCCGCCTTCGCTGCGGTCGGCATTGCCGCCGGCTGGCTCTACACGAAGCTTCCGAGTTCCTTCATTCCCGAGGAGGACCAGGGCGTCCTCATGGTGATGATCACGCTGCCGGAAGGCGCGATGACGGCGCGCACCGAGGCCGTGGTCGAGACGGTCGAGACGCATTTCCTGACCGAGGAAAAAGATGCCGTCGAAAGCGTCTTCGCGGCGCTCGGCTTCGGCTTCGGCAGCACAGGCCAGAATTCCGCCATGGCCTTCGTGCGCCTCAAGGATTTTTCCGAACGTACGGATGCGCGGCTGCAATCTTCCGCGATCGCCGGACGTGCCATGGCCGCCTTCTCGAAGATCCGCGACGCGCAGGTCATCGCACTTTCGCCGCCCTCGATGCCGGGCCTCGGTAATTCGAGCGGCTTCACCATGTATCTCGTCGACACTGGCAAGAACGGCGTCGAGGCGTTGCGCGAAAGCGCCAACAGGCTCGCCGAACAGGCGGAGGCCAGCGGCGACATTTCCGGCTTCCGCGGCAACAGCACGAACCTCCAGCCGCAGTTGAAGATCAACATCGACCAGGAGAAGGTAGGCGCCTTCGGCCTCGATCTCTCCGCGGCGAACGGGGCGCTGTCGACGATCTTCGCCGGAACGGAGGTCAACGACTTCATCCTCAACAGCGAGATCCGCCCGGTGATCGTGCAGGGCGACGCCGAATACCGCATGCAGCCGGACGACATCATGCGCTGGTACGGGCGCAACGAGGACGGCGAAATGGTCCCCTTCTCCGCCATCGCCTCGACGGAATGGATCGAGGGGTTGCCGACGCTCGCCCGCTTCAACGGCATGAGCGCGGTGGAGCTCAGCGGCACGCCGGCCTCGGGGGTCAGCTCCGGCGACGCGATGGATCGCATGGAACAGCTGACGGCGGAACTGCCGGGCGGATACGGCTCCTCCTGGACGGGCATCTCCTACCAGGAGCGATTGTCCGGATCGCAGGCGCCGCTGCTCTATGCCGTCTCGATGCTCGTCGTCTTCCTCTGCCTTGCGGCGCTCTACGAAAGCTGGTCGGTGCCCGTCTCGGTCATTCTTGCCGTGCCGGTGGGTATTCTCGGCGCGCTGGTGGCCGCTGTCATATTCTCGCAATCGAACGACGTCTATTTCAAGGTCGGCCTGCTCACCACGATCGGTCTCGCCGCGAAGAATGCCATCCTCATCGTCGAGTTCGCCAAGGACCGGCACGATGCGGGCGCCAATCTCTTCGAGGCGACGCTGGAAGCGGCGCGGCTCCGGCTGAGACCGATCATCATGACGTCGCTCGCCTTCATTCTCGGCGTGCTTCCGCTCGCCGTGGCGACGGGCGCCGGTTCCGCCGCGCAAAATGCTATTGGCATCGGCGTTTTAGGCGGTATGGTGTCGGCGACGATTCTGGGGATATTTTTTGTCCCCTCATTTTTTGCAATTGTGTGTTCGCTGACAAAGCGAAAGATGCACGGTTCGAAACGCTAGTTTTTCGTATAGGCTGCGAAAACTGCAGCTGGGAAAGTCCCTATGAAGATTGCCAAGTCGCTTCTGCCCCTGACACTTCTCCTGCTCTCCGGTTGCGTTTCCGGCCCGGACTACAAATCACCCGATGCGGTATTGCCAGCGAAGTTCTCCGAGTCCTCGGGAAAATCTGCCCCGGACAACGTGACCTTGACACCCTGGTGGGAATCCTTCCGCGACAAGCGCCTGAACGCTCTGATCGCCGACGGCATGAACGAAAACCTCGACGTGCTGCAGGCGCTCGAGCGTATCACCGAGGCGCAGGCGAACGTCATCGTGGCCGGTGCAGGCGCCCTGCCGAACGTCAACGGCAATGGCTCGGCCACCGCGGAAGGCCAGGACGGCACCTATCTGAAGCGGACCTCCGGTTCCGAACACGCGGAAACGAAGACGCTCTCCGGCGGGTTGGGCGCCTCCTGGCTGATCGACCTCTTCGGCCAGTATGCCCGTGCCCGCGAAGCCGCCAACGCGTCGCTGGATCAGGCCTATGTCAATGTCAACGTTGCGCGCCTTGCCTATTTCTCCGAGCTTGCCTCGACCTATATCGATCTTCGCTATTACCAGGAGGCGATCGCCCAGACGCGGCGGAGCCTGGAATCGCGGCGCGAGACGCTGAAACTCACCAACGACATTCGCGAAGCCGGTGCTGCCTCCAGTCTCGACGTCGTGCAGGCCGAAGGTCTCGTCAACCAGACGCTTTCGGAGCTTCCAGGCTTGGAGACCGGCTTCCATCAGTCGGCGAACCGCATCGCCACGCTGCTCGGCGTGCCAGCCGCAACGTTGACCGGAAGCCTCATCAAGGGCGCCGCCCAGCCGGTACCGCGCTACTCGACGAAAGTCGGCGTTCCGGCGGACCTCATCCGCAACCGGCCGGATATCCGCGCGGCCGAACGGCAGCTTGCCGCCGCGACCGCCCAGATCGGGGTTGCAGAGGCGCAGCTTTATCCGAGCCTGACGCTCGACGGCACGGTCAGCGCCTCACGCATCGTCGCGAACGCCGCATCCGGCAACCTGTCGAGCTGGTCCTTCGGCCCGAGCCTCAATGTGCCTATCTTCAACGGCGGCTCGCTGAAGGCGCAGGTGGATATCGCCGAGTCCCAGGCGGCGCAGCAGTACCTTACCTGGAAGCAGACGGTTCTCAACGCAGTCGAGGAAGTCGAGAACGCGCAGATCGCGCTCAGCCGTGACGCCCAGACAGTGGCGGCGCTTCGCAAGGTGGTCGGTTCCTATGAGGAAGCCCTGGGACTTGCCCGCGAAAGCTACCGCGGCGGCGCAAGCACCGTGCTCGAAGTGCTGGACGCGGAACGCAACGTGGCCGATGGGCGTCTTTCGCTGGCCGCCTCCATCCGGCAGCTTGCCCGCGACTATGTCGCACTCAATGTGGCGATCGGCGGCGCGTCGGAGATCGGCGGTCCTGCGGCGACCGAAGTCGCTTCGAAATAATCACGCCCGCCGCATCCGGGGATCGAGGCCGTGCTCCGCAGGAGCGCGGCCTTGTCGTTGTTCAGGACGGCTCGACAAAGAAGCGCTCCAGTGCGTCCGCCGTCTGCTGGTAGTGCTGCCGCAGCAGGTCCGCGGCGGCAGGCGCGTCACGCGCGAGCGCCGCGTCGAAGATCGCCCGGTGCTCGCCGACCACGTCGCGCCCGCCCGTCAGGCTCGCCGACATGCGCCGGTAGCGGTCGGCACGGCTGAAGAGCTTGCCGCACAGCTCGATGAGGATCGGCGAGCCGCAGCCCGAGATCAAGGTTGCGTGGAAGGCCCGGTGCTTGTCCTCCCACTCCACTCGGAGCGCCGATGGAATATCGTCGCGTGCCTGCGGAATGCGCGCGAGCATATGATGGGCAGCGACGAGGCGCCCCTCCCAATCCGCATCGCCATGCTCGACGGAAAGGCGCAGGGCTTCCCCCTCGAGAAGCTTGCGATTGGCGGTGAGATCCCGCAGTTCCTCGATCGACAGGACAGCCACGCTATAACCGCGGTGGTCGTCGAGGGTCGTGAACCCCTCCGCCGTCAGTCGCGCCAGCGCCTCGCGGACCGGCGTCACGCTCATCACGCAGAGCGCCTGCAGAGTCGCGAAGCGGAGCCGCTCGCCCGGCCGGTAGCGGCCCGTGCGGATTTCCTCCTGGATGAGATCGTAGGCCTCGCTGGCAAGCGTACGCGTCGTCGGCCTGCGCTCATCCGCCATGCGGCTCTCCACTTTCAACGTCGCCCCGGATTTTCGAAAATCCACGAATATTATTGACTCCCACTCAATCTCATGGAACGAGGGTCACGACAAGCGCTCGGTCGCGGCAGGCGGCCCCATCCGTGGAGGAAACCCATGAAACTCGTCCGATTTGGCGCGTCTGGCGCCGAGAAGCCCGGTCTCGTCGATGCGGATGGCAGGATTCGCGACATTTCGTCGGTGGTCGCGGACCTTGCCGGTGACGGGCTTTCTGACGACAGCATCTCCACCCTTCGCGCCCTCGACCCGGCGAGCCTGCCGCTGGTGCCGGAAGGCGTCCGCCTCGGCGCCTGCGTCGGCCGCGTCGGCAACTTCATCGCCGTCGGGCTCAATTATGCCGACCATGCGGCAGAAAGCGGCATGGCGGTACCGAGTGAGCCGGTTCTCTTCAACAAGGCGCCGTCCTGTGTCGTCGGCCCCGACGACACGGTGCTGATCCCGCGCGGGTCGGAGAAGACCGACTGGGAAGTGGAACTTGCCGTCGTCATCGGCAAGCGCGCCTCCTATGTCTCGGAAGCGGAGGCACTGGATTACGTTGCCGGCTTCTGCGTCTGCAACGACGTCTCCGAACGGGCCTACCAGATCGAGCGTGGCGGCCAGTGGATGAAGGGCAAGGGCTGCCCGACCTTCGGACCGCTCGGACCCTGGCTCGTGACGCGCGACGAGGTGGACACGTCGGATCTTGCCATGACGCTCAGCGTCAACGGCGAACGCGTCCAGAACGGCTCGACCAGCACCATGGTTTTCAAGGTGCCGTTCCTCATCCACTACATTTCCCAGTTCCTGATCCTCGAACCCGGCGACGTCATCACCACCGGCACGCCGCCCGGCGTCGGCATGGGCATGAAGCCGCCGCGCTACCTGAAGCCCGGCGACCGGATGGAGGTTTCCATCGCCGGTCTCGGCACGCAGCGCCAGACGGTCGCCGCTGCCTGACACCATCGTCGCCGACGCGAGACAAGGGGAGACGGGGCCGCACAGGCCCCGTTTTCGTCTCGAAACGGCTCATCGCCGATTCGACGACGTCCGGAAAGCCGTCGCTCGCCACGCTGCGCGTCGCATCGGGACCGCCAGCCCTGCCTTGAGCTCTACCCGGCGGCACGACCGGTCGCGGCACCTTTTCAAGATCTTACGCCGACAGCGGGCGACCCGTCGCACCCCTCCCCGCCGGCACCCGCACGTGCCGACCGGCGCCGCCGGTTGACACCCGGAAAGCCCCGGTATTTCATGCATCACTGAAAAGGTGAGGGCGTGCCATGAAGAACGTGCATCTCTACCTCATTAAGCCCACGCGCTACGACGACGACGGATATCCGATCCAGTGGTGGCGCTCGATGATCCCTTCCAATTCTCTTGCCTGCGTGGCGGGCATCGTCCAGGACGCCGTGGAGCGGCAGGTGCTCGGCGATGCGGTCGACATCGCCGTCACGATGATCGACGAGACCAATGAGAAGGTCGATCCGGCCGCAATTATCGCACGCACGGCGGCCGGCAAGCGGAGGCTGATGGTCTTTCTGGTCGGCGTGCAGACAAACCAGTTTCCCCGCGCGGTCGACATCGCCCGGCCTTTCCGTGCGGCAGGCATCCCGGTCTGCATCGGCGGCTTCCACGTCTCCGGCTGCCTCTCCATGCTCAAGGACCTGCCGCCCGACCTTCAGGAAGCCCAGGCGCTCGGCATTTCGTTCTTCGCCGGCGAGGCCGAGGATCACCGGATCGACGAGGTGATCGCCGACGGCTATGCCGGCGCCTTGAAGCCGATCTACAACCACGTGCGCCATACGCCGAACCTCGCCGGCGCCCCCCTGCCGATGCTCGGCAAGCGCGAGATTTCGCGCATCTTCTCCAGTTATTCGAGCTTCGATCTCGGCCGGGGCTGTCCGTTCGAATGTTCCTTCTGCACCATCATCAATGTGCAGGGACGCAAGAGCCGCTTCCGCACGCCGGACGACCTGGAGCAGATCATCCGCCGGAATGCGGCGATCGGCGTCACCAAATTCTTCCTCACCGACGACAATTTCGTCCGCAACAAACATTGGGAGCAGTTCCTCGACCGGCTGATCGCCCTCAAGGCGGAAGGCCTCACCTTCCACATCGCGATCCAGGTCGACACGCTCGCCCACAAGATTCCACGCTTCATCGAGAAATGTTACCGGGCCGGCTGCGACCAGGTCTTCATCGGCCTCGAGAACATCAATGCCGACAGCCTGGAGGCCGCCAAGAAGCGGCAGAACCGGGTCGAGGACTACCGCGAGATGTTTCTCGCCTGGAAGAAGTTTCCGGTGGTCATCACCTGCGGCTACATCATCGGCTTCCCGAACGACACGAAGGAATCGATCCTCCACGATATCGAGGTCATCAAGAACACCTTCCCGATCGATACGCTCTACCTCAACTACCTGACGCCGCTTCCCGGCAGCGAGGACCACAAGACGCTCTATGAGGCCGGCATCTGGATGGATCCGGACATGTCGAAATACGACCTCAACCACCGCGTCACGCATCATCCGAAGATGTCTGACGCGGAATGGGAGGCGGCCCATCTCGAAGCGCATCGCAGCTTCTACAGCTTCGAGCACATGCACCGCGTCATCCGCCGCATGGCGGCCCTGAAGTCCAACAAGAAGCTGATGACGATCAACCGGCTTGTCGGCTACCGCGAGGCGGTGCGGCTGGAGGGCTGCGCCAAGCTCGAAGCGGGGCTCGTGCGGCTTCGCCACCGCCGGCAGCGTCGACACGGCATGCCGATCGAGAGCCCGCTGCGGTTCTATCCGTGGCACTGGTTCAAGACGACCTCGGCGCTGATGCGGATTCTCGCCACGCGCACGCGGCTCAGGTATTTCATGTGGAAGACGCTGCGGGATCCGAAGCGGTTCGACTATACGGACGCCGCGATCTCCCGGTCCGACAGCGAGCAGGCCGTCAAGGGTTTTCTCGCCGAGACCCGGGTGACCGCCTATGCCGCCCGCCGCATCGGCGCGGTGCGCGCTGCCGGCTGAACCCGGGGCGCACCGCGAACGAGCCTGCGGCCTACGGCGCCATGCGGATAAAGAGCGCGCCCACGAGCGCGCCAATCACCAGGGATTGCAGGACGAACATCGGCCATTCACCCGACACGGGATTCCTCCTTCTCTCATCAGAGCATTTCCAGCCGAGGCGAAGTGGCTTCGGCATCGGATGATGTGGTAGAAACAATGCGCTAACGCCTTACCGGCGATCCGCTATTCGCCGGCAGTGCTCCGGCTGCGGCAGGCTCCGCTGCGCCCTCCCCGGCCGCAGCCGGCGGATAGGTGAGCCTGTCGTCGACGGCCCTGACACCGTCCACTGTCGCGGCGGCCTGCACGGCCCGGATCGCCTCCTCCCGCGAGCCGACCGCGCCGGCGAGCACGACCGACGCTCCGGTCGCGATCACCGCCACGTCGGAGGCATCCAGATCCGCCACCGCCGACAGCGTTTCCGCCACGGCCGTTTCCAGCAATGCGGGGTTTCCGGGCAGGACCTCTTCCGGGGCCTCGCCATTGAACCGCCTGTCCTTGAACACCATGGCTTCCTCCATCTTTGCGGAAAACGCACAGCCTCGCCTTTTGTTCGGCAGGCGACCGCAGCCCCGCAGCTGGCCGACGGTAACGCGATCTTCAGCCTCTCGACGCACTATCCGGCTCGAACGGCCCCATCGGCAGGAGAGCGAGATGGCGAAACCCGCAAAGACGCGCAGGCGGACGCGCAGCCGCAGGAAGGCGCCTGCGCGGCAGGCCGGCCTCGGCCGCTGGCTCGCCGCCGGCGCCGTGCTGATCGCCGCCATCCTGGTCTACGACAATGGCGGCCTGTCGCCGCTGGGTGCGATGCTCCGGAGCGAGGTGTCCGGCTCGATGACGGCCAAGGCTCTTCCGGGACAGCGGGCGATCGAGAAGACCGCGGCGAAGGGTCTGCCCGACCGTGCCAAGGAAAAGCCTGTGGCCCTTGCCGTGCCGACGCCGGGAGAGCGGCCGGCGGAGGAGATCACCGCCGCCGCACCGGCCTTCACCGGCACCTGGTATGTCTGCGCCTCGCGCAAGGACAACTGCATCATCGACGCACAGACGATCCTCCACCGGGGAAAACGCATCCGCATCGCCGACATCGAGGCGCCGGTGAGCCGCACGGCCCGTTGCGACGAGGAGCGAAGCCGCGCCTACAGCGCGCAGATGCGGTTGCGCGAACTGCTGAACGAAGGCGACTTCACGCTCGCCGCCTGGACCGGAAAGACGCCGCAGGCGGCGAAGGAGGACTACCGCGTCCTGACCCGCAAGGGCCGCTCGCTCGGCGCCGAACTCGTCAGAGGCGGCTTCGCCCGCCCCAACGACGGCCGTCCGACCCCCTGGTGCGGCAGCGCCAGGAGCTGAACCGCCGGCCACGCGTCCGTTCCCACCACGCTCCCGTCCGTGTTGCATCGCCCGGCGCACCGAGGCGGGAACCATTTCGCCGCTTCGCCGTTTCCTGCCCGCACAGTGCGGGAGACGATCACAATGCGGGACGGTTTCGTGGAAATGTCGATGCTCGGACTTGTTCTTTTGGCCTGCCTGCTGATCTACGCCCCGCCGATCTGAGCGGCGGCGTCGCGCGAAGGACAGGGTTGAGGCGCCGCACGACATGGCCGTCGACCAGAACACGATCCGGGCGACACGCGCATGAGAAAGACCGCACCTAAACCATTAAAATTATTAGGAAATTTTTTGGTAGCGGAGGAGGGATTCGAACCCCCGACACAAGGATTATGATTCCTCTGCTCTAACCTACTGAGCTACTCCGCCGCCGGGCAGGGCGGAGAACGTCGTTGCGTTTTCCGTCCGGTGCGCGGGGCTTATAGGTCGCGCTTCCCCGGAGTGTCAAGCGCCGCCACGGCAAAAAAGCGCGTTGCGGGCAACGGCTTGTGGACGGGCCGCGCTCAGGCGGCCGCGGGCGTCGCGAGGATCGCCTTCAGCGCCGCTTCCGCCGTGGCCGAGCGCTCCGAGCGGGCGATGAAGCCGCCGCCATAGACGCGGGCATCCTCGCCCTCGCCGGAATAGAGCGCGCAGGCCTGGCCGGAGGCGACGCCCGCCTCGCCTTCCGACAACTCGACATAGATGCCGTCCGGCCCGCAGCCGAGCCGCGCCGGGCGCGGCGGGCGGGTGGAGCGCACCTTGGCGTAACAGTCGAAGCCGGCGGCCGCCGTCTCGTCGAGCGGCCGGTCGCCGAGCCAGTTCATGTCGCGCAGGTAGAGCCGGTGCGTTTCCAGCGCCTCGCGCGGCCCGACGATCACCCGGCGCGAGCGCGCGTCGAGATAGACGACATAGAGCGGCTCGCCGGTGGCGACGCCGATGCCGCGGCGCTGGCCGATCGTATAGTGCAGGATGCCGTCATGGCGGCCGAGCACGCGGCCGTCGATATGGACGATCTCGCCGGCCAGCGCCGCGTTCGGCTTCAGCCTGGCGACGATGTCGCTGTACTTGCCCTGCGGCACGAAACAGATGTCCTGGCTGTCGGCCTTCTTCGCGACGACGAGCCCCATCTCCTCGGCAAGCGCCCGCGTCTCGGCCTTGGAGAGATGGCCGAGCGGGAAGCGCAGGTAGTCGATCTGCTCCTGGGTGGTGGCGAAGAGGAAATAGCTCTGGTCGCGCTCGGCATCGACCGGCCTATAGAGCGCGCGGCGCTGCGGCGCGTCCGGCGCCGGATTGGCGCGCGAGCGGATATAGTGGCCGGTCGCCAGCGCATCGGCGCCGAGCTGCTTGGCCGTCGCCAGCAGATCGGCGAACTTGACCGTCTGGTTGCAGGCGACGCAGGGGATCGGCGTCTCGCCGGCGATGTAGCTTTCGGCAAAGGGGTTGATTACCGTCTCGCGGAAGCGCGCCTCGTAGTCGAGCACGTAATGCGGGATGCCGAGCGTCTCGCAGACGCGGCGCGCGTCGTCGATGTCCTGCCCGGCGCAGCAGGATCCCGCCCGGTGAACGGCCGCCCCGTGATCGTAGAGCTGCAGCGTGATGCCGAGCACGTCATAGCCCTCGCGCTTCAGGATGCCGGCGACGACCGAACTGTCGACGCCGCCGGACATGGCGACGACGACGCGGGTATCTTCGGGCTTCCTGTCGAAATCGAGACTGTTCACGGGCTCCATCCGGCATGGGCCGCCTCTGCGGCCCGGCACATAACGATCAAGCGGGCGCCGGAAGGCGCCCGTGCGGCGACATATAGAAACTTGCCGCCGCAAGAGCAAGGGAAGGCCGGAAGCCTCGCAGTTCCGGCCGCGTGCGACGCCGCATCTCCCGGGTCCGCCTCGGGAGAAACGTCGGCACGCAAGGGCACAATGTCAGATGAGCTTCATCCGCATGGCAAGCGCGATCGCCTGCATGCGGTTGACCGCCTCCAGCTTGCGGGTGGCGCTCTTGAAGTAGCTGCTCACGGTGTAGACGGAAATACCGAGGATGATGGCGATCTCGTCGCTGCTCTTGCCGGCAGCCGCCCAGCGCAGGCACTCGATCTCGCGGCTCGACAGCTTTTCGCGCGAGGCGCCCGAGACGACGAAGGTCTTCTCGAGGCATTCGAAGAGCTGAACGGCGGAGAAATAGAGTTCCGCGAGTTCGCCCCGCGCCAATTCCCGCTTGCCGGAAAAGACCAGTATGTAGGGCGCGCCCGACGTGGAATGCAGCTGGAAGGCGATAGACGTCACGAGCCCGTGCCGCTCGGCAAGGCTGATTGCCTCGCCGGCGGCTTCGCCCTCGGCCGACGGCGGCGCGAAAAAGCTCCGGTCGCCGTAAACCGGTCGCTTCGTTGCCGACAGGGTGGCGACCGCCCGGCTCGACGGAAAAAGCCCGAGCGCATCATAGCCGCGCACCAGTTCGGCGGGCCAGTTGCTGACGACGAGCCGCTCGCCGAACCGGTGATGCTCGCCCTCCGGCAGCCGTGCGATCAGGAAATGGCTGAAGCCGAAATGGTTGGCGCATTGGCGCATGAGATGCAGGACCTCATACTCTGTCTGGACGGATTCCAGATTTGCCGTCGCCAGGAATTCGGGGGACCAGCCGCGCTGGACCAACGTATTGTCAGGATCTCTCATATTCCGTTTCCATAGGCCGTCGCCCCGAAGGCGCGGCACGTTTGCCGTCTGGGTCCGGAAAATTCTGGCGTATCCTGAACGGTGAAGTTCAACCCGCATCAAAACGGGACAGCGTCGCTTCCCGGAAGGAAAGGACGCTTCAATTCATGACTATCGGATACATCCTGGAGGTTTCCGGAAGCATCTTCAAATGCTCGCCTCCAAATTTGGGGCTCTCCTAACAGAGATCCGATAGAATTGGAACCGATAATTTGCATGGCTCCCATGCATTGTATCCTGCGCCCGCGCTTTCTTTCTGATGGCGCGGACCTTTTGACAAGCCACGAATCAGCAGCGCGAAGTCTCTCAAATTGTTAGCAAATTGTTACGCCGGGCTTAGGCAATTCTTAAACGTGGTGCCCTAGAGTGAGGCCCATATGGTCTTTGAGTGTATGTAGAGAGTCCGATGACCGAAATGATACGACCCCGCGTGAAATATGTCATCGGCCCCGACGGGAGCCCGCTGACGATCGCCGATCTGCCGCCCGCCAATACGCGGCGCTGGGTGATCCGTCGCAAGGCCGAAGTCGTGGCCGCCGTGCGCGGCGGCCTGCTGAGCCTCGAGGAAGCCTGCGACCGCTACACGCTCACCGTCGAGGAATTCCTCTCCTGGCAATCCTCCATCAACGACCACGGCCTCGCCGGCCTGCGCACCACGCGCATCCAGCAATACAGGCACTAGACCCCGTCAAGCCTGTCTTCCTTAAACGGCCGCGCAAAACGCGGCCGTTTTGCTGTGCGCCGCCGCCGCGACCGGCCGCCGCGACCGTGCGTGCAGTTGACATTGATCGCGCCCCCTCTATAGAAAATCAGCGCTGCAATCGGAGATTTCCCTTTATGCCGAACAAAAGATTTATACTTGGCGTTGGAGCGCAAAAGGCGGGCACCACGTGGCTTTATGATTATCTCGCCCGCTCCGGCGAAGTATCGATGTCGAAGATAAAGGAACTCCATTACTTCGACGCAATCTATTGTCCGGAACTTCTCGGCAAGAAGCAGATCGAGCCGATCGAAAAACTCAAGCAGCGCCGCATCAAGGACCTGAAGGCAGGCAAGACCAAGCCGAGCCGGATGAGTGTCGAACTGTTCAAGCGCATCCAGATGGACTTCGACGACGGCGCCTATATCCGGTATTTCCAGGAAATCGGCAGAAAGTCACCGGTGACCGGCGAAATCACGCCCTCCTACAGCGTCATCCCCGCCGAAGGCTTCCGGAAAATCCGTTCGCTGCTCACCTCGAACGGCTATGATGTCCGCGTCGTCTTCCTGATGCGCGACCCGGTGGAACGCGTCTACTCGGCGCTGCGAATGGCGGACCGCGACGTCGGCACGTCGCGCGCCTTCAAGGGCTACTTCAAGGCGCTCGCGAACGACCAGCACGTGCTGCGCTCGCGCTACGACAAGACGCTCGCCAACCTGCGCGCCGCCTTCAAGCCGGAGGAGATCCACACGGAGTTCTACGAGAGCCTGTTCACGAACCAGGCCGTGAAAGGCATCTGCGATTTTCTCGGCATCAGCTTCAAGGACCCGAACTTCGCCGTGAAGAAGAACGCCTCCGCCAAGACCTCCGATCTCGACAAAGCCCGCATCGACGCGGGTATTGCAGCATTCCGGGACGTCTACGACTTCGCGCACCGGGAATTCGGCGCCCGGGTGCCGGCCGAATGGCACGCCTGACGGGTCGGCAGACCCCGCAACCGGGAGCGACGCCGATGCAGATCACCAGCGTGGAGACCAGATCGCACGGCCGCTACACCGCGACCGTGGACGGGTATGAGGCGGAGATGACCTATTCCCGCACGTCGCCACGCCTGATCATCATCGACCATACGGGCGTTCCCGACGCGCTGCGCGGCCGGGGCGTCGGCCAGGCGCTCGCGGCGCATGCGATCGAGGCGGCACGCAAGGGCGGCTGGAAGATCATGCCGCTCTGCCCCTTTTTCCGGGCCCAGGCCATGCGACACAAGGACTGGGCGGACGTCGTCAATCTCTGACGAGATCGTCGCCGGAGACCGGGCAAGCCCTGGAAACGACAAGAACCCCGAAGCGGGCAAAGCCTGCTTTCGGAGTTGTCGCGAACATCGAGCTTGACGTCAGGCGCGAAGCCGGATGCCGTTGTCCCGTTCTTCCAGAGCCGCGGCCTTGGCGAACTCCGCCTCGGCCTCCTCCAGCGCGAGTTCAGCGGCATCCTGCTGAATCTTCAGCTCGCGGATTGAGACCGTGAGGTTGTCGGCACGCTGACGCGCCGCCTTCGCAAAGGTGGGATAGGCGAAATGAGACGAGTCCGATATGCCGGACTTCTTCTCCTCAATGGCGATCTGGCTTTCCAGCTCCTTCGACATCCGTTCGAATTCGGACATCATCAATTGGATCTGACTGAGCTGTCGCCTCTTTTCCTTCACCTGAAATTCCTTCAGGCGAACTAGGCTCTCACGCGACTTCATACGCAATACTCCCGTGGATGGCGAGACCCCGGCAAAGAACCCCGGCACGATACACGCGCCGAAATCCGTCACATTCTCGAACTGGCCCGAAATCGTCCCATAGCGGACGGACCGAGCGTCGTTTCTATGCCCGTGCCGCACCAACGCAGCGCAGCTCAACAATTAGTTCTCGCGATATTAACAGAATCCTATCGCTGGTAACCTTTCGTTTACGGGCATCGTTAATCATAGGCCTCATGATTTAAGGGTCAGTAAATGGAGAAGCCGAAATCCTACAGGCCTCCCAATCGCGAGTCGAAAGAATCGGTTAGCGTCATTTTCTAAACCAGATCATGAGGATCGCGGTTCTTGATTCACATGTAAAATCAGCGGGCTGCCAAAATTATTTAACAAAGCTGATACACCTTGCCAGAGGGAATCAGAATTTGTTAACCATTTGCTGGCAGCCTCCAAATCAGGCAACGACTGGATCCGTATCGCGTAAGGGGGCCAGGGACCTTTGAGCGGCGGAAAAGGGGACAAATATGCGGGTACTTCTGATCGAAGACGACAGCGCGACGGCGCAGAGCATCGAGCTGATGCTCAAATCCGAAAGTTTCAATGTTTATACCACCGATCTCGGTGAAGAGGGTGTCGATCTCGGCAAGCTCTACGACTACGATATCATCCTTCTCGACCTGAACCTCCCGGACATGTCCGGTTACGAGGTTCTGCGCACGCTGCGCCTGTCCAAGGTCAAGACACCGATCCTCATTCTCTCCGGCATGGCCGGCATCGAGGACAAGGTTCGCGGTCTCGGCTTCGGCGCCGACGACTACATGACCAAGCCCTTCCACAAGGACGAACTGGTTGCCCGCATCCACGCCATCGTCCGTCGCTCCAAGGGCCATGCCCAGTCGGTCATCTCGACCGGCGAACTGATCGTCAATCTCGACGCCAAGACGGTTGAGGTCGGCGGCCAGCGCGTTCACCTGACGGGCAAGGAATACCAGATGCTCGAGCTGCTCTCGCTGCGCAAGGGCACGACGCTCACCAAGGAAATGTTCCTGAACCATCTTTATGGCGGTATGGACGAGCCGGAACTGAAGATCATCGACGTCTTCATCTGCAAGCTGCGCAAGAAGCTCGCGAATGCCGCCGGCGGCGCAAATTACATCGAGACGGTCTGGGGCCGCGGCTACGTGCTGCGCGAGCCCGACGGCAGCTACCTCGAAAGCGCCTGACGAACCGCTCTCCCCTGGCATCGCCCGAAAACCCGCCGTCCTCCGCCGGCGGGTTTTTCGTTGCCGTCCGGCTTTCGCGTTTGCCG
>NZ_JAKGBU010000001.1:16377-35457 GCF_021555155.1 Rhizobium alarense
GGATCGCGCCCGATTGTGCCTGGATACCGGTTTGGATGCCGCTCAGGCGGCGATCGACAGATTGGCGAAGACCTGCGTCAGGATCTTGCGGTCGAAGGGCTTCAGCAAGAAGTCGTCGGCGCCGGCGCGCTTGCCCATCATCATCTTCTTGAGATCGGCCTCGACAACGCAATAGAAGATGCGGACCGACTTGCCGTTCGGCAGATTGCGGATGTTGCCGATGAGTTCGAGCGCGCCGTCCATCGTGGCGTCGACGATGATCACGTTCGGCAGTTCGGCTTCGCATCGCACCAGCGCTTCAAGCGACGAACCGGCTTCGAGCACCAGGTAGTCGAGACCGGAGAGGATTCGCTTGCCGACCTTGCGAACGACGTCGGAACCATCCGCAATCATGATGCGCCGCATGCTGTGCTCCAATTCTGCGCCGCTGGAAGAAGGCCCGGCACGTGAACATCAACTGTAACGTGGGCTGGCAAACAAAAGGTTACCGTGGTCCTAATGTATGTCACCACGCGTGGGCAGCGCGTCCGTCAGGCGGCCTCCGCGAAAGCCGGGCGCGACAGGGCGCCAAGGCTCAGGCGGCGATAGTCCCGCATCCTCTCGACGATAGCGGTCCTGTCGGCCCTCGCGGCTGCGATGAGGTCCGGCGTCAGGGCATCGATGCCGGCCGCGATATGCGGCAGGCCGGCGTCCCGCGCAAAGGCACCGGATTTCTTGCGGTCGGCGACCGGCAGGAGCGCGACATCGCCGAACGAGCTGAAGATCAGGGCATGCAGGCGGTTGGTGACGACAAGGCTGCTGGCCTTGAGCTCGGCAACCGCTTCCTGCCATGTTCCGGGCATGCGCACCGGCAGGCCGAATTCCGCTCCAAGACGACAGAACAGAACCGCGTCTTCGGGCGGACAGGTGCTCATGAGCTCGAGCGGGCCGACCCTGCCGGCGATCCGTCCGAGAAGCGCCCGCAACGGTTCCTCGTTGCGGCCGTGCCGGCCGGTGAGCACGAGAATGGTACGGTTCGGATCGCGGTCGGAGAGCGCAGCGATGCCTGCCGCAACCTCATGCAGGTTGAAGACGCAGTCGATACCGAGCGCGACCGGCACGCCGGCCCCCGCCAGAGCGTCGCGGGTCAACGCATCGCGGACGACGAGCGGCCCGCGCAGATTGCCGAAGAAGCGCCGGAGATCGGCATCCGCGTTATACCGGCGGATGTCGGAGCTGAAGGAGAAGGGATAGGCGTAGATCCTGTCGTTGTGCCGCGCCACGGCGGCAACGGCGCCGAGCATCGAGACCGCGGGATTGGTTCCGCCCCACTGCTCACCGCCGGCGATGAAGATCGCCTCGTAGTGCGCGAAGCGCGACGCATCGGCAGCGGCATACCGTGCCAGCCTGCGGATATAATGTGCCTGCAGTGCCGGCCAGGCCGGTGTGTGCGACAGCCATTTCACAGGCCCGGGAATGCGGATGGAATAGGCCGGACCCGATACCTCGAAATTCGGCGCGCCGCTGGCCCGGAAGGCCGCCACATAGGTTTCGTCGACCGGCACGAAAGGATGCGGATAGACGTGGATCGGGTGGCCGGGATAACGCGCCTCGATATCCCGCATCATCGAATGAAGGATCGCGAGATCTCCGAGATTTCCCTTGAGATTGGCAAAAAGGATGGCAACCGGCGCCGTCATGCGTACCCCCCGTCGGAACGCCGCGTGTTACCACGGCAGGCGCCGGGAGCACCAGTCGTCAATCACGTCGGCGGCTTGATCCGCGGCAGTTGCGGCGGCTATGCGTCGGCCGTGGCGACAACCTTGGCGACGAAGGCGATCTCCTCCTCGGACGGGAGGACCGACAGCGCCATGCCCGCCTCTTCCGCGAGAAGGACGGTGTAGTAGGGCTGGATGGAGTGCGCGTCGACCGCCTCCTCCGGGCTGCCCGAGAGAATTTCGTTGAACTTTGGCGGCACGCGCAGCATGCGCCCCCTGGCGACGAGGCGGAACTCGGCGTCGAGTTCCGGATTGTCGAGCGTCACGTCGATCGAGCCGCCGCGCGGGATCGCGCCATAGGCAATGAGGAAGAGATTGAGGAGCAGCTTCACCCGGTTCTTGGCGACGATGGCGCGCGGGCCGCTCCAGGTGATTTCGGTTTTCTTTTCCGCGGCGGCGAAATCGCGGGCGGCCTTTTCCGCCTCGCCGGTGTCGATCGAGGCACCGACGGAGCCGGAAGCGCCAAAGGCGAGCCGCGCGAATTTGAGCCGGACGGAGGCATTGAGCGCGCTGGTGCGGATGAGATCCATCGCCTCGGTATCGGCGCCGCCCTCGTCGAGCAGTTCCAGACCATTGTTGATCGCGCCGACCGGCGAGATGATGTCGTGGCAGACCCGGCTGCACAGAAGCGCAGCGAGATCAGGTCCTGCCAGAGTCAGATTCGGGTTCTTTGCCATGAAGGTCTCCCAGATGCCGTCGATCGCCGCGGCCGCCTGAACACGCTGCGTTGCGAACGGTCGCTTATCACGCGAAAATTGCGCGGGGCGTGTTCGACAACAGGTCAGCCATAAAGACACCACATTTGGTAAACCGATTGTTAACAGGATCGGCTCAGACTGCAGGCAGGAACAACGCCCGTGAACCGTTTCCGGATGGATGCCTGATGCTTGCCCAAATGCCAACCGCCCTCGCCCGTGTCGCCACCCTGCTTCTCGCCCTGATGCTTGCCCCCCTGCCGGCCGCTGCGCAGCAGCCGAACGGCCAGTACAGCGCACAGGAGATCGTCGATGCCGGACACAGTTTCTTCGGCAGCACCTCCGGCGGCCTCGCGAAGGTCGTCGAGCGCGCCTTCCAGTCCTATGGTCTGCCCAATGGCTATATTCTCGGCCAGGAAGGCTCCGGTGCCTTCGTCGCAGGCCTCACCTATGGCGAAGGCGAACTCTACACGAAGAATGCCGGCCAGCATCAGGTTTTCTGGCAGGGCCCGTCTCTCGGCCTCGACTGGGGTGGACAGGGCAGCCGCACGATGATGCTGGTCTACAACCTCCCCGCCGTGGAATCGCTCTATACGCGCTTTGCCGGCGTGTCCGGATCGGCCTATGTGGTCGCCGGCGTCGGCATGACGGTCCTGACGCAGCAGAACATGATTCTCGTGCCGATCCGCACCGGCGTCGGCGCCCGCCTCGGCATCAATGCCGGCTACCTCAAGCTGACGCGCAATCCGACCTGGAACCCCTTCTGAGCCGCCATTCGACGCGATTTGCCGGAACGGGACATTCGTGAACCGGAATTGGCCTTCGCCCTCCCCTGTTCAGAAGGCGCCACATTGCTATAGTGCCGCCGACGAACTGCCTCTCGCAACGGTGGACACGAGCGCTCGTGATCGAATACGCACTGCTCTTCGCCCTCGGCTTCCTTGCAGCCACGCTTGTGGGACTGCTGATCGCGCCGGCCGTGCAGCGGCGCATCGTTTCTTTCACCGAAAAGCGCATGAAGGCCACCGCGCCGCTGAGCCCGCAGGAGGTGCGGGCGCAGAAGGACATGGCGCGCGCCGCCTATGCGGCGGAAAACGCCAGGATCTCCCAATCGCTCATGCGTGAACGGGAAAAGGTGACGCATCTTCGCGTCGGCGAGGAGGTCCTTCGCAAGGAACTCGGCAAGCTCGCGGCCGAACGGCAGGAACTCGAGGCGCAGATCGCCGACATGAGCGTCGAGGCCGGCGACTACCGTTCAACGATCCGGCAGGAACAGCAGCGCCGCGAGCAGATCAAGACACTGCTGGACGCCTCGGAGAAGGAAGTCCGCAATCGCGACGATGCCATCCGCAGCCTCAACACGCGCTACGACCGGCTGCTGACGGAGATGGACGATCTGAGGATCGACCTGGCGGCCCGCCACACGGAGATCGAGAATCTCCACAGCCAGCTTCGCAGCATGCGCGACGACCGTGACCGGCTGCGTGAGGAGACGAAACGCAACCATGCGGCACTCAAGGAGACGCAGGCAAAACTCTCCCGCGAGGAAGGACGCGTGCGCCAGATCGAGACGAAGCTGATGCGCGAGATCGCCGGCAGCGCCGACAAGGACAATGTCATCGAACGTCGCATCGCCGAGGTCAACCGGCTGCGCGACAAGCTCAAAGGGATCAAGCCGGGAGTACACGCGGCCCGCGCCGAGGAGCCTCCGACCGATGTGAGCCATCTGCGGCTAGGCGGCCGAAAGAACAAGGCAACGACCCGCGAGGAGCCCGTGCCGGCACTCGATCCGGCGGCCCTGGAGGAAAAGCTCCGGTACAGCAGCGCCGCCGTCAGCGAGCAGCTCGCAGCAGCCGCATCCGCCGCGGAGGACGACGAAGCGCTGCGGGATCGCATTGCCGACATTGCCGCCGATATGGTGGTGCTGACCATGGCGCGGGCGCCGGACGACGAGGCCTGCGCCGTCCCCCTGGGCGACGATGCCGGCGGCAGCGGCAGGAAAAGCCTCGCCCGGCGCATTCGCGACAGGTTGCCGGCACAGTCCTAGCCGGCCGCCGCGCCGGCCGGTCTGCCTTTTCGAAGCCGCGTCCGCCCTATCCGAGCCGGCCGGCGGCGAGCGCCATCTGGTAAAGTGCAACACCGCTCGCGGTTGCGACGTTGAGGCTGTCGAGGCCGGGCGCCTGCGGCACCCGTGCCGTCCGGAAACGCTGCATGATCCGCTCGGGCAACCCCTCTCCCTCCGTGCCGACCACGAGTGCGACGCGCCGCGAGGCGGGTATGTCACCGATCCGCACGCTGCCCCGCGGCGACAGAGCCCAGATGTCGAAGCCGGCGGCTGCAAGCCGCTCCAGATGCTCCTCCGTCCGCCCCTCGCGGGCATGCGGCATGGCCAGCACGGCGCCGACGGAAACCCGGATCGCCTTGCGATAGAGCGGATCGCAGCACGTGGAATCGAGCAGTACCGCATCCGCCCCGAAGGCGGCGGCATTGCGAAACATCGCGCCGATGTTGTCATGGTTGGCGATGCCGCTTGCGACGAGCACGAGGCTCGTCTCCGGCAGGCCGGCGATCACCGCCTCGACGGCCGCGTCCTGCGGTTTGACTCCGATGGCCAGCACGCCGCGATGCATGTGGAAACCGGCAATTCTGTCGAACACATTCGCATCGGCGACATAGGCCGGCACGTTCGGCGGAAAGCGCTCGAGCAGCTTTTCGAGGCCTGCGATACGGTTCTCGAGGAGCAGCAGGGCCTCCGCACGGAAGCCTGTCTTGCCGCCGTGGACGGAGGCCAGCATATTCAGCACGACCGTACCTTCCGCGACGAAGCGCCCCTCACGGCCGGTCAGGTCCCGCTCGCGGATCGCGGTGAAGGCGGCGATGCGCGGATCGGCCGGATCGACGATTCGCAGGAGGGCGGCCGCCACGCCTGCGCCCCCTATTCGCCGGTTACGTCGATATCGGCGACTGCCCGTCCCGTCGCCATGTCGAAAGCCAGAAGCTTGCGGGTGCCGTCGCCGAAGAGCCCGTAGAACAGGACCTGTCCGCCCGATTGCGATACGGCCGCGACGTTGAAGCCCTGCGGAAGCGCGATCGACGACCTGAGCGGCTCCGAACTCGGCACCGCGAGGCCGGCGGCCGCCGTTTCGCTCTTGCCTTCCGTTGCCGTCACCTTGTAGACAATCGCCGCAAGCACCGCCATGAACATCAGCAGCATGATGCCGCCTGACACGAGCTGGAGACGCACCATCTTACGGCGGACATTCTCCATCACAGGATCGAGCGGCTTGTCTACTTCTTCTTCTGCGTCGACCTGGGACATGTCTGGCGCCTCCGGCAGGAAATTCGGAATGAGCGACCCCTTTAAACAAGCCGAGGCCACAAGGAAAGTCCTCACCGCCGAAGATGGCGCAGAGGGGCGGCTCGACGCCTGGCTTGCCCAGGCGCTGGCCGGCGACTTCTCGCGCAGCCGCATCAAGGCGCTGATCGAACAGGGCGCCGTTTCGGTCAATGACGCGGTCATCTCCGAGCCGAAGCGCAAGGTTCATCCAGGCGACCGCATCGTCGTCGCGCTGCCCGAGCCGGAGGATCCGGAACCGAAGGGCGAGGACATCCCGCTTGACATCCTCTACGAGGACGACGACCTGGTGGTTCTCTGCAAGCCGGCGGGCCTCGTCGTTCATCCCGGCGCCGGCAACTGGACGGGAACGCTCGTCAACGCCCTGATCCACCATTGCGGCGACAGCCTGTCGGGCATCGGCGGCGTGAAGCGGCCGGGCGTCGTGCACCGGCTGGACAAGGAGACGAGCGGCGTCATGGTCGCGGCGAAGAACGATATCGCGCACCGCCACCTTTCTGACCAGTTCGCCGACCACGGTCGTACCGGGCCGCTCGAACGGGCCTACATGGCCGTCGTCTGGGGCCGGCCGCGGCAGTTGCGCGGCGTGATCGACGCGCCGCTCGGGCGCGCCGGCGACAGGACGAAGCGCGCGGTGAAGCGCGAGGAGTCAGACGATGCGCGCGAGGCCGTGACGCATTACGAGGTCGTCGAACGCTATGGCGAGAAGCCGGACGCCACCGCGCTCGCCGCGCGCGTCGAATGCCGTCTGGAGACCGGCAGGACCCATCAGATCCGCGTGCACATGGCGCATATCGGCAATCCGCTCGTCGGCGACCCGGACTATGGCGCCGCCTTCAAGACCAAGGCGAACCTTCTGCCGCCGGAGGTCAAGGCCACGGTGAACGCCTTTCACCGGCAGGCGCTGCACGCCTTCATGCTGCAGTTCGAGCACCCGTCCACCGGCGAGGTGATGCGTTTCGAAGCGCCGGTGCCGGACGATATGCAGACCCTGCTCGCGGCGCTGCGGACTTTGTAGGCTCCAAAGCCTGCGGGGGGCCTTGAAACCCGGCGCCGGCGACCCAATCTTGGGGTTGTCATATCTCTTCCGCCGCTGCCTCCGGGTTTCACGGGTCTGTGAAATCGGCCGGGCCTTGAACCATTGTTTCGCCACACCTATCTTTACTATCGTGGGGTCTGAACGGCCCACGGGGAGCATGGTCGCGAACGGGGATCCGGTCACGGGTCAGGCTCCGTCTCAAGGCTTGCCGGAATGGAAGCCTTTTCGGAAAGGGGTGCTGAATGGCCCGCAATACATTGCCGTCGATCACGGCTGGCGAGGGCGGTCTCAACCGCTATCTCGATGAAATCCGCAAATTTCCAATGCTTGAGCCGCAGCAGGAATACATGCTCGCCAAGCGCTATCAGGAGCACGACGACCGCAACGCGGCGCACCAGCTCGTCACGAGCCACCTGCGCCTCGTGGCGAAGATCGCCATGGGCTATCGCGGCTACGGCCTGCCGATCGGCGAAGTCATTTCCGAAGGCAATGTCGGCCTGATGCAGGCCGTCAAGAAATTCGATCCCGAGCGCGGCTTCCGCCTCGCGACGTATGCGATGTGGTGGATCAAGGCATCCATCCAGGAATATATCCTGCGGTCCTGGTCACTGGTGAAGATGGGCACGACCGCCAACCAGAAGCGCCTGTTCTTCAACCTGCGCCGGATGAAGGGCAAGATCCAGGCGATCGAGGACGGCGACCTGAAGCCCGACCAGGTCACCGAGATCGCCACAAAGCTGAAGGTCTCCGAGGAAGAGGTCGTCTCGATGAACCGCCGCCTGTCCGGCGACGCCTCGCTGAACGCCCCGATCAAGGCGAGCGAAGGCGATTCCGGCCAGTGGCAGGACTGGCTCGTCGACGACCATGACAGCCAGGAAGCGGTGCTGATCGAGCAGGACGAACTCAACACGCGCCGTGCCCTGCTGCGCCGTGCGATGGGCGTGCTGAACGACCGCGAACGCCGCATCTTCGAGGCGCGCCGCCTTGCCGAGGATCCGGTGACGCTCGAGGAGCTTTCGTCGGAATTCGACATCAGCCGCGAGCGCGTGCGCCAGATCGAGGTCCGCGCCTTCGAGAAGGTGCAGGAGGCCGTACAGAAGCTGGCCCTGGAACAGGCCCAGTCGCTGCGCGTCATCGAGGACGCCTGAGCGTCGTCCGCTCACGATCGCAACAAAGAAGAAGCCCGGTTCCCCGGGCTTTTTTGTGCAACGCCTGCAACGGGCGCCGCGAGGCTGTTACTGGCTGTTGTTCGTGCTCGGGCCAAGCGCTGCCCAGGCCTTCAGCGTGTCGTCGAAGACCTTGGCGCCGGTGGCTCCCTTGTCGAGCGTGATCAGCGCGCGGCGGCCGTTGCGGTAGGTTAGCGGAATGTCGATCCATTCGCGCGTCCGCAGCAACTCCAGATTCTTGCCGATCGCCTCCGAGAAATCGTTGAGCGCGATCATGTGGAAGTCCTCGGTGATCTTGGCAGGAACGGCAATGAGCGCGTCGCCGCGGTCCTGTTCGTTCTGCTTCATCGCCACCCGCTGGACGCTGTCGATGCTGCCGCCCTCGAAATTCTGGGGCAGAGAGAAGACGAGTTCGAGCAGATGGCTCGCCGGCAGGGACCGGTCCCCGTTGCGGCGGATGGTCATCAGCGCCGTCAGATTGCGCGACGGGACGGTGACCTGCGCCCGGATAACCGGCTCCGGCTTTCCATCGCCGCCGGGCGCTTCCTCGGCCTGCGACCAGACAACGCTGCCTTCGATCGCCGTCGGTCCCGTCTGGCCGAGACGCTCCTCGTAGAGGAACATCTTCTGGGCAACGCCGATCGGCGCGTCGCCCGTTGCCTGCCCCTCCGCCGCGACCCCGGGCGTCGCGACATCCGTGTCCGCCGTCGTGCCGACGGCACCCTGTGTTCCGGTATCTGTCGCGGTGTCGCCGGGCGTTGCCAGTGCGGCGCCCGCCGTCTGCTCGGCGACGGATTTCCCCTCTACCGGAACGGCATCGCCGAGAGCGGGCGCGGCACCCTCGTCGGTTTCCGTGCCGTCCGCCAACAGGCGCTGGGTGAATTTCGTGCTGGTCGAGTCCGCCGCAGCGATCTCCGTCTGCGGTGTTTCGTCGGACGTCTCCGCAGCAGGCGTCTGCTGCGCGCTGTCGGACGTCTCTCCCGCCTCGGGCGTCGTGGTGGTGGTGCTCGAAGGTACCTCGACGGTTGCCACCAGATCGGCGACGAATCCGTCGACCGTCTCCCGGTTGAACCAGTAGCCCGCGGCGGCTCCGCCCACCAGAACCAGCAGCGCGAAGACCGCGGCGATCACCTTTCCGGACGGCCCGCGCCGCCGCGGCACGGCAGCGAAGGAACGGTCCGGCACGCTCCGCGCCGTCTCCTCTGCGGCCGGCAAGGCCGCGACCACGTCCGGCGTCGTGGATGGTTCGCCGAAGGGCGAGACGTTGTCGGCATTCCTGTCGTAGCCGATCAGGTCCTCCAGGTCGTCCCAGGCGCTTGGCTCCGGCTTCTTCGCCGCCGCGGCGGCGGTTCGTTCGTCGGTCCACGTCCATTCGGTCGGCGCGGCAGCCGCTCCATGCGACTGGTCCTTGGCCGCGTTCCTTTTATCCCAATTCAAGTCAGCCTCGGCACTCGGCATGCGCGCGACGGGTTCGTCGATCGGCGCGAGCGTGGCCGGATCGATCGCATCACCAGAGACCGGGGCGTCGCCATCGCTGCGCATTTCCGGATAGACGGCGGCATGCTCGTCGATCAGCGGCGCATGCGTATGATCGCCCACCTCGTCGATGCGAGAAAACGGCAGGACGTTCGGCAACGGCTCGGCAGCGTCGTCCGCCACGGGCCGGACGGGTTGCTCTTCCATGGAGTGGGGCACCCAGTCCGGCTGATGGCCGTCCTCGACGGACGCTGCGTGCTCATCCGGAGTATCGTCTGCCGCCGGCGGAATATCCCAGGCCGGCTGCTGCCATGCACTCTCGGCGCCGCTCGCAACCTCATCCGCCCGCTCCCCGGATACCGGCACATCGACCGGCTCCGGAAGCCGTTCATCCGGCCAGGACCCCGTGTGAGGGTCGTGATCGGCCACCGGCTCATCCGCGGTCGGCTCGGGCGCCTCTTCCTGCACGGGCTCGTCGTGCCGGTCGGCCGCGTAGGGTTCGGCGTCTTCCCGAACCTCGGCAGACGGCGCGTCTGCTTCGGTCTCGCCATGGGCGGCCGGCGTTTCCGATTCGGCAGGCAAGGCGTCCGTCTCGGCAGCGTCCACCGGCTCCGGCTCGCCATGGGATTGCGCCTCTTCGGCCGGCACGGCTTCTTCGGGCAGCGCCTCGGCGTGCTCGCCCTCCACGTCGGTGATCGCCTTTTCCAGCTTGTCGAGCTGGCGGCGGACGAGTTCTTCCGGCGGCTGCGGCTTCATGGATTCGAGTTGGCGGCGGACGGCTCCGCGCGCCTTGTCGTATACCCTGTCCCGCATCTCGGGCGTGTTGTTCGTCAGACCGTCCACGGCCCGACGAATGACTGCTACAAAATCCGCCATCAGAACTTTCTCGTAATGCCCCGCCTCTTGTTGTTATGCTACGGTCCGGAGCTGGTGTCGGGATGAAGATTAGTCTTCAAACGGGTCGGTCACAAGTATTGTGTCATCCCGTTCCGGACTGGTCGAAAGCAGTGCCACCGGCGCTCCGATCAATTCCTCCACCTGACGCACGTATTTGATCGCCTGGGCCGGAAGATCGGCCCATTTGCGGGCGCCGACCGTCGATTCCTTCCAGCCTTCCAGCGTGACGTAGATCGGCTCGACGCGGGCCTGCTGGCCCTGGCTCGCCGGCAGATGGTCGATCTCCTGGCCATCCAGCCTGTAGCCGACGCAGATCTTCAACTCGTCCAGACCGTCGAGCACGTCGAGCTTGGTGAGCGCGATGCCGGTGATGCCGTTGGTCGCCACCGACTGACGCACCAGCGCCGCGTCAAACCAGCCGCAGCGGCGCTTGCGGCCCGTGACCGTTCCGAACTCATGGCCGCGCTCGCCGAGGAACTGGCCAATCCCGTCATGAAGTTCGGTCGGAAACGGCCCCTCTCCGACGCGCGTCGTGTACGCCTTCGTGATGCCGAGCACGTAGCCGAGCGACCCGGGTCCCATGCCGGAGCCGGCCGCCGCCTGCCCCGCCACCGTGTTGGAGGAGGTGACGAAGGGATAGGTGCCGTGGTCGATGTCGAGAAGCGAGCCCTGCGCACCTTCGAAGAGGATGCGGGCGCCCCTGCGGCGTTCCTTGTCCAGCATCAGCCAGACCGTGTCGCGGAAGGGCAGGACACGGTCTGCGACGGAGGTCAGTTCGTCCATGATCTTGGCATGGCTGATCTCGCTCTCGCCGAGACCCCGGCGCAGCGCATTGTGATGCGCCAGCAGCCGGTCGACCTTGGCCGACAGCGTCTCG
Source organism: Rhizobium alarense (assembly GCF_021555155.1). GTDB lineage: Bacteria > Pseudomonadota > Alphaproteobacteria > Rhizobiales > Rhizobiaceae > Rhizobium_D > Rhizobium_D alarense. Next base: position 27,640 of record NZ_JAKGBU010000001.1, read on the forward strand.
GGGTCGGCAAGGTCCATGACGCGGATGGCGCGGCGTCCGACCTTGTCCTCGTAGGCCGGACCGATGCCGCGGCGGGTGGTGCCGATCTTGATGCCGCTGTTGCTGGAGACGGCCGCGTCCTCGCGGATGCCGTCGAGCTCGCGATGCAGGGAGAGAATGAGCGTCGCGTTGTCGGCGATGCGCAGGTTGTCCGGCGTGATGGTCACACCCTGCCCGGCCAGCTTTTCGATCTCCGCGATCAGCGCATGCGGATCGATGACGACACCGTTGCCGATGACCGCCATCTTGCCGGGTCGAACGACGCCCGAGGGAAGCAGCGACAGCTTGTAGCTCGTCCCGTCGATGACCAGCGTATGCCCGGCATTATGACCGCCCTGGAAGCGAACGACGATGTCCGCGCGTTCTGAAAGCCAATCGACAATCTTGCCCTTGCCTTCATCGCCCCATTGCGAGCCGATCACCACGACATTCGTCATTTCATCTTTCCCGTCTTGCCGCGCCTGAAAACGCGGGCTCCACACAAACCCGCGCATCTATAATGGTTTGTTTTCGGGAAAGCGACCCTGTTATTGCCAATTCTGGCGGATAGCCAAGGCCGCACGTCTCCCCTATAGCGGGTTGGCCGACATCGGACCCGTCACCCTTTTCTCCGGCGGCCGGGATCCTGATACCTGCCCCGCTCCTCTCTCCGGATGGATCATCCCCGCGTCATGACTCAAAGTGCCCGAGCCTATCTCATCCTGTCCGTGACCGCCCTGTTCTGGGGCGGCAATTCGGTCGCGGGCAAGATGGCGGTCGGGCATGTGAGCCCGATGCTGCTCACGACATTGCGCTGGGTCTTCGCACTCGTCGTCATCCTCGCCGTCATGATGCCGCAGATCCGGCGCGACTGGGCGAAGATCCGCCGGCACTGGCCGCAGCTCTTCTTCTACGGCGCCTTCGGCTTCACACTGTTCAACGTCCTGCTCTACTCCGCCCTGCAGTATACGAGCGCGATCAACGCGGTGATCGAACAGGCTGGCATTCCGATGATCATCTTCGTGCTGAATTTCGCCCTGTTCCGCATCCCGGCCTCGCCGGCGCAGATCATCGGCTTCACCGTGACGCTCGCCGGCGTGTTGGTGACGGCGTCCCACGGCAATCTCGCCGCGCTGGCGGACCTCGAGTTCAATGTCGGCGACGCACTGATCCTCTGCGCCTGTCTGGTTTACGCCGTCTACACGGTTTCGCTGCGCTGGAAGCCCGACATGCACTGGCAGAGCTTCATTGCCGTGCCGGCCTTTGCGGCGCTGCTGAGTTCTCTCCCCCTGCTCGGCTGGGAGGTGGCGGCAGGCGACGTCATCGTGCCGGACGCCGCCGGCTGGGCGATCATCCTCTACGCCGCGGTGTTTCCGTCGCTCGCCTCGCAGGTTCTATGGGTTCGCGGCGTGGAGATGATCGGCCCGAACCGCGCCGGCCTCTTCATCAACGCCATTCCGGTCTTCGGCACCCTGCTTTCGGTGCTGCTCATCGACGAGCCGCTGCACCTCTTCCACCTTGTCGCGCTGCTGCTCGTGCTCGGCGGCATCGCCATCGCGGAATGGGGCCGGCCGAAAGCCTGACCGTTCCATTTCAGAGAAGCGGAAAGGGCCTGCCGGCGCATGCCGGACAGGCCCCTTCCGTCCTGGAGGACGATGGTCAGTCGACGTTGAAGACGAGCGGCTTCGCCTGCCGGATCGCCGGATGGGCGGTCAGCTTGCCGAGCACGTCGTCGCCGATCGGTCCGTCGACATAGAGCAGCGCGATCGCGTCGCCACCCTGCTTGTCGCGGCCGAGCTGGAAGTTCGCGATGTTCACGCCCGCCTCGCCGAGCGTCGTGCCGATGAAGCCGATCATGCCCGGGACGTCTGTATTGGCGATATAGACCATGTGGCTGCCGACGTCGGCATCGAGATTGATACCCTTGATCTGGATGAAGCGCGGCTTGCCGTCGGAGAAGACCGTGCCGGCAATCGACCGGGTCTGGTTGGCGGTCGTGACCGTCAGGCGGATGTAGCCGTCGAAGACCCCCGACTTGTCGCGCTTGACCTCGGAGAGAATGACGCCCTTCTCCTTGATCATCACCGGGGCCGAAACCATGTTGACGTCGGCCACCTGCGAGCGGATGAGGCCGGCAAGCACGGCGCTGGTCAGCGCCTTGGTGTTCATCGATGCGGTCGAGCCGTCATAGAGGATCTCGATTTCCTTGATGGCGCTTTCCGTCACCTGGCCGACGAAGGCGCCGAGCACGTCGGCGAGCCGGATGAAGGGCTTCAGGATCGGCGCCTCTTCCGCGGTGATCGACGGCATGTTGATGGCGTTCGAGACGGCACCCTTCACCAGATAGTCCGACATCTGCTCGGCGACCTGCAGGGCGACGTTCTCCTGCGCTTCCGTCGTCGAAGCGCCGAGATGCGGCGTGCAGACGACGTTCGGCAGACCGAAGAGCGGGCTCTCGGTCGCAGGCTCGACCTCGAAGACATCGAAACCGGCGCCGGCGACATGGCCGGACTTCAGGGCTTCGGCGAGTGCCGCCTCATCGACAAGGCCGCCGCGGGCGCAGTTGACGATGCGCACGCCGGGCTTCGTCTTGGCGAGCGCTTCCGCATTGAGGATGTTGCGGGTCTTGTCGGTCAGCGGCACGTGCAGCGTGATGAAGTCGGCCTGCGCCAGCAGGTCGTCGAGCTCGACCTTGGTCACGCCCATTTCCTCGGCACGCTCCCTGGACAGGAACGGATCGTAGGCGAGCACGTGCATCTTGAGGCCGATGGCACGCGAGCAGACGATCGAGCCGATGTTGCCGGCACCGATGACGCCGAGCGTCTTGCCGGTGATCTCGACACCCATGAACTTCGACTTCTCCCACTTGCCGGCCTGCGTGGAGGTATCGGCGGCCGGAAGCTGGCGGGCAACGGCGAACATCAGCGCGATGGCGTGTTCGGCGGTGGTGATCGAGTTGCCGAAGGGCGTGTTCATGACGATGATGCCGCGGCGGGAGGCGGCCGGAATGTCGACATTGTCGACACCGATGCCGGCGCGGCCGATCACCTTCAGGTTGGTCGCGGCCGCGATCAGCTTCTCCGTCGCCTTGGTGGCGGAACGGATGGCAAGGCCGTCATAGTTGCCGATCACTTCGGCCAGCTTGTCCTTGTCCTTGCCGAGCTTCGGCTGGAAGTCGACGTCGACGCCGCGATCGCGGAAGATCTGGACGGCGGTTTCCGACAGTTCGTCGGATACGAGTACGCGAGGTGCCACGGGAGGCCTCCTTCAATGGGTCAGGGAAGATGAGATCAAAGGTGGCTTCGCCCGCAGGACGAAGCCGGTCGCGAAAAATCAGGCCGCAGCCTTGGAAAGGGTCGCCTTCTGGGTTTCGAAGGCCCAGGTCAGCCACGGCATCAGCGCTTCGAGATCGGCCGTGTCGATCGTTGCGCCGGCCCAGATGCGCAGGCCCGACGGCGCATCCCGATAGGCACCGATGTCATGGGCGACACCTTCCTTCTCGAGAAGCGCCACAAGGCCCTTGGCGAAGGCCGCCTGGCCGTCGGCGTCGAGCGACAATACGTCCGCATCGGCGATCGTCAGGCAGACGGAGGTGTTGGAGCGGGTCGCCGGATCCTTCGCCAGGTTGGCGATCCAACCGTTCTTCTCGACGAAATCGAAGATGACCTCGGCATTCGCGTCAGCCCGCGCCATCAGTGCCTTGAGGCCACCGATCGACCTGGCCCAGAGAAGCGCGTCGATATAGTCCTCCACGCACAGCATCGAGGGCGTGTTGATCGTCTCGCCCTGGAAGATGCCCTCGATCAGCTTGCCGCCCTTGGTCATGCGGAAGATCTTCGGCATCGGCCAGGCCGGCGTGTAGCTTTCGAGGCGCTCGACGGCGCGCGGCGACAGGATGATGACACCGTGCGCGCCCTCGCCGCCGAGAACCTTCTGCCAGGAGAAGGTGACGACGTCGAGCTTGGCAAAGTCCATATCCTGCGCAAAGGCGGCCGAGGTCGCGTCGCAGATCGTCAGGCCCTTGCGGTCGGAGGGGATGAAGTCGGCGTTCGGCACGCGCACGCCGGAGGTCGTGCCGTTCCAGGTGAAGACCACGTCACGGTCGAAATCGATCGTGGAAAGGTCGGGCAGCAGGCCGTAGTCGGCCGTGATCCTGCGGGTGTCGGGGAGCTTCAGTTCCTTGACGACATCGGAGACCCAGCCCGAGCCGAAGCTTTCCCAGGCGACCATGTCGACGCCGCGGGGACCAAGCAGCGACCAGAGTGCCATCTCGACGGCGCCGGTGTCGGAGGCAGGCACGATGCCGATGCGGTAGTCCGCCGGCACGTCCAGGATTTCACGGGTGAGGTCGATGGCCTGCTTGAGCTTCGCCTTGCCGATCTTGGCGCGGTGCGAGCGACCGAGCGCGGCATCGGAAAGGGCATCGAGCGACCAGTCGGGGCGCTTCGAGCACGGGCCAGAAGAAAAGTGGGTATTGTTCGGACGCATGTCCGGCGGGGTGACGGTCTTCGTCATGATGGCTATCCTTCCAGATAGAAAGCCCTTCGTTGGGGAAGGGTGTCCCGCCGCCGGAAATAGGAGAGGAGCCGTTTCAAGTCAAGTGGAATTGTCGCTTACGGGAAATTATCCGGCGCGATCTCACCAGAGCGCGATGCGGATGCCGGCGCGGAATTCGTGCCGCTGGAAACCCTCGTCGCGGCCCTTTACGCCGCTAAGGCCGGCCGCCCGTTCGGCGGCGCCGTAACCGAACATGTCGCCGCCGCCGACCTCGGAAAAGCGATAGCCAACGTCCAGCTTCACGCCGTTGCCGAAGTCGTAGCTGGCGCCGGTCATCAGGGCATAGGTGAAGCGCCAGCTCGAAAGGCCCGGCGAGACTGTCGTGCCGCCATTTGCCGCAATGTTCGTGATATCGTCCCAGCGGACTTTTGTGGCGCCGAGGCCGGCCCCCACGTAGGGCGTGAAGCCGGCGAGCGTGCCGAGATCGACATAGGCATTGGCCATGAGGCCCGCGGCGCGGAAACGTCCGTCATGGTCATAGGCACAGGAGGTGCCCGCTGCCGCCCCGGTGCAGGGCGCCGTGTCGAGCGAACCGCCTTCAAGATCGCTCTTGAAGACGTCGGCGGTCACATCCGCGCGCAGCATGTCGTTGAACTGGTAGCCGATACCGGCGCTGCCGGAGAGGGATTCGGAAAACCGTGTCTCGTCGAAGTCGACCGTTGCGCCCGCGGCGGAGAGATAGTCGGGTTCGCCCTCGTGCAGCCAGGGCGCATAACCGACGTCGGCCCGCACATACCAGCCGTCGTTTGCCTCGGTGGAGATCTGCACCTCCGGCGCGTCGATCACGACGGGTTCGTCGCCGGCAAAGGCGGCGACCGGCAGACTGCCGGCGATCAGAGCGCCCGCAAACACCATAGCACTCGTACGCATAGGGCCGCCTCCTGCGACTCACGGGAACCACTCGAGAACCAGTGTGCCGGACAGGCGTTAAGCGGTGGTTAACCATAGGCGTTAACCGGACAGAAAGGACGGTGCCAACGCAAAACCGCCCGGCACGGCTGCCGGGCGGTCTTGGTAGGCGGGAGGAGACCGGAGCTTATTTGTAGACCGGCTGCTGCACCGGAATGTCGGCCGGCGGCATGTAGGTGGCTTCCTGGCAGGCGTCGAGCATATAGCGCAGGCCGAGGCGCGCTTCGTGGGTATAGAAGCCCTTGTCGCTGCCCGGGCCGCCGTTCATCGCGTAGCCGAACATGTTGCCGCCCGTCACGTGGCGGAAACGGTAGCCGGCATCCGCCTTCAGGTTGCAGGCGAGGTCGACCGATGCACCGGCCATCAGGGCGTAGGTGAAGCGCCAGTTGCGCTTGCCCTTGTGGGTGACAGTCGGGTCGCAGTTCGTCGGGTCGCCGTTCTCGCACGAGGTGTTTTCGAGGTCGTCCCACTTCACGTAGGTGCCACCGATACCGGCACCGACATAGGGCGTTACGATGCCGTAGGTGCCGATGTCGACATAGGCATTGGCCAGGAGGCTGAGGGCCGAGAGCGAGGAGCGGTCCGTCGAAACGCAGTCTGCCGCGACACCGCAGCCGCCCGAGGTCGAGCCTTCGAAGTCGGCGTTGAACATGTAGTCCAGCGTCACGTCCGTGCGCAGGTAGTTGTTGATCTGGTAACCGACACCGCCGCCGAGCGAAAAGCTGCTCTTGAGGTCGGCCGAATCGAAGCTGCGCCGGTTCGCGTTGGAGCCCTGATAGAAATGCGCACCGCGCAGATCGTTGTAACCCCAGCCGATGTCGCCGCGCAGATACCAGCCGCTGGCGGCAGCCACGACAGGCTGCTCGATCGCCGGGGCCTGGATGACCTCCGGCTGGTAGACGTCCGCTGCCTCGGCGGCCGTAGCGGCGGCGAGGACTGCAAAAACGCCGCTCAACATCTTCTTCATGGCCAGTCTCCAAAAGTGCCCGATATGGCAAGACCGGAGCGCCGGCCGCCAAGTTCCCTATGGAAAGGCATCATGAAGAAGAGAAGTTAAGGGGAGATTAACTACAAACATTAACCGCCTTTGTTATGGATTCTTTACCCATAGCGAGATAGCCCGATCGATACTTGCCGGAATGGAGATGAAATTCGCGGTGCGACAACAAAAGGGCCGACACAAGGCCGGCCCATTCAAAATCCGCGGGCGACGAAAGGCGTCAGGCTGCGTCGCGCACCGCGCCGATGACGCCGACGAGTTCGTCGACGATGCGCTCCACCTGGCTGCGGTCGTCCCCCTCCGCCATGACGCGGATGAGCGGCTCGGTGCCGGATGGGCGGATGAGCAGGCGGCCGCTGCCGTTGAGCTCGCTTTCCGCATCGGCGATCGCCTGGCGCACGACGGCGTCCTCCAGCGGCTTGCCGGCGGATATCCGCACATTCTTCAGCACCTGCGGCACCGGCTCGAAGCGGCGGCAGACCTCGCTGACCGGCTTGCCGAGACGCTTGACGCAGGCGAGAACCTGCAGCGCCGCAACGAGGCCGTCGCCCGTCGTGCCGAAATCCGACAGCACGATATGGCCCGACTGCTCTCCGCCGACATTGAAGGCATGCTGCCGCATGTGCTCCACGACATACCGGTCGCCGACCTTGGTGCGCTCCAGCCCGAGACCGCGGCCTTTCAGAAAGCGCTCGAGGCCAAGATTGGACATGACGGTGGCGACGATACCGCCGCCCGTCAGCGTGCCCTCGCTCGCCCAGTTCTCGGCGATCAGCGCCATGAGCTGGTCGCCGTCGACGATCGTGCCGTTCTCGTCGACGATCTGAACGCGGTCGGCGTCGCCATCGAGCGCAATGCCGATATCGGCGCGCACCTCATGCACCTTCTTCGCAAGCGCCGCCGGATGCGTCGAACCGCAGTCGAGATTGATGTTGACGCCATTCGGCTCGTTGCCGATGGTCACAACGTCGGCGCCCAGTTCCCAGAGCACGGCCGGCGCGACCTTGTAGGCGGCCCCGTTGGCGCAGTCGATCGCGACGCGGAGGCCGTGCAGCGTCACGTCACGCGGCAGGGTGCGCTTGGCATGCTCGATATAACGGTCATGCACGCCGTCGATGCGTTTGGCGCGGCCGATCTCGTCGGACTTCGCGAGTTGCGGGCTGATATCCTTGTCGAGAAGCTCCTCGATCTGCGTCTCGAGCTCGTCGGAAAGCTTGTAGCCGTCCGGCCCGAAGAGCTTGATGCCGTTGTCGGCAAAAGGATTGTGGGAGGCCGAAATCATCACGCCGATATCGGCGCGCAGCGACCGTGTCAGCATGGCGACGGCCGGCGTC
>NZ_JAKGBU010000001.1:35557-83287 GCF_021555155.1 Rhizobium alarense
CCGGCGTCATCGGGAAGACATTCGACTGACCGCGGATGCCGTCCGTACCGAAATAACGACGTTTCATGTGGACTCCTGCTGTCTCGGAACGGCCGCGATGTCGGAGAAGGCCCTTCTTCCGCCATGGCGCATATGGTCCGTTCTCTGGACGTTTCTTCGCGTCCGTCTCGCTTCTTTCTGCCACAAATCGCGGCAAAGAGCATCCACCGTGCCATCAGAAATGATTACAGCGCGTTACCGACGAGAAAGCCGGCCCCACAGGGGACCGGCCGGATCGTCGTACAGCGCGAGGTGGCGTTATTGCGGCTGCGGCTCCATGCCGCCTTCCGCCTCGCCATCCTTCGTGCCGGACGGCTTGTGGCCGGCCTTCGGGACAGCGGAGCCGCGGCTCGGCGGCGTATCGTCGCCAAGGTCGCGCGCCGGCTTCTCGCCGCGGATGAGCGCCTTGATCTCCTCGCCGGTCAGCGTCTCGTATTCGAGCAGCCCTTCGGCAAGCGCCACGAACTCGTGGTGTTTCTCGGTGATGATGCGCTTGGCTTCCGCATAGGCCTCATCGATCAGGCGGCGAATCTCGTTGTCGATCTTCTGCGACGTCGCCTCGGAGACGTTCTTCTGCTGCGACACGGAATGGCCAAGGAAGACTTCCTGCTGGTTTTCGCCATAGGCGACCTGGCCGAGCTGGTCGGAGAAGCCCCATTGCGTCACCATCGCGCGGGCGAGCTTCGTCGCCTGCTCGATGTCGGAGGAGGCGCCGGACGTGATGTTGTCCTTGCCGAAGGTGATCTCCTCGGCGACGCGGCCGCCCATCATGATGGCGAGGCGCGAGACCATCCACTTGTAGCTCATCGAATAGCGGTCGCCCTCGGGAAGCTGCATGACCATGCCGAGCGCGCGGCCACGCGGAATGATCGTCGCCTTGTGCAGGGGATCGGCCATCGGCACGTTCAGGGCCAGGATCGCATGGCCGGCCTCGTGATAGGCCGTCAGCTTCTTTTCGGCTTCGGTCATGGCGGAGGAGCGGCGTTCCGCGCCCATCATGATCTTGTCCTTGGCATCCTCGAACTCCGCCATGGTGACGAGCCGCTTGTTGCGCCGCGCCGCCATCAGGGCAGCCTCGTTGACGAGGTTCATCAAGTCGGCGCCGGAGAAGCCGGGCGTGCCGCGGGCAAGCACCTTGAGGTCGACATTCGGCGCCAGCGGCACGTTGCGGACATGCACCTTGAGGATGCGCTCGCGTCCGACGATGTCCGGGTTCGGCACGACGACCTGACGGTCGAAGCGGCCGGGACGCAGCAGCGCCGGATCGAGAACGTCCGGGCGGTTGGTCGCGGCGATGAGGATGATGCCCTCGTTCGCCTCGAAGCCGTCCATTTCGACGAGCAACTGGTTGAGCGTCTGTTCGCGCTCGTCATTGCCGCCGCCGAGGCCGGCACCGCGGTGGCGGCCGACGGCGTCGATTTCGTCGATGAAGATGATGCAGGGTGCGTTCTTCTTCGCCTGCTCGAACATGTCGCGCACGCGGGATGCGCCGACGCCGACGAACATCTCGACGAAGTCCGAACCGGAAATCGTGAAGAACGGCACGTTGGCTTCGCCTGCGACGGAGCGCGCGAGCAGCGTCTTGCCCGTGCCGGGCGGACCGACGAGCAGCACGCCGCGCGGGATGCGGCCGCCGAGGCGCTGGAATTTCTGCGGATCGCGCAGGAACTCGACGATTTCCTCAAGATCCTGCTTGGCCTCGTCCACGCCGGCGACGTCCGCGAAGGTCACGCGGCCATGCGCTTCGGTGAGCAGCTTCGCCTTGGATTTGCCGAAGCCCATCGCGCCGCGCGAACCGCCCTGCATCTGGCGCATGAAGAAGAGCCAGACGCCGAGGATCAGCAGCATCGGCAGCAACGTGCCGATATAGCTCAGGAAGCCGGACGAACCGTCGGTCTCCGGACGCGCGTTGATCACGACATTCTTCGCCTCCAGCCGCTGCATCAGCGCATCGTCGATGGTCGGCGAATAGGTCTGGAACGTGGTGCCGGTCTCGACATAGCTGCCGATCACCTTGTTGCCGGTGATGACGACCTCTTTCACCCGGTTCGCCTCGACCTCCTTGAGGAATTGCGAATAGGGGATATCCCGCGAGCCGGTCTGGGCCGGGCTGGTCTGGAACATGCTGAAGAGGGCGATCAGCAGGAGAGCAATGATTGCCCAGAGGGCAAAGTTGCGGAAATTTGGGTTCATCGAGTTTCCCAGGCACTTTCTCGGCCCCGACTTCACGGGCCGCTTTCGTTCCGCCTAACATAGGGTCGTCGCCGGGCCTTGCCAAGGCGATCCGGGCGCTACCGAGCCATTTCCGACAATATCGTCAACGCATGGGAGCCGCGTTCGGTTTCCGCCAGCGGAAAACTGCAGAGGAACCGGCCCGCAGCCACGCGCGTCCGACCGACTTATAGCACAACGCCCGGTCCGGCGTCGTCATTCGTCGGCGGCGGCGGGAATCTTTCGCGGCCGACGAGCGTCGCAAGGGCATTTGCCATCTCCAGGTCGAAGACCGGCAGAAACCGGTCGAAGGGCGCAAGCGCCCGGATCCGGGAGATTGCCCCGCCGGCCAGGTCCTCCGTGCCCTCGATTTCCGGCAAAGCCCGAACGGCGCGCTTCAGAACGCCGTCCGGAACAGCGTTTCCGTCGCCCGCCATGCCGGGATTGCCTGCCCGCACCGTGAGCACCACGGCCAGGTCATTGACGATGGTGTAGCGACCGTCCCAGACGAGCCGGCCCTTCGGCGGCACCAGGTCCGCCGGCAGCCCGCGGGCCTCCCGGTAGAGGTAGAGACCGTCGCGGCGGCGGTCGAACACGACGCGTCCGGCTGTCGTGCGCGACAGAATGCCTCGTCCGAGAAAGGCGGAAAGCCGTGCGGCCGCTTCCGCTCCGGGGGGATGGCGGCGACCGCCGAGCACCGCCACGAGGTACAGCAGGGCGCGCCAATGGGCAGGATCGCTGCCGAGCACCGCGAGCCCCTGCCGGTCGATCGCCCCGACATCCGGCGCCGGCATGCGGACATGATCTGCGATGAAACCCGCCGCGCGCCGCGCAAGATCCTGGCGCCACGCCTGGTCCGACGTTCGGACAGGCGGGAGGCCGCCGCCGCTTTGCCGCATCCGGACCCGCTCGAAACGCGGATTCTCGTTGCTCGGGTCGTCGATCCAGCCGACGCCCTGCTGCGCCAGATAACGGCGGATCGCGGCGCGATCCACCGCCAGGAGCGGCCGCAGGATCCAATGCCGGCTGTCGAAGAGCGTCGCCGGCGCGATGCCGGAGAGCCCCGCGCCCGCCGCGCGTCGCACGCTGCGCATCGCGATCGTCTCGCGTTGGTCGTCGGCGGTGTGGGCGACCAGGATCGCGTCCGCCGCCTCGACCCGTGCGGCGGCCGCGAGCAGGTCGTAGCGGGCTTCGCGCGCTGCCTCCTGCAAGCCGCTTGCCGGTCGCGGCCCCTCCCAGCGAAGCGTGCGGTGGGGAATACGCAGACGATGACAGAGAGCGGCCACGAGGTCCGCCTCCGCGGCGGAGCCGGCGCGCAGGCTATGGTCGACGGTACAGGCGGCAAGGGAGATGTCGCGGCGCCCGGCGCGCGCCAAAACGTCGTTCAATCCGACGAGCAAGCCGGTGGAATCGCTGCCGCCGGAGACGGCGACCAGCAGCCGGGCGGGCCGACGAAAATGCGTCAGGAAATCTGCGAGCGCGGAAAGAAGCCGATCGGATGGGGGCGCGTTCCCCGTCATGGCCGGGGTCGTCAGCAGGACAGCCGGCTCTGCTCGCTGGAAACCTTGGTCTTGACCGCCTTCGAGGCGCCCGGATAGCGCTTGTTGACTTCGCGCAGGGTTGCGCAGGCGGTTTCACGGTTGTCGAGCGCTGCGAGCGACATGCCGAGCTTCAGGAGCATTTCCGGCGCCTTGGTGGAGGCCGCATAGGTCTGGTGGGCATTGAGGAAGGTTTTCGCCGCCTCGTTGAAATTGCCCTGGGAATATTGTGCCTCGCCAAGCCAGAAGCTGGCATCCGCCGCCTTGTCGCCTTCCGGATAGATGTCCAGATAGTCGCGGAACTCTTTTTCCGCGAGCTGGTAGTCGCCGGACAGCACATGGCCGTAGGCCGCCTGGTAGATGTCGTCCGGATTGTCAAGGGAAGCGGTCGACTGCCCCGAAGCCTGCGGCAAGCCGGTGTCGACGCCCGGAAGCGATGTCTCGTTGGAGATCGAAGCGCTCTGGCTGGTATCGGTGTTGCGCTCGGCCCCGATAGGATTGCCGCTCTCGTCGAACCGGATCGTGCCGAGCTGCTCGATCGTCTGTCCCACGTCGTCGGTCCCGGCGGATTGATCCGCCGGGATTTGGGTGTTGGCGGCAACGTCGGACTGGTCCGCGCTATCCGCCGGACGCTCGAGCGCGCCGTTCTGCCCGGAGGTCGCACCTGCTCCCTTTTCCAGGTCCTGGAACCGGAACTCGTTGTCCTCCTGCGCCTTGCGGAGTTGCTCCTGCATCTGCAGAAGCTGGAAACTCATCTCCTCGATGCGTCCGTTGAGCGAACGAATCTGCTCCTCGAGCTGGCCGATGCGCACGTCGGTGGCCTGCGCGAGAACGATATCGCCCTTCTCCGCCGTCCTGCTGTGTGCCGGCAGGAAACCGTTCGCCAGCCCCGACAGCGGATTGGCGAGCATCGGCTGAACCGGACCCGCAACCGCCGCCAGACCGAGAACACCTGCCGCAACAAGTCTCTTCATATGTCCTAGCCCCATTTCGTCAGAAACCGCGCGTTGCCGCGCTCGGCGCAGATTTTTCCATATGGCTCCAAAAAGCAACGGAGTTCGGCCAAAGTGTGTTGAAAAAAGAAAAGGCGGCCCGCAGGCCGCCTTCGCATTCCGGATTTTCCGGCGATTACATCGCGGCGCCGCCAAGGACGGTGACCGCGCGGCGGTTCTGCGACCAGCAGGAAATGTCGTCGCAGACGGCGACCGGCTTTTCCTTGCCGTAGGAAATCGTGTTCATGCGGTTGGCAGGAACGCCGCGGCCGGCGAGATACTGGCGCGTCGCGGCCGCGCGGCGTGCACCGAGCGCGAGGTTGTATTCACGCGTGCCGCGCTCGTCGGCATGGCCCTCGATCGTGATCGCATAGTTCGGGTAGCGCTGCAGCCACTGCGCCTGCTTGTCGAGCGTCGCGGCCGCGTCGGCGCGGACCGACGAGGAATCCGTGTCGAAGAAGATGCGGTCGCCGACATTCACCGTGAAGTCCTGCGGCGAACCGGGCGTCGCATTGTTGAGGCCGAGATCGCCGGCACTGTTCGGCAGGTTCTTCTTCGACGCGCAGCCGGCAAGCGCGAGCGTCATGCACAACGCGATCATGACCGGGTTGCGGGCGATGGACTGCATGCGGCTCGTCGCCGGGGCGTGAATTCGGCTCATTGGGCCGGTCTCCTTGCAAAGTTCGATACGGAACATGGATTCGATCAGGGTTGCCAGACTGTAAGCGGACCCGGTTAACCCGCGATCAACAGCTATGGTAAACAAATTCTTGTCGAATGCCGAAAGGCTGCTAGATCAGCACTTTGCGGCGAGAAAACGGCACGTCCGCGCCGACCTCCGGACAGTCCGCGCCAATTGCCCCATTTCATGCCGGCCGTCAATTCCGTGAACATGCGTGGCCGGAACGCGACATCCGATACATTCACGCCGGCGTCGTGCGAACGGCCGTCCGGCGTGAAGAACGTCCGGCCGTGGCTTTCCCACGCGCGATGGCCAGGCCGTCGCACGGCCTGGCCATCGATCTGTCTGTCTCAAGCTTGGACGAGGCGAAGGCGCCGGTTATTCGAGCAGCGGCGACCAGGCGGGGTCGGAGGCGTAACCGTTCGTCGGAACCTGCTGCTCGTTGTAGCCGGTCAGGTCGATCGAGAAGAGCTGCGGACCGCCCGCGCCGGCATTCTGGCGGAAGAACATCAGAACGCGGCCGTTCGGGGCCCAGGTCGGGCCCTCGTTGTGGAAGCCCGTCGTCAGAATGCGCTCGCCCGAGCCGTCCGGCTTCATCACGCCGATCGAGAATTTGCCGCCCGACTGCTTGGTGAAGGCGATGAGATCGCCGCGCGGCGACCAGACCGGCGTCGAATAGGCGCCGTCGCCGAAGGAGATGCGGTTCTGGCCCGAACCGTCCGCACCCATGACGTAGAGCTGCTGGCGACCGCCGCGATCGCTTTCGAAGACGATCTGGCTGCCATCCGGTGAGTAGGACGGCGACGTGTCGATCGCGGCGGTCGACGTCAGCCGGGTCGTGGTGCGTGAGCGCAGGTCCATCGTGTAGATGTTGGCATTGCCTTCCTGCTGAAGGCTCATGATGACGCGCTGGCCGTCGGGCGAGAAGCGCGGCGCGAAGGTCATGCCGGGGAAGTTGCCGACGACCTCGCGCTGGCCGGTCTCGAGCTGCAGCAGATAGACCCGCGGCTGGTTGCCCTCGAAGGACATGTAGGTGATTTCCTGCCGGCTCGGCGAGAAGCGCGGCGTCAGCACGATGTCGTTGGAGTTGGTCAGCGCCCGTGAATTGGCACCGTCCTGGTCCATGATCGCGAGCTGGCGCTTGCGGGCGTTCTTCGGGCCGCTTTCGGCGACGTAGACGACGCGGGTGTCGAAATAGCCCTTCTCGCCGGTGATGCGCTCGTAGATGGCATCGGCGATGATATGGGCGACGCGGCGCCAGTTTTCCGGCTGGGTGAAGAACTGCTGGCCGGTCATCTGCTGGCCCGCGAAGGTATCCCACAGGCGGAATTCGGCACGCAGACGGCCATCGCCCTCCTGGGTAACGCGCCCGACGACGAGTGCCTGTGCGTTGATGACCTTCCAGTCCTCGAAGCGCGGCGGCTGGTCGGGGTTGGAAATCTTCTCGATGAAGGCCTGCTTGGCCACCGGCGCGAAAAGACCGGAACGCTTCAGATCCGCGGCGATCACATCGGTGATGCGCTGGCCGAGATCGCCGGTGGCGACGAAATCGGTGACGGCGATCGGCAGCGGCTCGACATTGCCCTTGTTGATGTTGATTTCCACGAGCGCCCAGGCCTGCGGCAGAAAGGCTACCAGGCCGGTCAGCACGACCAGGAAACGGAGAAGAACGCGTCTCGACATATAACTAGGCCTTCCCTAGGTTCTCACATCATTTCGCTTGGATCGAAGTTCACGATGACTTCGCTCCAGGCGTCGTATTTTTCGGGTGGCAGCCCCCTGAAGGGCCGCGATTTCATGATGGCGCGCCGCGCGCCGCCGGCAAGCGCGCGCCGGGCCGCTTCCGAGCCGCCGGTCGCCACGACCTCGGGTTCGCCGATGATGTCGCCGTTCTGGTCGAGCCGCATCGACACCTTGATGCGCACGTCCTGCGCATCCGCCATGCCGGGGATGATCGACCAGTTGTTCTGGATCTGGCCACGCAGCGCGTCCATCTCGCTCATGCTGAGCTTGGACCCGGTGGTGGTCTTCTTGCCGCCGAGCGACGCTTCCTCGGTCGAGCGCTTGGCGCCACCGCCCTTGCTTTCTGTCTTGTTGAGAAGTGCCGCCACCTCGTCGGCGTTGAAGTCGCTCTCCTTGGCGGAGGCGGACTTCCGCTGTTCGCGCTTCTCCTCGTTCTTGCGCTCCGGCGTCTTTGCCGTCTGCGCCTCGGCCGTTTTGGGCCGTGCGACCGGCACCGGAACCTTTTCCGGCAGCGCCTCGGCGTCGGCGTTTTCGGCGGGCGCCTGCTCCGCCGGTTCCTGATCGGGGACCGGGTCCGGTTCCACCTCCTGCTTGGCTTCGGGCAGCGCCGCGACCTCCGTCGCGGGCTCGCTGGCGGGCTCTTCCTGCTTGACCTCTTCGGCCTCCTCCTCAACCGGCTCCGGGGTCGGCAGCGCCGTCTCGGATTTCTCGGGCGCAGCGGCCGTCTCGACGTTCTGCGGCTTGTCTTCCGGCGTCGGCGGCGTCTTCAGGTCGATCTCGTTGTCGCCGGTGTTCTCCGCATTCTCCACCTCCGTCGGTCTGGTGGTGGGAATGGGATTGGATTTCTCCTTGAGGGTCGCCTTCTTGTCGCCCTGCTGGATCTGGGTGAATTCCTCGATCGGCACGATGTCGACCGGCATCGCCTCGACGTCGGCGACGTCGAAACTCTCGGGACTGCCAAGCGAGACGAGCGCCATGGTGAGCACCACGGCGTGCAAGACTGCGGATGTGGCAAGGCTGCCCTTCATCGCGGTTGACTACCCGTCCTGCTTCTGCTCGGTCACCAGACCGATATTCGTGAAACCTGCGTTCTGGATACGCGACATGACGTCGGCAATGACGCCATAGGGCGCCTGCCCGTCGCCGCGCACGAAAATGCGCTCGGTATAGCCCGTCGTCGCGACGGCCTGCAGCTTGGCGGCAACCTCCTCCGCGGGGATCGCCGTTTCCTGCAGAAAGATTTCGCCGTTGGCGCGCACGGAAATGGTGATCGGCTGTGTGTCGGCGTTGAGCGCCTTGGCGGCGGTCTTCGGCAGGTCGATCGGCACGCCGACCGTCATCAGCGGCGCGGCAACCATGAAGATGATGAGCAGCACGAGCATCACGTCGACGAAAGGCGTCACGTTGATCTCGCTCATCGGCGCGCGCCGGCCGCCGCCGCGGCGCCTGCGGCCGCTCCCGGAATTCTTGGCTCCGACTGACATGCCCATGGGATCGCCTCCGTGTGCCGGTTACTGCGCCGCCTGGCGCGGCTGAAGCTTCTCGTCGATCTGGCGCGACAGGATGGCCGAGAACTCGTCGGCGAAGCCTTCCATGCGCGCGGTCAGCTTGCCCGCGTCGGCGGAGAACTTGTTGTAGGCGATGACCGCCGGGATGGCCGCGAGCAGGCCGATCGCCGTCGCGAGCAGCGCCTCGGCGATGCCGGGCGCGACGACCGCGAGGCTCGTCTGCTTCGATCCGGCGATCGCCTGGAACGAGGTCATGATGCCGACGACGGTTCCGAAGAGGCCGACGAACGGCGCCGACGAGCCAATCGTCGCAAGCGAGCCGAGCCGGGCTTCGAGTGTTTCGGACTCGCGCGCCAGCGTCACGTCCATGGCCCTGTCGATGCGCATCTGCAGCCCGATCGGCGATCGCGCGCCGCGCTCGAAACTCTTCTTCCACTCCCGCATGGCGGCGACGAAGATCGCGCTCATGCCCGAGGTCTGCCGGTCCGACAGCGTTCGGTAGAGCTCCTCGAGCGACTGCCCCGACCAAAACACCTGCTCGAAACCGTCAAGCTGCCGGCGCGCCCTGCCGTAGGACAGCGTCTTGTCGACCACGATGGCCCAGGTCCAGACCGAGGCGACCAGAAGCCCGATCATCACGAGCTTCACCACGAATCCGGCCTGCATGAAGAGCGCCCAGAGGGAGACGCTGCCTGCCGCTTCCAATCCGACTTGTTCCATAGACTTCAGTCCCCGAATCCAAATACCCGGCGCCGGCGCCTGCTGCTCCGGACCGGGTTCCATTCCCGTTCGCCACCGGCCCCTGGGAGGTGGAGCCGAGCGGCGCTTCACAACACGGCACAGCCGACCGGGGTTTCCCGCACCTGCTCCGCATGCCGTCAAGAATGTCCGGTTGATGCCGCCGGCCGCCATGCCGGTCAAATGCTACAGCCTGCCTTCTTGCCGTCAATTTTGGTTAAAGGATGACGTGCAGTGCACAAAACCCTAATGAAGCAAGTAAGACAACATTATGGTTAAGGGATTGTTACGGTCGTCACGTCCGCGGAAATTGGGTGTTCGCGGAACCAAGCGAATGGCCGTGCATTTGAGCGCCATGAACGTCACGTCCGTCTCCGATCCATCCGCCGGACGCCCGTCCGTGAAATCCGATCGCCGTGACAGGCTGGTACTGGCCCTTTGTGCCCAGTTGAAGGCGGAGCGTGAGACCCCGGAAGCGCTGGAAGAGGCAATTGCCGGTGGTGTGCTCCCGCACGCGATCCTGCCCGCCATCGCCGCCGATCCGGTTCGGCTCGTCGCCAGCGACGACATCGCGGCTATCGAGCGCCGCCTCGCGGGCGAGCCCCGGAATGACGGGGATGGCCACAGGCAACCATCGCCAGCCTCCCGACCCGCTGGAGGTGACGGTGGCAGCACGCGCCCTCTGGAAAGGCCAGCTTCGCCCAAAGGACGGAAAGCTCAGGTTTCATGTCCGCGGTGGCCGCCGTAGGACTGCTGGCCCCCTCGTCAGGACGCGGCCGCGCGGGGAGGGAAGCGCAAAAACCGGCTGCGGATCAAGGACCAGGCAAGGAGACCGCCATGACGGATAAGAACACCGGCGCCGGAACGTCCGCCGCACGCGGGAAGGACGACGGCGACTGGGTGGCCGGCGTCAGGATCTCGCATCCCGAGCGGGTGCTCTTCAAGCCCGAAGGCATCCGCAAGATCGACCTCGCCCGCTACTACGAGGCCGCGTCGGAACGCTTCCTCGAACATGCCCAGGGGCGGCCGGTCTCGCTGCTGCGTTGCCCGCAGGGGGACATCGCGCACTGCTTCTTCCAGAAACATGCGAGCGACGGTTTCCCGGAGGCGATCGGCCAGGTGCCGATCCGGGAGAGCGACGGCGGGACGGAGAACTACATGGTCATTCGCGACGTCGAGGGCCTGGTCGCCGCCGTGCAGGTGGGGACGATGGAATTCCACATCTGGGGCTCGACCGCCGCGGAACTCGAAAAT
Organism: Rhizobium alarense; assembly: GCF_021555155.1. Taxonomy (GTDB): domain Bacteria; phylum Pseudomonadota; class Alphaproteobacteria; order Rhizobiales; family Rhizobiaceae; genus Rhizobium_D; species Rhizobium_D alarense. The sequence goes on from NZ_JAKGBU010000001.1 coordinate 46,263, forward strand.
CCGACGCGCATGGTCTTCGACCTCGACCCGGATGCGGGGCTCGACTTTGCCGACGTGCGCAAGGCCGCCGTGGACCTGCGCGGTGTGCTCGACGCCGTCGGGCTGAAATCGCTCGCGATGGTGACCGGCGGCAAGGGCGTGCATATCGTCGTGCCGCTCGATGGCCGGGCGGAGTGGAGCACGGTCAAGGATTTCGCCAAGGCGCTTGCGGTGCGCCTCGCCGACGCAGCACCCGACCGGTACATCGCGACCATGTCCAAGGCCAAGCGGAAGGACCGGATCTTCATCGACTGGCTGCGCAACGAGCGCGGGGCCACGGCCGTCGCGCCCTACTCCGTGCGCGCCCGCAAGGGCGGCCCCGTCGCCGTGCCGATCAGCTGGGATGAACTCAAGACCCTCAAGGCTGCGAACGGATTTGCGATAAACGAGGCACTGGAACGGCTGGGCGGGCCCGACCCGTGGCGTGAAGCCGGCACATGGCGCCAGTCCGTCACGAAGGCCATGGTCGAGGCGGTCGGCGCCTCATGAGCTCAAGCCTCAGGCGCCGCCGAAAGGAACTGTTCCGCCAGCCCCTCCGGCAGGCGACGCGGACGTCCCTTGCGGTTGACGACGGCGATGATGACCCTGGCGGCGATCAGAAGCTGCTCGCCGCAACGGATTTCCTGGCCAAGCACCATCTTGGCGCCGCCCGCCTTCTCCGTCGATGTCAGGATCGTCAGGATGTCGTCCATGCGGGCAGGCGCCTTGAAATCGATCTCCATCCGGTGGACCACGAAGGCGACGCCCTCGCCGTCAGCGGCCTCGATCAGCGAGCCCTGCTCGACGCCCAGCACACGAAGATAGTCGGTGCGGCCGCGTTCGAGGAAATGCAGGTAGCGCGCGTGATAGACGACGCCGGAAAAGTCCGTGTCCTCGTAATAGACCCGCTGTTCCAGCCGGTGGCCCTGCGCCGTCAGCACGCCCGCAAGCGCATGATTGAAGTCCGTCATCGTGCCGTCATCGATCCCTGGCCGCCCGCGGCGGACCCTGCATTCGGCGGGTTCTGTGGACGAGCGGGCGGCAAATTGCAAGGGTTGCACTGCTGTCACAATTCATCACTATCACGACCGCAGTCCTAATCCACGGGGAGAGTCGCATGCAGGCGCCGATGAAGATCGCAGTCCTTGGAGGAGATGGCTTCGTCGGCTGGCCGACGTCGCTGCACCTTTCCGCCGCAGGCCACGAGATCCATATCCTCGACAATCTTTCCCGCCGCTGGATCGACACCGAGCTCGGCGTGCAGTCGCTGACGCCGATGGACTCGATCCAGGAGCGGACCCGGATCTGGCACGAGCAGACCGGACGGCGCATCCACTTCCACCTGATCGACCTCGCGCGCGACTACGAGCTGTTGAAGAACTGGCTGCGCGCGGAAAAGCCCGATGCCGTCATCCATTTCGCCGAACAGCGCGCGGCGCCCTATTCGATGAAGAGCGACCGTCACAAGAACTATACGGTCAACAACAACGTCAACGCGACCCACAATCTGCTGAACGCCCTGGTCGAGACCGGCGTCGACGCGCATCTCGTGCATCTCGGCACGATGGGCGTCTATGGTTATTCGACCGTCGGCGCGGCGATCCCCGAGGGTTATCTGCCGGTCGGCATCGGGACGATGGACGGCCGGACGGTAAGCCAGGAGATCCTCTACCCGTCCAATCCGGGTTCGATCTACCACATGACCAAGTGCCTCGATCAACTGCTCTTCCAGTTCTACGCCAAGAACGACGGGCTCCGCGTCACGGACCTTCACCAGGGCATCGTCTGGGGCACGCATACCGAACAGACACGGCTGCACCCGCAGCTCATCAACCGCTTCGATTATGACGGCGACTACGGCACCGTGCTCAACCGCTTCCTGATCCAGGCGGCGATCGGCTACCCGCTCACCGTGCACGGCACCGGCGGCCAGACCCGCGCCTTCATCCACATCCAGGACTCGGTGCGCTGCATCGAGCTGGCGCTCGGCAATCCACCCGCCCGCGGCGCAAGGGTCGAGATCTTCAACCAGATGACGGAGACCCATCGCATCCGCGACCTCGCCGAACTGGTGGCGGGCCTGACGGGTTCGGACATCGCCTGGCTGCCCAACCCGCGCAAGGAAGCGGCGGAAAACGACCTCGTCGTCGAGAACGACAAGTTCCGCGCCCTCGGCCTCGATCCGATCACGCTCGGCGCCGGCCTGCTCTCGGAGATCGTCGATGTGGCGAAGAAATTCGCCTATCGCGTCGACCGGTCGCGCGTGCCGGCCGTCTCGGCCTGGACCCGCGACATCGCCGCCACGATCAACCACGATCCGGAAGGCCGGAGGCTCAAATCGGTCTCATGACACCGCTTGCGGATCCCGACGAGGGGCTGAGGCGCCAGGGTGCTGCGCGCTCGCGGGCGGCCTATGTGACGCTCGTGACCAATGCCGACTATGTCAAGGGCGCCGTCGCACTCGCGCGCTCGCTGAAGCATAGCGGCACGACTGCCGATGTCGTGATGCTTCACACCGCGGCGATCAGCATCGCCGAACGCCTGATGCTGGGCAGCCTCGGCTGCCGGCTCGTCGAGGCGGACCACCTGCCGCTCTCCGATGCCTTCAACGCGCGGCACGCGCGCCGGCAGCTTCACGACACGGCCCCGTTCACCAAGGGCCGCAAGCCGGACTTCCACACGCCGCTCGACAACTTCATCAAGCTTCGGCTCTGGCAGCTCGTCGAATACGAGACCTGCGTCTTCCTCGACGCCGACGCGCTCGTGCTGCGCAATATCGACAAGCTGTTCCGCTACCCGGAATTCTCCGCAGCGCCGAATGTCTACGAGAGCCTCGCCGACTTCCACCGGCTGAATTCCGGCGTCTTCGTCGCCCGTCCGTCGGTCGCGACCTTCGAGGCCATGCTGAACCGGCTCGATACGCCGGATGTCTTCTGGAAGCGCACCGACCAGACGTTCCTCGAAAGCTTCTTCCCGGATTGGCACGGCCTGCCTGTCTTCATGAACATGCTGCAATATGTCTGGTTCACCATGCCGGCGCTGTGGGACTGGAAGAGCATCCACGTGCTGCACTATCAATACGAGAAGCCTTGGGAAGCGAACCATCCGAAAGCAGACAAGCTGATGCCTCTGATCGCGCTCTGGCACGCCTTCCACGAAGGAAAGCGCATCCCGGACCTGTCGACACTCACCAATCCGGAGCCCGCATGACGCGGGTGCTCGTTTCGGGCGGGACCGGCTATGTCGGCCGCTTCGTGGTCGAGCACCTCCTGGCACGCGGCTACAGGGTCGCCGTCGGCGGCAGGACCCCGCCCTTCGACGGCTTCTTCTCCGCGCCGGTCTCCTTCGTGCCGCTACGCCTCGATCCGGAAGCGGACCAGATCGACGCCTTCGAGAACGTCTACTACTTCGTGCACGCCGCCTTCGCCCACGCGCCGGGCCGCTATCGCGGCGGGGAAGGCGACGATCCGGACGGCTTCCGCCGCGCCAATCTCGGCGGCAGTGTGCGGCTCTTCGAGGCGGCGCGAGACGCGGGCGTCAGGCGCTGCGTCTTCCTGTCGAGCCGTGCGGCCTACGGCTCCCGGGTTCCGGGCGGCGCGCTTACCGAGGAGATGATGCCGCGGCCGGATACGCTTTACGGCCGGGTGAAGCTCGATACCGAACGCAGCCTGCAGGCACTCTGCAGCCATGCCTTCGTCACCGCCTCACTGCGCGTCACCGGCGTCTACGGGCCGGCCGGCCCCGGCCGGCGGGACAAATGGGCGGACATGATCGAAGGCTACCTTGCCGGCGAAAGCACCACGCCGCGGGCCGGCACCGAGGTGCACGGCGACGACGTTGCCGCGGCGGTGCGGCTCATGCTGGAGACGGATTCGCTGCGGGTAAACGGCGAGACATTCAACGTCTCGGACATCCTGACGGACCGCCACGAGATCCTGTCGATCGTGCGCGCAGCGACGCACTGTCCGCACGACCTGCCGCCGGAGGCCGATCGCGCGAGTCTCGAGGCCATGTCAACCGACAAGCTCGCGGCACTCGGATGGATTCCCGGCGGGACGACAAGGCTGCGCGAAACAGTCAAGGCGATGGCGCAGGCCGCGGCAGGCAGCCGGACGCGCCGGCAATCGGCCGACACGCCCTGACGCAAGGCGGTCCGCAGGCCGAAACCCGCGCCCGGCTCAGTTCTTGTGGTTCAGAATATCGACACCCGGCAGCGGCTTGCCTTCCATCCACTCCAGGAACGCGCCGCCGGCGGTCGAGACATAGGTGAAATCATCGGCGACACCGGCATGGTTCAGCGCTGCGACCGTGTCGCCGCCGCCTGCGACCGAGACGAGCCTGCCGGCCCGGGTCTCGTCGGCGGCATGTCTGGCCGCCGACACCGTGGCCGCGTCGAAGGGCGTGATTTCGAAGGCACCGAGCGGGCCATTCCAGACAAGGGTTGCCGCACGCGAAATCCAGTCGTTGACGGCTTCGACGGACTTCGGCCCGACGTCGAGCATCATCGCATCGGCGGGAATCGCACTGACGGGCACCGTCTCGTTCTCGGCCCCCGCCTTGAACTCGCGGGCAACGACACCGTCATCCGGAAGCACGATAGCGCAGCCCGATGACGCGGCTTCGATCATGATCTGCTTGGCGGTGTCGGCGAGATCATGCTCGCAGAGCGACTTGCCGACATCGGTGCCGCGCGCCGCGAGGAAGGTGTTCGCCATGCCGCCGCCGATGACCAGCGCGTCGACCTTCTTTACGAGATTCATCAGAAGATCGATCTTGGTCGAGACCTTGGCGCCGCCGACGATGGCGACGACCGGACGCGCCGGGTTGCCGAGGCCCTTTTCGAGGGCTTCGAGTTCGGCCTGCATCGTGCGGCCTGCATAGGCCGGCAGAAGATGAGCGAGGCCTTCGGTCGAGGCGTGCGCGCGATGCGCGGCCGAGAAGGCGTCGTTGACGAAGATGTCGCCGTTCTCGGCCAGCGCCGCGGCGAAGTCCGGCGTGTTCGTCTCCTCGCCCTTGTGGAAGCGGGTGTTTTCGAGAAGCAGGATGTCGCCGTCGTTCATCGCGGCGACGGCCGCTGCCGCCTTCTCGCCGATGCAGTCGGCCGCAAAGTACACGCGCGCGTCGAGCACCTGTTCCACCGCGGGCGCGATGAGGCCGAGCGACTGGTCGGCGACGGGCTCGCCTTTCGGCCGGCCGAAATGGGCAAGCAGAATGACCTTGGCGCCTTTGCCCGACAGTTCGAGGATGGTCGGCGCGACGCGCTCGATGCGGGTCAGATCCGTCACTTTGCCGTCCTTGACGGGCACGTTCAGGTCGACGCGCACCAGCACGCGCTTGCCGGCGATATCGGTGAGGTCGTCGAGGGTCTTGAAGGTCATGGGTGTCTCCCGTCAAAGTCTTTGGCAGAGTGTGGGATAGTCAGTCACGAGTCCGTCCTCGTCCACCGGCAGTTCGGCACGGAATGCACCGTCCTCGGCCTCGTAGAGATAGCGGCGTGCCGGGACAAGGCAGGTATAGAGCTGGCCGTCCACGACGGGCTCCAGCGTGTCGAAGGGAATGTAGAGCATCCGCAGCCGGGCTGTCCCCTGCGACGGGTCGAGATTCAGGCGGCGGATCGGCAATGTGTTGGTGAAGGGCGATCCCGACAGGTCGATGTCGATGCAGCCGTCGAATTCGGGACGCGGCGTACCGTCGGGACTGCGCCAGTGCCCGTCCCCGTCCGACGCCAGCGCCAGCTGCCGCCCGGTCGTGTCCTTCAGAAGGAGCGAACGAACCCGCCAGCCGCTGTCGCAATCGATCCGGTAGGACACGCCGTAGGACGCCGCGTCCCGTTCGCCGATGGCGACGCCTTCGGCCCGAACACCGCCGTCGACCGTCCGCACGGTCAGGTGTTCCAGCCCCTCCCCCTGAAGCGGACGCCAGCGCACCGTCTTGAGGGAAAGGGGCCTGAACATCGGTTTAGATCAGCTTGCCCATGGCAACCGCGGTGTCGGACATGCGGTTGGAGAAGCCCCATTCGTTGTCGTACCACGACAGGATCCGCACGAGGTTGCCGTCGAGAACCTTGGTCTGGTCGGCGGCGAAGTTGGACGAATGGCTGTCGTGGTTGAAGTCGACCGAGACGAGCGGGCCGGTGACGTAGTCGAGGATACCCTTCAGTTCGCCTTCGGCGGCGGCCTTGATGGCGGCGTTGACTTCGTCTGCCGTGACGTTGCGCTTCGGCACGAACTTCAGGTCGACGACCGAGACGTTCGGGGTCGGCACGCGGATCGCCGAACCGTCGAGCTTGCCCTTCAGCTGCGGCAGCACAAGGCCGACGGCCTTGGCGGCACCCGTCGATGTCGGGATCATCGAGAGCGCCGCGGCGCGGGCGCGGTAAAGATCCTTGTGCATCGTGTCGAGCGTCGGCTGGTCACCCGTATAGGAGTGAACCGTCGTCATGTAGCCCTTCTCGATGCCGAAGGCCTTGTCGAGCACGTAGGCGACAGGCGCCAGGCAGTTCGTCGTGCAGGACGCGTTCGAGATGACGAGGTCGTCCTTGGTCAGCGTGTCGTGGTTGACGCCGAAGACGATCGTCTTGTCGGCATTGTCGCACGGTGCCGAGACGATAACGCGCTTCGAGCCGTTCGACAGGTGGGCGGCCGCCTTGTCGCGGGTGGTGAAGAGGCCCGTGCATTCGAGCGCGATGTCGACGTCGCTCCAGGGCAGTTCCTTGGGGTCGCGGATCGCGGTCACGCGCATCGGGCCGCGGCCGACGTCAATCGTGTCGCCGGAGACGGTGACGGTGCCGGGGAACTTGCCGTGGACGGAATCGTAGCGCACCAGATGGGCGTTGGTCTCGACCGGGCCGAGGTCGTTCAGCGCGACGACCTCGATGTCGGTGCGGCCGGATTCGATGATGGCGCGCAGCACGTTGCGGCCGATGCGGCCAAAACCGTTGATGGCAACTTTCACAGTCATTGCGGGTCTCTCCCTGTCAAAGATTGATTGTCGAGATGGTGCGGCGCGCCCGGACGGCGCGCCGGTGCGGGATCAGGCGAGCTTCGCCTCGGCGGCCGCCACGACAGCCTCCGGCGTGATGCCGAAATGCTTGTAGAGCTCCTTGTAGGGGCCGGAGGCGCCGAAGGAGGACATGCCGATGAAGACACCGTCGGCGCCGATGAAATGATCCCAGCCCTGGCGGATGCCGGCCTCGACGGCAATCCTGACCGGCGAACTGCCGATGATCGCCTTCTGATAGGCGTCCGGCTGCTCGGCGAAGAGCTCGAAGCAGGGAACGGAAACGACACGGGTCGAAATGCCCTTTGCCGTCAGCGCCTGGCACGCCTTGACCGCAATCTCCACTTCCGAGCCGGTCGCAAAGATCGTCACCTTGGCATCGGAGGCCGAGATCAGGTCATAGGCGCCCCTGGCGCAGAGATTGTTCTCCTCGTACTCGGTGCGCACCGCCATCAGGTTCTGGCGCGTCAGCGCGATGCCGGACGGGCGGTGCTTGTTCTCAAGCGCAAGCTGCCAGCATTCGACTGTCTCCGTCGCGTCCGCCGGGCGGAACATCAGCAGGTTCGGGATGGCACGCAGCGCCGCCATGTGCTCGACCGGCTGGTGCGTCGGGCCGTCCTCGCCGAGGCCGATGGAATCGTGGGTCAGCACGTGGATGACGCGGATGCCCATCAGCGCAGCGAGCCGGATCGACGGACGGCAGTAGTCCGAGAAGATCAGGAAGCCGCCGGAATAGGGAATGAGGCCGCCGTGCAGCGCCATGCCGTTCATCGCCGCCGCCATGCCGTGCTCACGCACGCCGTAGTGGATGTAGCGGCCGGAAAAGTCGGTCGGCGTGATCGATGCCGTCTGGCTGGTCTTCGTGTTGTTGGAGCCGGTCAGGTCGGCCGAGCCGCCGATCGTCTCCTTGAGCACGCCGTTGATGACTTCCAGCGCGTCCTCGGAGGCCTTGCGGGTCGCCGGCGACGGCCTGGTTTCGGCAAGCTTCTTCTTGTAGGCGGAAATCGCCGGGCTCAGACTGCCTTCGAGATCGCCGGCGAAGCGGCGGATGAACTGCGCCCTCTTCTCGGCCTCGGTCTTCTCGAGGCGCTCGTCCCACTCCTTGTGGACCTTGTTTGAGCGCAGGCCGGCAAGCCGCCAGGCATCGAGCACGTCGGAGGGCACGCTGAAGGCCTCGGCCTCCCAGTTGAGCGCCTTGCGGGTAGCGGCGATTTCCTCGGCGCCGAGCGGCGAGCCGTGGACCTTGTGCGTCCCGGCCTTGTTCGGCGCGCCGAAGCCGATCGTCGTCTTGCAGGCGATCATGGTCGGCTTGTCGGATTTCTGAGCCATCTCGATCGCCGCAGCGATGGCGTCCGGATCATGGCCGTCGACGGCGATCGTGTTCCAGTTGCAGGCACGGAAGCGCGCATGTTGGTCGGTCGAGTCGGCGATCGAGATCGGCCCGTCGATGGAGATGTTGTTGTCGTCCCAGAAGACGATGAGCTTGTTGAGCTTGAGGTGACCCGCAAGGGCGATCGCTTCCTGGCTGATGCCCTCCATGAGGCAGCCGTCGCCGACGATCACATAGGTATAGTGGTCGACGAGATCGGCACCGAATTCGTCGCGCAGCTTCCGCTCGGCGATCGCCATGCCGACGGAGTTGGCGATACCCTGGCCGAGCGGACCGGTGGTCGTCTCGATGCCGGCGGCATGGCCGTATTCCGGGTGGCCCGCGGTCTTCGAGCCGAGCTGGCGGAAGTTCTTGATCTCGTCGATCGTTATGTCTTCGTAACCGGTCAGATAAAGCAGCGAATAGAGCAGCATGGAACCGTGCCCGGCAGACAGCACGAAGCGGTCGCGGTTCGGCCAGGACGGGTCCTTCGGATCGAAGGTCATGAAGCGGGTGAAGAGGACCGTTGCGATGTCCGCGGCGCCCATCGGAAGGCCGGGGTGGCCGGAATTTGCCTTCTCCACGGCATCCATGGAGAGGAAGCGAATTGCATTCGCCATCCGGTCGTGTTTTTCGCGAGAGATCATGACTGTTCCGTATAAATTCGGGGTGTCAGGGCCGATGCCGTCGAGCACCGGTTAGGAAGCGGCTGACACATAGCAGGTGGATCGCCGGAGTCAACGAATTCGGCGGTTTCAGCGGGCTTTCCGGGCTTATTTGCGACGCATTTCACGGGCATTCGCACGGCGGAGAAACACGAGTGGCCGGGCCGGCGCGGTCCCCATCCACAGGTCAGTCAACGCCGCACTTTTCACGCTGTTGACGCTTGAAGGGACCGGCGAATACTGTCTTCTGCGTGAGACATGCGACGCGCGGGGCGATTCGCGTGCGGGGTCCGGTCACCGGGCCGAAGGCGTTATGGCGGCGAACGAGAAAGTGACGATGGCGATCGAGGAATTGCGCCGGGCGATCAGCAGCCTGGACAATGCGCTCGACCTGCGTTTCGACAGGGAGCGGGATTACGGCGAGGTGGAAGGCGAAGTTCGCCGGGTCAACACCGACCGCTCGCGCCTCGCCCAGGAACTGGACCAGTCCGAATTCCGCGCCAACCGGCTCGAGGAGGTCAACCGCGAGGTCTCGCGCCGCCTCGTGACGGCCATGGAGACGATCCGCGCGGTGCTCGACCGCTAGGCAACGCCGACAATCCTCATCAATCGAACGAATTGAGACAGACATGGCACAGGTGACGGTGACGATCGACGGCAAGGCCTATCGGATGGCCTGCGAGGAAGGACAGGAAGACCACCTGACGGAACTCGCGGCCGACTTCGACCGCTATGTATCGCACTTGAAGGGGCAGTTCGGCGAGATCGGCGACCTGCGGCTGACGGTCATGGCCGGGATCATGGTGACGGACGAATTGTCCGACGTGCGCCGCCGCCTTGCCACCCTTGAAAAGGAGGTCGAGGCGCTTCGGAGCGGCCGCGACAGCGTGCTTGCTGAGGCATCCAAGGGTGAAGAGACGATCGTCGTCGCGCTCGGCGAACTGACCGCGCAGATCCAGGGCATGGCGGCGAAACTGTCGGGCAAGACGACGGTCAATTGAGATTGCTGTGCCGGGCCGTGCGACGCCGGGCACAGCAAATGCCATCATTAGACTGTCAACCGGTCCCTGGGCTTGACGGGTTCGGCACAGCTCCCCCCTTCGGGATAGACTCCCGCTGCGAAGAGGAAGGCCTCGATGGAACCAATGCGGAAGCGGCCGCCCTTCAGGGGGACCTCGATACCCTCCTTGGTGATACTGCGGGCGATTCCGTACTGGTTGATGTAGCTGTTCTGGTCTTTTTTCAGCAACCCGATGATACATTCGGCTACGATCCGACTTCCAACCACGCCAAGCGTTTCGCCGCCTGTCTGGATCGCGGCCTCGCGCAGCACGTAGTACCAGAGCGGCGTACGCGACAGGAAGCCGCCATCGGTCAGGACCGCCACGATGTCATCGTCCTCGCCTCTACAGATTTCCTCCGGGTTGAGCGGAATGATGCCGCAGGCCGCAGCGACGGCCTGGCCCGTCGGTATGCTCAGTGACAGAGCCCGCAGGAGATTGCGTTGCGCAAGATGCGCCATCACCGAATTTCCTTTCACGAAAGGCAGGAGATTGAGCTCGTCGGCGATCAGCGTGTCGATTCTTCGCGCGAAATTGACGGCCTTCGGCCCGAAGAAATGCTTCCAATCCACAGTGAATTTCCGCTCGAGAGCAAAGGCATTCGGTCCATCGGACAGCCTAGCGAGAATGTCTGGCGGCATTGGACGATTCGCCACCGAAACACCGAGGATCTGGCGAATCGTCAATTCGCCATCGCGCAGGCGATACTCCGGCCGGATCATCGAATGGCCGAAACGGAAAGCCGCTACGGAGAATTCGAGTGGCATGAACAGAGGCAGCCCGCCGGCGACGGAGCCATAGAAAGAAGGGCCGTTGCGTAGAACGTCGGAAACCACGTCCTCGTGACAGACTGTTTTCAGGTATATCTCGCCAACGAGATACTGATAGGTCCACCGCACGAGCTGACGAGCGCGCACGAACGCGGCGGCTCCCGTCACCTTGCCTTTGCTTTCGGTCTTGAGGCCGTCCATCACGGCGTTGTGGAAAGCGAGAAAGGCTGCATGCAACTGGCTGATGTTGATGTTTTCGTCGTTGCGCGCATCGGCGATCAATGCGGCACGCTCGTTTGACCTATGGCTGTTGGTCGATGATCGCGGTCTCGGCAGGTCGTGGGTCGGGCCGACATCCTGCAGCCGGAACTTATAGTCGGCCTCGTAGAGCGCCTGCGCGGCGGTCGCGGCACCGTTCGCGCCGGCGATCAGTCCCGGCCCGTCACCGTAAAGGCTGTCGAGATCGAGTTGCGGCCGGCGACCGTTTTTCAGAGTGGCGGCGACCACTTGCGGGTCCTGCGCCACGACCGGCAGGGCGCCGCCGTCCGGCGCAAAGATTTCGCTCGTCGGCGTTTCCCGATCCGTGCGGGCGGTCAGGTCGTGATCTATGAACTGGCCGAATAGGTGAAGAAAGACGAGCTTCGCGAGTCCTTCTTGCGCTTCCTGCCTGTTCCGGAGCCCTTGTCGGCCGCCATGGCCGCGCCGAGGGCGATCAGGCTGCGCGTCGTATCCTGACCTTCCGGCAATCGACAGCTCGCGGACGCCGCCAGGTCGGGAAACATGTATCCGAACGGCGTTGAGAACAGGATTTCCTCAGTGTCGGAAACGCCACCTGTATGAGAGATATGCTTCAACATCACATTTCCTCTCTCGGTCGTTTACTACCGCATACGTCCATATCATATGCAACCCTTGATCGCATTATAAATTTTCTGCAAATGGAAGGAGCGCGATGCATCGTTCCGGCACTGTTGCGGTTGCAAGAAGCCGGCGAACAGTACGAAGCGGTCTTGGGGGATGGCGCCGTTTCCTACTGGCAACGGACCCGGTTTCGTCCTATATCTGATCTTGCGGTCTGCGCTTCCCGATAGGAACAACAATCCCTGGGGCCATACGCGATCCAAGGGAGTTGTCCCTGACCGGACCCGTGGGTTCGGACACACGACGCCCACCTACATTAGTAGGCACCCAGGATCGTAAAACTCCATCGGTCGTTGCGGATCGCACTTTTCCTTTGCTGCTCGCCTGCAGCACCATTCAATCCCCTTGGCGATCGCATACGCCGCCGGCTCGCCTCCCGGCCCGGGCGGCTGATGCAGCTGGCGGAAGAACCCGAATGCAAACGGCCGCCCGGAGGCGGCCGTGACTGATCGCGTCAGACGATGGCGGATCAGGCTGCAGCCTTCATTTCCTTGTCGATCATCGCCCGCAGTGCACCGAGGTCCTTCGCGAAGGCGCGGATGCCTTCGGACAGCTTCTCGGTCGCCATCGCGTCCTCGTTCAGCATCCAGCGGAAGGCCTTCTCGTCGACCTTGACCGGGGCGACCCTGGCGAATTTTTCCGGCGAGAGCTTGCGTTCCAGCGTGCCTTCGGCCGCATCGAGTTCCTCCAGCAGCGCCGGGCTGATCGTCAGGCGGTCGCAACCGGCGAGTGCCTCGATTTCGCCGGTGTTGCGGAAGGAGGCACCCATGACGATCGTCTTGATGCCGTTCGACTTGTAATAGTCGTAGATTGCGCGGACCGACAGGACGCCCGGGTCCTCTTCGGCCGTGAAGGTCTTGCCGCTCGCCTTGACGTGCCAGTCGAGGATGCGGCCGACGAAGGGTGAGATGAGGAAGACGCCGGCATCGGCGCAGGCGATCGCCTGAGCCTTGTTGAAGAGAAGCGTCAGGTTGCAGTCGATGCCCTCCTTCTGGAGGACTTCCGCCGCGCGGATACCTTCCCAGGTGGAGGCAAGTTTGATGAGAATGCGCTCGCGGCCGATGCCGCGATCCTCGTAGGCCCTGATGATCTGGCGGCCCTTGTCGATCGAGGCTTCCGTGTCGAAGGAAAGGTCGGCATCGACCTCCGTCGACACGCGGCCGGGCACGAGCGCGGCAAGGGCTGCGCCGACAGAAATCGCGAGGCGATCGGCGACGGCGCCGACGACGCCCTCGCGGTTGCCGCCCTGTGACTGGCCCCAGCGGAGCGCTTCGGCGACCGTATCGCCGAACATCGGGGTGCCGAGCGCCTTGAGGACGATCGTCGGGTTGGTCGTGCAGTCGACCGGCTTCAGGCGGCGGACCGCTTCGATATCGCCGGTATCGGCGACCACCGTCGTCATCTGCCGCAATTGTTCGAGTTTGGAGGTCATGTTGGCAATCCCGTTCCTGTTCGCGACGGCGTCGTTCCATGCAGGAACGCCCGCGTCTTCCTCCTGTTCCAAAATGCCCGGAGAACGTCGCGGTCGGCGTGCTTCCTGTTCCGCCACCGCGCCCGCTCCAATACGCTTCCCCGCCCGCGGAGACCGCAGACGGGAACGGGCGGACTATCACTGCGGCACCGCTGGAAAGTCAAGCACTTTTGTACAATCACATAAACATATGTCGCGTTTTGCATTTCGTGGTATGACCCTGCAGGTGCCCCGGCGGGGCGGTGCCGGATTGCAGAGGTAATGACCAGTGGCGAAACTTCGACGCGGAATCCACAACGCCTATTCCGAAAGTGCGTCGCTCCGGCTGCGCGCCGCCTGGCTCTACTACAACCAGGGCATGACGCAGAAGGATGTCGCCGAAAAGCTCGGCATCAGCCGCAGCACGGTGATCCGCATGCTCGATGAGGCCGTGAAACGCAGCGAGGTGCAGATCTGGATCAACGAGGGCATCGGCGACTGCGTCGAGCTCGCGCTCGGCGTCGAACGGGCCTATGGCCTCGACGAGGCGATTGTCGTTCCGTCCGCCGACAGCGCCGACGGAACGGCAAAGAGCGTCGGTCTCGCGCTCGGACAGTTTCTGACGGAGGTGATACCGGACGACTGCACGATCGGAGTCGGCTGGGGCCGAACGCTGACCGCCTCGCTCGCGAGCTTCCGGCCCGCCCGCCGCGAAAGGGTGAAGGTCGTCTCGCTCCTCGGCGGCGTGGTCGAGGCGCATCACATCAACCCGATCGAATACACCTGGCGGCTGGCGAGCCAGCTCGGTGCCGAATGTTACCTGTTCCTCGCCCCGCTTCTCGTCGACAGCCGCGAGACGAAGCGCAGCCTGATCGAGAAGTGTGGCCTGAGGACGCTGTTCGAACGGGCGGAGAATATGGACATCGCGGTCGTCAGTTGCGGCGACATCAGCGCCACGTCGAGTTCGCTGTCGCGCGACTTCATCGCGCCAGACGACCTCAGGGAACTGGTGGCGGCCGGCTGCGTCTGCGACACGATGTGCAACTTCCTTGATGCAGAGGGCCGCACCATCGACCATCCGATCCGCGATCGCGTCATGTCGATCGACCTCGACACCGTGAAGAAGGCGCGGCACATCGTGCTCGTCTCCGGCGGCGCCCATCGCGCGGCCGCCATCCGCGCGACCATCCGGCGCGTCGGCTGCAACACGCTGATCACCGATGAGGGGGCAGCCCGCGCGATGCTGGCGCTGGCCGAGGTGAAGGCGGCCTGAGCCTTGCCCTCAAAGCAATCCGAAACGCGCCGCCCGGGTGATCGCGCCCGTGATGTTGCGCGCATCGAGTTTCTCGGTGGCGCTTTTCAACGCCTCGGCGACGCGCAGCAGTGCGACGTCCGTCGCAAGCACGATCTCCGCCGGCGTCCTGCCTTCGGCCGTCAGCGCGAGGCATCGATGTTCCAGGGCGGTGAGGACGGGAGGCTGCGGTCGATCCGGACCACCGGTGGGAGTCTGTGTCGTCATGGCGCCGCGATAATGGCATTCCGCCGCCGTGCCCACTGAGAAGTCGCGCTATGGTTTACGGGCTTCGTCCTTCCCGGCCCCGATCCGCGCCGCAACGCTGCGGTGCCGCGAGCATCGCGCCGCCCGGGCGCCCGTTTCGATTTGATACAGCCGAAGGCGGCGGACGCGCTGCGCGGTGCCGTGACCCGTGTCGCAAATGCCTGCCCGTGACGACCGCCAGGCGGTTGCCGGCATGCCGCGTCGCCGCTATGGAACGACAATGCAAACGGACGGGGCGACGACGTGACACCGAAGGAGATGAAGGCAGCGCTGCGCAACGAGCGGCTGGCGCTGCGCGATGCGATGGGCACGGAAACCCGCATCGAGGCAAGCCTTGCGATGGCCGAGCATGCTGGCGATCGCCTCGCCTTCGCGCCCGGCACCGTCATCTCCGGCTTCTCGCCGATCCGCTCGGAGGCCGACATTCGCCCGCTCATGGCGCGGCTCGCCGAACGCGGCGCGCGGCTTTGCCTGCCGGTGGTGCTCGACCGCGAGACGATCGTCTTCCGCGAACTGGTGCGCGGCGCGGCGCTGGTGCGGACCGGCTTCGGCACCACGGGGCCGGGACCGGACGCCGCCGTGCTCGATCCCTCGATCCTCTTCGTTCCGCTTTCCGCCTTCGACACCGCCGGACATCGCATCGGCTACGGCGCCGGCCACTACGACCGGGCGATCGACCGGCTACGCGCAAAGGGTCTCGCGCCGAAACTCGTCGGCATTGCCTTCGACTGCCAGGAAGTGGCATCAGTACCGGCCGAACCGCATGACGTGGCGCTCGACGCGATGCTCACCGAAAGCGGCTTCAGGGTGTTCAACGAGGCGGACTGGCTTAGCTGATGCGATTTCTCTTTCTGGGCGACATGGTGGGCAAGACCGGGCGGACCGCCGTATGGCAGCGGCTGCCGGGACTGATCGGTGACCTGAAACTCGACTTCGTCGTCGTCAACGGCGAGAACGCGGCCGGCGGCTTCGGCATCACCGAAGACATCTTCCTGGAGACGATCAATGCCGGCGCCGATGTGGTGACGACGGGCAACCACGTCTGGGACCAGAAGGAGGCGGTCACCTTCGCTGGACGCCACGACCAGTTCCTTCGTCCAGCCAACTATCCTGCCGGCACGCCGGGCCGCGGCTCCAACCTCTACTTCGCCCGCAACGGCGCGCGCGTGCTCGTCGCCAATGTGATGGGCCGCGTCTTCATGCATCCGGAACTGGACGATCCCTTTACGAGCGTCGAGGCGATCCTCGCGTCCTGCCCGCTCGGCGAACAGGCCGATGCCGTCATCTTCGACTTCCATGCGGAGGCGACGAGCGAGAAGCAGTGTTTCGGTCATTTCGTCGATGGCCGGGCGAGCGTCGTGGTCGGGACTCATACCCATGTGCCGACCGCCGACTGCCAGATCCTCAACGGCGGTACGGGGTACATGTCGGACGCCGGCATGTGCGGCGACTACGATTCCTCCCTTGGCATGGACAAGGAGGAGCCGCTCAACCGCTTCATCTCGAAAATGCCGAAGGGTCGCTTCGAGGCGGCAAGCGGCCCGGCAACCATCTGCGGCTTGTGCGTGGAGATTTCCGATCGGACCGGACTGGCGGAGAAGATCGCACCGCTGCGGCTGGGGCCACGCCTGGCGGAAACGCTGCCCGCCTTCTGGTAGGGCGGCACGGGCCAGGCCGCCGATCCTGCCATTTGCCCTTTAAGAGGCAGCGTCCGCGAACACGCCTGTGACGCCTGCCCAAATAATGCGCCGGCTGTGGATTTCCGGCCTTTTTGCCCCTCAGTCCAGCGGGCGAAGCACCGGGTTTGCGACGGCGGGCTTGTCCGCCTCGCGGATCGCGTCGGAGTGATACCAGCAGCTATCCAGCGCCGCCGCACAGACATCGGGAATTGCGCGCTCCCGCTCCTCCATTGCGCTAAAGCGCGATTTTTTCAGCGGAAACGGGATGATCTGTGCTGATTCGCGATAAAAACCGACTCGCATTCGTATCGCCTCCTTCAAGGTTCGAGGTTTTGCTTCACCTTTCAATATAGCAACTCTGCACAGTAATTGCTCTATTTGCCGAAAAAAATATCAGAGCGTGGCGACTTACCGGGCAAAAGCAACGCAACGAAGAGGTTAACTTTTATGCATATGTCTAAATTTTAGTCTATAATTTCGGCTGCCCGAACCGCGACACGGTAACCGGCATCCGAGAAACGACCTCCCGGCTTGCCGGTTCCAAAAATGTCCGGAAATCCGAAAAGCCTGAAATAACCTGCTCTCGGCACCCTGCGCGGGGCCTGCGGCCGGGACTCGGCCGTCAATTCAACCCCGCTTTGGGCGGAATGTCGCATGGCGCGCGTCCGCGTCGGCGGCAAACTGGCACGAGTCCTGCATTGGAAATGGTCATGCCTGCAAGGCAGACGCGATGACCTGCGCCTGCCTTGCAGGATCTCGCACCTCGCTAATCATAAGGATGAGAGAGAACGCAATGACGAAGTACAAGCTCGAGTACATCTGGCTCGATGGTTATACCCCGGTACCGAACCTCCGCGGCAAGACGCAGATCAAGGAATTCGAGACCTTCCCGACGCTCGAGCAGCTGCCGCTCTGGGGCTTTGACGGCTCCTCCACGATGCAGGCCGAAGGCCGCTCGTCCGACTGCGTGCTGAAGCCCGTCGCGCTCTATCCGGACCCGGCCCGCACCAACGGCGCGCTCGTGATGTGCGAAGTGATGATGCCGGACGGTGTCACGCCGCATCCGTCGAATGCCCGCGCGACGATCCTCGACGACGAGGGTGCGTGGTTCGGCTTCGAGCAGGAGTACTTCTTCTACCAGAACGGCCGCCCGCTCGGCTTTCCCGAGTCAGGCTACCCGGCGCCGCAGGGCCCGTACTACACCGGCGTCGGCTATTCCAACGTTGGTGACATCGCCCGCGAGATCGTCGAAGAGCATCTCGACCTCTGCCTCGCCGCCGGCATCAACCACGAAGGCATCAACGCCGAAGTGGCCAAGGGCCAATGGGAATTCCAGGTGTTCGGCAAGGGCTCCAAGCGCGCCGCCGACGAGGTCTGGATGGCACGCTACCTGCTTCTCCGCCTGACGGAAAAATACGGCGTCGACATCGAGTTCCACTGCAAGCCGCTCGGCGACACCGACTGGAACGGCTCGGGCATGCACTGCAACTTCTCGACCAAATATATGCGCGAAGTCGGCGGCAAGGCCTATTTCGAAGCGCTGATGGCGCAGTTCGACAAGAACCTGCAGGCCCATATCGACGTCTACGGCCCGGACAATGACAAGCGTCTGACCGGCAAGCATGAGACGGCGCCGTGGAACAAGTTCTCCTACGGTGTTGCCGACCGCGGCGCGTCGATCCGTGTTCCGCACTCCTTCGTCAAGAACGACTACAAGGGCTATCTGGAAGACCGCCGCCCGAACTCGCAGGGCGACCCCTACCAGATCGCTTCGCAGGTGCTGAAGACCATCTCGGAAGTTCCCACCTCCGATTCGGCCTCGGCTGCCGCCTGACGACCTGCCTCCCAAGCGCGAAACCCTGCGAGCATCTGCTTGCGGGGTTTTCGTTTGTTCGAATGATCGCCGCGCTACATCAGGCGTGCCGCCGGCGTCTCGCCGAAGAGGACATGGGTCTTCACGCCCACGTCCGGCTCCTCGTCGGGGTTGAAGTTCGCCTTGGCGATCTCCCAGCCGAATTTCAGGGTGCTGCGGGTTGACGCCCAGATCTCGGCGTCGTCGAGATGCAGCGCGACCATCGTCAGCTTCGGGTCATCCTTGCCATGGTCGAACCAGGCCTCGACGACCGAGCTCCAGTATTCGTCGATCTTGATCGGATCCTTGCGCACCTCGATACGCCCGGCGAGGCAGGCATGATAATCATGATCCTTGCCGACCACGCAGAAATGAGCACGCGCGCCCGTGCCGATGGCATCGACGATTTCGGCGTCGGATTTGGTGAAGAACCAGATCATATTCGTCTGCCGGTCGAGATGGGGCGCCATGGGCTGCATGTGCATATGCGCGCCCTCGATGCCGAGCATGCCGGCATGGATCCTGTCGATCTCGTCGAAGAGCTGCTCCTTGGGATTTTCGCGGGCTTTGCGGAGACTGGACATGTACCATTCCTTTCCTGTCTTGCAGTGCAACGGGACGGCTTTTGAACGTGCCGCGCGCCGCATGGTTCCCGGCTTCCGCCCTGTCCGGTGACACGATTGTGATTGGCCGGAACGGTACGATCGCTCGACCGGCAGGGTGCGACGCGGCATAGTTTTTGGCGGATCGATGACCGGAGCCGCCCATGCAGCCAGTGCCGCTCATTCTCGCAGCCGCGTCCCTCCTTCTGCTATGGTTCCTCGCCCCGCCGGCGCGGGCGCAGCAGGACGACCGTCCCGTCAGCCAGTGCCAGATGATCGCGCAGACCCTGCCGCAAGTCACCTTCGCGCGCTTCGAACCGGCGGGCACCCTGCTCGCCCAGGCCGACGAGAAGGCCGAGGTAAAGATCACCTATGTCGGACATTCGACCTTCTTCATCGAGACGCCCGGCGGCATCAAGATCGCGACCGACTACAGCGGCTGGTACAAGCCGCCGGCGCTGCCCGACGTGGTGACGATGAACAAGGCGCATTCGAGCCACTACACGCTCAGCCCCGGGCCCGGCATCCGGCACGTTCTGCACGGCTGGGACGACGACGCCCCGGAAGGAGCGGATCACCACGTGATGGTCGGCGACACTTATGTGCGCAACGTGCCGACCGACATCCGCTCCTGGGGCGGCGCCATGGAGCACAACGGCAATTCGATCTTCATCTTCGAGGTGGCCGGCCTCTGCATCGGCCATCTCGGCCACCTCCACCACGAACTGACCGACACGCAGTATGCCGAGATCGGTCGACTCGACATCCTGATGGTTCCGGTCGACGGCGGCCTGACCATGGGCGCGGAAAGCATGAGCGCCGTGGTCAAGCGCCTGCGCTCGGCGCTGATCCTGCCGATGCATCGCCGCGGCCCGCCGATCGGCCGGTTCCTCGCCATGTTCGGAGAGGACTTCGACACGGTCACCGACGACGATGCGACCATTGTCGTCTCGATCCGCAACTTGCCGAAGCGTCCGACCATCCATATTCTCGCCGGCGTCTGACGCCGGAGTTCCAGCATGCCCTTGCGCCGCGCCTTGATCGTCCTCCTGCTCGGCACCGGGCCGGCCTCAGCCGATGGCGGAGCGCCTTCCCCGACGGGACCGGCGCTCGATTCCGGCCAGCCGCAGCAGATGATCGACGAGCCGACATCGAAACAGCTTCCCCCTGCCCGGCTCGTCGACAAGGCCGAACAGTTCGTCATGCCCTCCGGCAATATCGGTTGCACCTATATTCCCGAAGGCGGCACCGACACCTACCAGCCTCCGGACGGCGGCCCGGAGCTTTCCTGCGATCGCGTCGAGCCGATCTATCTGCGCGCCGTGCTTGGCAGGTCGGGCAAGGCGGCCATCCTGAGGGACGTCGGCGACCCTGGCTGTTGCAGCGCCGGAACCGTCATCCCCTATGGCCAGACCTGGTCCGCGGGGCCTTTCACCTGCTATTCCGAGCGCACAGGATTGACCTGCGAACGCGAGGACGGTCACTCCTTCCTGCTGAGCCGGGCGCGCGTGCGCGCCGAGTGACGCTGCGCTCACCGCTTTGTTCATCTCGCTGCTGGACGGCGCGCGGCAATGAAATTATAAGGCGGCATTCCGAAAACCGGGGCAGCAGGCTGTCGCATTGTGAAGGCGTGCGTCCCGTCACACGATCAGGGCGGCCAGGAAACCACCGGACGCCGAACGAGACAGGGGTGCCATGGCTGGCCATTCACAGTTCAAGAATATCATGCACCGCAAGGGCCGGCAGGATGCCGTGCGGTCGAAAATGTTCTCCAAGCTTGCGCGCGAAATTACCGTCGCGGCAAAGACCGGCATGGCCGATCCGGGGATGAACCCGCGTCTGCGGCTGGCGATCCAGAACGCCAAGGCGCAGTCGATGCCGAAGGACAACATCGAGCGCGCCATCAAGAAGGCATCCGGCGGTGACGCGGAGAACTACGAGGAAGTGCGCTACGAGGGCTACGGCCCGGGCGGCGTCGCCGTCATCGTCGAGGCGCTGACCGACAACCGCAACCGCACGGCCTCCTCCGTGCGCTCGACCTTCACCAAGGCCGGCGGCGCGCTGGGTGAGACCGGCTCGGTCTCCTTTTCCTTCGACCGCGTCGGCGAGATCACCTACAAGCTTTCGGCAGGCGACGCCGATTCCATCATGGAAGCCGCCATCGAAGCAGGCGCCGAGGATGTGACGTCGGACGAGGACGGCCACACGATCATCTGCGGCTTCGAGAACATCGGCGAGGTTTCCAGGGCGCTCGAGGAAACGCTCGGCGAGGCCGAGACCGTCAAGGCCATCTGGAAGCCGCAGAACACCGTGCCGGTCGACGAGGAGAAGGCGCAGTCGCTGATGAAGCTCATCGACACGCTGGACGACGACGACGACGTGCAGAACGTCTATTCGAATTTCGAAGTCTCCGACGAGGTGATGGCCAAGCTTTCGGCCTGATCGACCGACAGGAACGGGAAGGGGCCGTGCGGAAACGCGCGGCCCCTTCGCGTTTCAGGCAGCCTTCGCGAGTTCCTGCCGTGCCTCGGCGAAGAGGCGGACGGATTTCAGCCTTGCGTCCATGTCGAAGATCGGCATGGAGACGATCAGTTCGTCGGCTTTCGTCAGCGACAGGAATTCGGCGATACGGCGGCGGACCTTGTCCGGACCGCCGACGACCGCATATTGCAGCGTATGCCCGACCATGATGCGCTCCTGTTCGCTCCAGAAGCCGTCCATCGAGGCGAGCGGCGGCGGAAAGGCATCCGGCGTGCCGCGCCGCAGGCGCACGAAGGATTGCTGCATGGAGGTGAAGAGATGATCGGCCTCCGCATCCGTCTCCGCCGCGGCCCCCATGACGCCCACCATGACATGTGGCCGGTCGAGATGTTGCGAGGGTTCGAAGCGCTCGCGATAGATCTCCAGCGCCGAAAGCAGCATGTCCGGCGCGAAATGCGACGCGAAGGCGAAGGGCAGGCCGAGCATGGCCGCCAGATGCGCCGAATAATGGCTGGAACCGAGCAGCCAGACCGGCACTTCGCTTCCGGCGCCCGGCACCGCGACGATGCGCTGGTCCGGCTTCAACGGCGCCATCAGGCCGATGAGCTCGACGACGTCCTGCGGAAAGTTATCGGCCGCCGCCTCCATGTTGCGGCGGAGCGCTCGGGCTGTCGCCATGTCCGTCCCGGGCGCGCGGCCGAGGCCGAGATCGATGCGGCCGGGAAAGAGCGCTTCCAGCGTGCCGAACTGCTCGGCGATCACGAGCGGCGAGTGGTTCGGCAGCATGATGCCGCCCGAGCCGACACGGATAGACCTGGTGCCCGAGGCGACATGCTGGATGACGAGGGAGGTGGCGGCGCTCGCAATGCCGCGCATGCCGTGGTGCTCGGCCAGCCAGAAGCGCTCGTAGCCGTGGGCCTCCGCCTCCTGCGCAAGCCGGCGGGAATTTGCAAGCGACTGGGCAACGGTGCCGCCTTCGATGACCGGGGAGAGGTCGAGGATGGAAAAGGGCACCATGGCGCTGCCTCGCTGTGAGCGGTTCTCATTGCAGTGGCATGTAGGTTCAATTTTCTTCCATCCAAGGCGCCACGGCGAGAAAACCGACCGGCACGGCCGGCCGATGCGTATGTTTTTGTTTTGTTCACATTTCGCTGGCAGGGTCCGGCCCGAGGGAATAGGGTTTGTCCATGCAGGAAACGATTCGCATCATCGGCATCGATCCGGGGCTTCGCCGCACCGGCTGGGGCATCATCGAGACACTCGGCAATTCGTTGCGTTTCGTCGCATCCGGCACGGTGACCTCGGACGGCGAGATGGATCTGGCGTCACGGCTCTGCCAGTTGCACGACGGCCTCGCCGACATCGTCCACAGCTACAAGCCGGACGAGGCAGCGGTCGAGCAGACCTTCGTCAACAAGGACGCGACGGCGACGCTGAAGCTCGGACAGGCCCGCGGCATCGCCATGCTGGTGCCGGCGCGCGCCGGACTTCGCGTGGCGGAATATGCGCCGAACGCCGTCAAGAAGGCGGTCATCGGCGTTGGCCACGGCGAGAAGCAGCAGATCCACATGATGCTGAAGGTGCTGATGCCGAAGGCCACCTTCACCGGCAACGATGCCGCCGACGCGCTCGCCATCGCCATCTGCCACGCGCACAATCGGCAGGGCCTGTCCGGCCGTCTCGCCAAGCTCGCCGGCTGATTTGTTCTTGACTTGTTCCAGCTCGGGCGATAAGTAATACCTCAGAGGTATTACCATGCGCGTTACGGAAAAAGGCCAGGTTACCATTCCCAAGGACATCCGCGATCGGCTGAACATCGGCCCCGGATCGGAGGTTGATTTTGTCGCTGACGAGAAGGGCGCGCGTTTGATCGTTGTCTCCGGCGGCAAATTTCGGGAACCCCAGGACTTCGAAAGCTGGATCAATAGCGTGAGCGGCACTTTCGACACCGGCGGCATGACGACGGACGAATATATGGAATGGCTGAGGGGGCCGCGCGATGACCTCGGTTCTGATTGACACGAACATCTTCATCGACGTCTTCGGACCGGAAACGCCGTTCAGGACCTGGTCGTCCAGGACCATCGTCTCGCTCAGGTCGCGGGCGCAGTTTGTCATGACGCCGGTCGTCTGGTCGGAACTGGCAGGCCTGTTGCCAAGCGAGGACGAGCTGGCGCTGGTGCTGTCGCGGCTCAACCTGCAGCGCGAGGCTTTGCCCTTTTCCGCAGCCTATCGGGCCGGTCTCGTGCACCAGCGCTATCGAAGGGCGGGTGGCCAGCGTGAGCGGACGTTGCCGGATTTCCTGATAGGCGCGCATGCGGAAACCCGGGGACATCACCTGCTCACCCGCGACACGGCTCGGTATCGTTCGTATTTTCCGTCGCTCGACATCATTTCTCCTGAAACCCACCCCTGACACCGCCAACTTCCTTGTGCGCAACGTGCGGAGGCTTTCCGGGCGGCTGGCCAAGCTCGTGGGGCGATTTGTTCTTGACTTGTTCCGTTGGTAAGAATATTCCTTACATTGTAAGGAGAGCGAGATGCGCGTCACATCCAAGGGCCAGGTCACCATTCCGCGCGATCTTCGTGTGCTCGCCGGCATCGAGCCGAACAGCGAGGTCGTGATCGGCCTCGACGGCGACACGGTGACCATTGTTGCGAAGGACAGGGTCAGGCAGGTCGAGGACCGGCAGCGGCTCGACCGGTTCCTGGAGGCGCTTCGCAGGCTGGAAGGCACCGGTGATCAGGCGATCGATGCCGACGAGCTGACACGCATCATGCGGGATCGCGATTGAGATGGCGACGCTCGTCGACACCAATGTGCTGGTGGACCTCGCGGTCCGCGATCCGCGCTGGCATCGATGGTCGAGCGACCAGTTGGCAGCGGCCGCCAGACGCGGCGCAGTCGTCATCAACCAGATCGTCTATTCCGAATTTTCCTATCGTTACGACGATCCCGATACAGTCGAGGCTCTGCTTCCCGAAAGCGCGTTCCTGCGCGAGGGGCTGCCCTGGGCGGCGGCCTTTGCGGCGGCACAGGCGTTCCGGCTCTATCGCACGCTTGGCGGGCGCAGGGAGCGCATGCTTCCGGATTTCCTGATCGGCGCCCATGCCGCCGTTCGCGGCTATCCGGTTCTCACCCGCGACCCGTCGGGATACCGATCCTATTTCCCGACAGTCGAACTCATCACGCCGGAGACGCATCCATGACACGAGGCCAGCGATGATCGGCAAACTCAAAGGCACCATCGACGAGATCGGCGAGGACCATGTGGTCGTCGACGTGCACGGGGTCGGTTATGTCGCCTTCTGCTCGTCGCGCACACTCGGCCGGCTCGGCAGCCCAGGCGAGGCGGCAGTCCTCTTCATCGAGACCTATGTGCGCGAGGACCAACTGAGGCTCTTCGGCTTCCTGACCGCACTGGAGCGCGAATGGTTCCGCCTGTTGCAGAGTGTGCAGGGCGTCGGCTCGAAGGTGGCGCTCGCCGTTCTGTCGACACTGACCCCAGGCGAACTCGCCAATGCGATTGCGTTGCAGGACAGGACCAGCGTGTCACGGGCACCGGGAGTCGGTCCGAAGGTCGCAATCCGCATCGTCACGGAACTCAAGAACAAGGCACCCGCCTTTGCCGGCGAGGCGGCGGCATCGATCGGGCTGAAGCAGGAACTGGGTGAAGGCGTCGCCGCCGCACCGGTTGCGGATGCAGTCTCGGCGCTCACAAACCTCGGCTATTCGCGCGACCAGGCGGCGAATGCCATCGCCGCGGCCTTGAAGAATGGCGGTGAAGGGGCGGATAGCGCGAAACTGATCCGGCTGGGGCTGAAGGAACTGGCGCGATGATTGCCGCAGTCGGCTTATCTTACTTGACTGCAAGCGTAAGAATTTTGAAGGATCGTAAGAATGGGTGCGTTCACGACCTTGACCTCGAAAGGGCAGTTGACCATTCCCAAGGAGGTGCGCGACGCCCTGAATTTGAAGCCGGGCACACGCTTCCATGTCGGCGTGCGCAACGGCCAGGTCGTCGCGGTTCCGAAGAACAAGAAACTGGCCGACCTTGTCGGTATTCTCGGCAAGCCGCCCAACGGGGTCAGCCTCTCCGTCGCGGAGATGTCGGAAGCCGTGATGGACGCTGCCGCGGACGATGACGCGCGCATCGTTCGTGAATGGAAGAACGGGACGTCATGATCGGGATCGATAGCAATGTCATCGTCCGTTTCCTCGTCGATGACGATGTCGAGCAGAATGCGGAAGCCCGCCGCTTTCTTCTGGCGCGGACAACGGACGATCCGGCCTATCTCAGTGCCGTTGCGCTGGCGGAGGCGATTTGGGTCCTGAACCGGAGAATGGCCTTTCCGATGCAACAGGTGGTATCGATGCTCAAGGATTTTCTGGCGAGCGACGCTCTTGTCGTGGAATATACCGAGGAACTCGACGCGCTCTTGAGCGAAGATGATACGCCGGCTGCCGACTTTGCCGACTATATGATTGCCTGGTCGGGCGCACGCGCCGGATGCCGCGCCACGATGACCTTCGACCGCACGACCGCCCGTGCCGTGCCCGGAATGGAACTTCTCGCATGAGTGATGCCGCCCGCCTCCTGACCCCAGACAAGCGTGGCGAAGACGTCGATACGGCGCTTCGCCCGCAGACGCTGGACGAGTTCACCGGCCAGGCGGAGGCGCGGGCGAACCTCAAGATCTTCATCGAGGCGGCGAAGAACCGCGGCGAGGCGCTCGACCACGTGCTCTTCGTCGGCCCGCCCGGTCTTGGCAAGACGACGCTCGCCCAGATCATGGCGAAGGAGCTCGGCGTCAATTTCCGCTCGACCTCCGGCCCCGTCATCGCCAAGGCGGGCGACCTCGCGGCCCTCCTCACCAATCTGGAAGAGCGCGATGTGCTCTTCATCGACGAGATTCACCGTCTCAATCCGGCCGTCGAGGAAATCCTCTACCCGGCCATGGAGGATTTCCAACTCGACCTCATCATCGGCGAGGGACCGGCGGCGCGTTCGGTAAAGATCGACCTGTCGAAGTTCACGCTGGTCGCCGCCACGACCCGCCTCGGCCTGCTGACGACGCCGCTGCGCGACCGCTTCGGCATCCCGGTGCGGCTGAATTTCTACACCGTCGAGGAACTGGAATTCATCGTGCGCCGCGGCGCGCGGCTGATGGGGCTCGGCATGACGGACGACGGCGCCCGCGAGATCGCACGCCGCGCCCGCGGCACGCCGCGCATTGCGGGTCGCCTCCTGCGCCGGGTGCGTGACTTCGCCGAGGTCGCCCGCGCCGAGGCCGTGTCCAGAACAGTCGCCGACGAGGCGCTGACGCGCCTGCTCGTCGACAATATGGGGCTCGACCAGCTCGACAGGCGCTACCTGTCGATGATCGCGCATAATTTCGGCGGCGGCCCGGTCGGCATCGAAACGATTGCCGCCGGGCTTTCCGAGCCGCGCGACGCGATCGAGGACATCATCGAGCCCTACATGATCCAGCAGGGCTTCATCCAGCGCACGCCACGCGGGCGAATGCTCACTGCCAACGCCTGGAAGCACCTTGGCCTGCAGCCGCCGAAGGATCTGGAAGCGACGCAGTTCCGGCTTTTTTCCGAGGAGGACTGAGTGCTGACGCGCCGGAGCTTCCTGAAGGCGATCGGCGGCTCCACGCTCGTTGGCCTCGCGCTCGGCAGTTATGCCTTTGCGGTCGAGCCGCTGGTGCGGCTCAGGATCGCGCGATACCGCCTGCAGCCGGCCGGCTGGCCCGCGGGGCGCCGGCTGAGGATTGCGGCCCTTTCCGACATCCATGCCTGCGAACCCTGGATGAGCGCAGCGCGCATCCGCGGCATCTGTGCCCGGGCGAACGCGCTCGAGGCGGACATCATCGTGCTGCTCGGCGACTACGTTTCCGGCATGCGGTTCCGGACGGGCGACGTCGCCGCTGCCGTCTGGGCCAAGGCGCTGGCGGATCTCGATGCCCCGCTCGGCGTTCACGCCATCCTCGGAAACCATGACTGGTGGGACGATGTCGATGCCCAGCGGACGCGCGGCCCGACGATTGCCGGGCGCGCCTTGCAGGACGCCGGGATCGCCGTCTATTCCAACCGGGCGCAGCGCATCGAGACGCCCGGGGGTCCGTTCTGGCTTGCGGGGCTCGAAGACCAATGGGCGCTGCTGCCGCGCGAAGAGCAGGCCCGTTACGGCATGACCGGCCTCGACGATCTCGACGGGACGCTTGCCACGGTGACCGACGACGAGCCGGTCGTCCTGCTTGCACATGAGCCGGACATCTTTCCGCGTGTCCCGTCACGGGTAAGCCTCACCCTGTCCGGACATACGCATGGCGGCCAGGTGCGGGTCTTCGGCTACGCGCCGGTCGTACCGTCGGCCTATGGCAACCGCTACGCCTACGGACATGTCTCGGAAGGCGGCCGCGACATCGTCATCTCCGGCGGCCTCGGCTGCTCGATCGCCCCGATCCGCTTCGGCTCGCCGCCGGAAATCACCGTTATCGACCTTGGTTGATCGGCTCCGCAGGACGGATCGGATCACTCCATGCCGAGCGCGGACATGTAGGTCTGCAGGATCGATTCCTCTTCCAGCCGCTCGTTGGCATCCTTCTTGCGCAGCCGGATGATCGTGCGGATCGCCTTGGTGTCGTAGCCGCGGCCCTTGGCCTCGCCGAGCACGTCCTTGATGTCGCCCTGGATGGCGGCCTTTTCCTCTTCGAGCCGCTCGATGCGTTCGATGAACTGCTTGAGTTCCGCCGCCGCGACGTTCTCGACGCCTGCCGTCTCGTTCATGTTCTGCTCCTGTGCTGTCTGGCGCAGGCCGCCGCTCCGCCGGATGGGCGACGGCGGGCCTGCCGTTCGTTTCTGGAAAAACCGTGGCGGTGGTCTGCCGTGAAGTTCAGGCGAGATCAAGGCCTATCCGCCGACACCGGCCGCTTTTCCTCGTTGCATCGTCAGTCGTGCTTGGGTCGGCTGCGCGCGAAGGCCGCCTTCTGCGCATCGTTCGCCTCGTGCTGGTGACGTTCGCGCCATTCGTCATAGGGCATGCCGTAGACGATCTCGCGGGACCCCTCTTTGTCGAGCGCGACGCCTGCCGCATTCGCCGCCTCGCGATACCAGTTGGAAAGACAGTTGCGGCAGAAGCCGGCGAGGTTCATCAGATCGATGTTCTGCACGTCACCGCGCTCCCGGAGATGCTCGACCAGCCGGCGGAAGGCCGCCGCCTCGAACTCCGTTCTCTGTTCCGGTGTCAGCTCGGCCATCATACGTGTCCTTTCATGCGCCGGCCGCCCCTCAATAGGGACCGGTCCGGGACGGAAACCGCTCGTAGCTGTGTAGCGTATCGCGGCAATTCAAGTCCGCGAGGATCGGCGCAAGCCGCGCAGCCCATTTTTCGACGCCGGCCCGGTCAGCGATCTCGTCTTGCCGCACTTCGATCAGCGCATGAGGAATACCCGCCGTCATGCAGTGCCGGAACATCGTGTCGCCGCGCAGCGCGCCGTCATAGGGCTCGTTGTCGCCCACCGTCACATGCGGAATCGCGCCGAGCGCTGCGATCAGCGGCACGACCGCCCGGTGGTCGCTGTCCCAGAGCACGGTGATTTGCCATGGCCGGACGAAAGTCTTCCAGCACGGCGTGAAGGAATGCAGCGAGATGACGAGCGGCGCCCGTCCCGTCGCGGCGGCAACCGAACCGATCACCTGCGACACGGCGCCGTGATAGGGACGATGGAAGGCCTCGAGCCGATAACGCGCTTCCTCCACGCTCAGCGGGTGGTTTCCCGGAACGATCGCTCCGTCTGAAAGCCGCATGATCAGCGTCGGGTCGTCCTCGCCGCGGTTCGGATCGATCAGAAGCCGCGAGAAGCGACTCATCACCGCCGGCACACCGAGCCGGGCAGCGAGGCTGCGGGTCAGCGGCTCGATGCCGATGTCATAGGCGATATGCCGGGCGAAGGCGCTTTCGGGCAGCCCGAGCCGGCCATAGCGATCCGGCAGCAGGTTGGTCGCGTGGTCCGCCAGAAGCACGAGGCCACTGCTGAAATCGCCGTCGATGATCTCGAAAGGCGTATCGTTGCCGTTCATCGCGTTCCGCCGCTGTTGAAGTCCCGTCACAGTCTGATGGCATGCGTTGAAGGGAACGGCAAGATTGCTCGTGCGCTTGCCGGCACCGCTTGAGGTGGTGCCGGCGGAGAGGCTGTAATCGTTGAGAGTTTCGTTGACATTCATGCCCCGCCGTCGCAAGAAAGCGCGTGACCAAATCAACGGAGTTCCATTGGAAACCGTGCTAGCACCGACAAAGACAGCTCCGCTTCGCGGCCTCCGGGCTCTGGCGCCGGCCGGCCTTTTCTTCGTCGTAGGCCTCTGCTCCTTCCTTTCGCCCGAGACGGCGCGCGCGGATTTCCGCGTTTGCAACGGCACCCAGAATCTCGTGGGCGTCGCGATCGGATACCGCGCGAAGGAAGGCTGGATTTCCGAGGGATGGTGGCAGGTGCCGGCAACGACTTGCGCCACGCTGATCGAGGGCGAACTGCAGTCGCGCTTCTACTATCTTTATGCCGAGGATGCCGCCCGCGGCGGCCGCTGGACGGGCGATGTCAACATGTGCGTCGCCGAGAACGAGTTCAAGATCGTCGGCGTCGAAGACTGCTTCGCGCGCGGCTTCCAGCGCATGGGCTTCAAGGAATACGACACGGGGCGGCAGGGAAGCTGGATGGTTCAGCTGTCCGATACGCCGGGGACGCAAGAAAGCCAAAATTGATGAAGCGGAACAGAAAAGTAAAGATCCTCGCCACGCTCGGACCGGCTTCCGCCGAAGAAGAGATGATCCAGAAGCTCCATGAGGCGGGGGCCGATCTGTTCCGCATCAACATGAGCCATGCCAGCCACGACGTGATGCGCACGCTGATCAGCCGCATCCGTGGCGTGGAGACTCGCTGTGGACGGCCGATCGGCATTCTCGCCGACCTGCAGGGACCGAAGCTGCGCGTCGGCAAGTTTGCCGCGGGCGCCGTCGAACTGAAGCCCGGCCAGACCTTCACCCTCGACGACCGCGACGAACCGGGCGACGAAACCCGCGTGTTTCTGCCGCATCCGGAAATCCTCGAGGCCGTGCAACCCGGGCACCGCCTGCTGATCGACGACGGCAAGCTGCATCTGCATGCGGACAAATGCGACGGTAAGAGCATCATCTGCACGGTCGTTTCCGGCACGAAGATCTCCGACCGCAAGGGCGTGAGCCTGCCCGACACGCTGCTCGGCGTCGGTGCGCTGACGGAAAAGGATCGCGTCGACCTCGATGCGGTGCTCGCCACGGGCAGCGTCGACTGGGTAGCGCTCTCCTTCATCCAGCGGCCGGAAGACCTTGCGGAAGTGCGCAAGATCGCGCGCGGCCGCGTCGGCATCATGTCCAAGATCGAGAAGCCGCAGGCGATCGAACGCATCGACGAGATCATCGAACTTTCCGATGCCCTCATGGTGGCGCGCGGCGACCTCGGCGTCGAGATGCCGCTCGAGGCCGTTCCGGGTCTGCAGAAACAGCTCATCCGCGCCTGCCGCCGCGCCGGCAAGCCGGTGGTCGTGGCCACCCAGATGCTCGAATCGATGATTTCGGCGCCGGTGCCGACCCGCGCGGAAGTCTCCGACGTGGCAACCGCCGTCTTCGAAGGCGCCGACGCGGTCATGCTGTCCGCCGAGTCCGCCTCCGGCGCCTACCCGGTCGAAGCGGTCTCGACCATGGCCTCGATCGCAAGCAAGGTCGAGCGCGACCCGCACTATCCGGGCATCATCTATGCCCAGCGGACGCCGCCGGAATCGACCGGCGCAGACGCCATTTCGCTTGCCGCACGCCAGATCGCGGAAACCCTTCGGCTTTCTGCGATCGTCTGTTACACCTCCTCCGGCACGACGGGCCTTCGCGCTGCACGCGAGCGACCGGAAGTCGCGGTGCTGGCGCTCTCGCCGGTCATCGAGACGGCCCGGCGCCTTTCCGTCGTCTGGGGCCTGCACTGCGTCGTCACGGGCGACGCGACCGACCTCGACGACATGGTGAACCGCGCCTGCCGCATTACGGTCAACGAGGGCTTCGGCAAGCCGGGTGACCGCATCATCATCTCCGCCGGCGTTCCACTCGGCACGCCGGGCGCGACGAACATGCTGCGCATCGCCTATATCGGTGCGGACGGAGCAAGCGGTTTGTAGTTGATTTTGCGCATGTCGCCATCGCGAAACCGCAGCGCACGTTTGCGCGACATGCCTTAGCGTGCAGCGTCGCCGGCGAGTCGGGCTTCCGCCCGCCTCGCCAGATCCTGCAGATCACGATCCTTGCCGGCGATCTTCTCGATCGCCGCGACGGCGACGTCCGTCACCACATGGTCCGGCTTGTGGCCGAGGTTACGGATCCACAGGAGTTCCGACCCCTTGATGTCCCGTGCGAGGCCGCGCGAGTGGATTTCCTCGAGCACAACCCCGTCACTGTCGCCGGTTATGATCACCGTCGGCGCCTCGATCTCGCGGTAATAGGGTTGGGTCTGGCGCACATAGGCCTGGAGGTTGGCGACGTCCGTCGCATTGCTGCGGAACGTTTCCGGACGCAGCACCAGGGCCGGACCGGTCTCCGCGACATAGGTCTGGGGGCGCGCATTCGGCGCGAAGACGAAACGTGTCCCGGCATCGAGCCGAGACAGGCCGGCCGGCAAGGCGACGAGGTGGTTGAAGAGCCAGCCGGCATAGCGGTTGCTCGCCACGCGATAGTACCAATCGACGCCGCCCGGCCACGGATGGGTCGCCGGCGCAAGCAGCATCAGGCCGAGAGTCTTTTCCGGATGGTAGAGCGCGAAGCTCGCAGCGATCGCTCCGCCGAAGGAATGGCCGACGATGATCGCCCTTGCGATCCCACGCTTTTCCATGAGCCGCGCGATCGCCTCTGCCTGACCGTCGGGATAGTCGTTCTCAACGCCTCCGCGATCGGAATAGCCGTGACCGGGCCGATCCACGAAGAGCATTTCAGCCCTGCCCTCGAGCGGCACGCGGAAGGCCGCCATCTGGTCGCGCAGATTGCCGCTTGCTCCGTGGATGAAGACGATCGGCGGCAGATCGGCCCCGGAAGAGCGCTGCACATGCACGCTGTTGAGGGCATAGCCGCCGACATCGATGCGCTCGCCGATATTGGGATATGCCCGCTCGATCTCCCGCACCTTGTGCGCCGTGTAGGCGTACCCCGCGAAACCGGCAAGCACCGGGCCAATCATGACTGCAAGCATCATCCTACACCGAAACCCCAGCACCTCTGTCGCCCCCGCCGGCCGCTGCCGGTGCACCTTGTACGCAGGTTCACGTCCACCGGTTCGCCGGTCGGGCGCCCTGATCGCAGGAAAAATGCACCGCCCTCTTGTGTCCATGGCCGAACGGCCTACATTGGAACCGTGTTCAACCAACAGAAAGGAAGGTGATCCAATGTCTAATGAGATTTCGGGCCTCGTGAAAGACTTGGGATTTGTGATGGAGAAAGCGGGGCAGTCCTCGCTCTGATCCACCCTTCCTGCGGGCATCGCGCCCGGTCCTGAACGAGGACCAAAGCTCATGGGGGCCACCGCAAGGTGGCCCTTTTGATTCCACAACCGGCCGCAAACGAAAAACCCGGCCGAAGCCGGGTCCGAAATCAGCCGTGCAGGCGGATCAGTTGCTGCTGAAGGCAGTCTGCAACAGGTTCAACTGCGCGCGCACGCTGTTCTGGTTGTCAGGCGCAAAGGTCTGGACCTCCTGCGGCCGGTACATTTCGCGGTCGAGCAGCGCCACGCGGTTCTGCAGACGGAGCGAACGCTCGATGAGATCGCGGAAGGACTCCGGCAGATCGTTCCAGCCGGGAGCCTGGCGATCGACGTTGAAGCCGTCGAGACGGACCTTGTTCTTTTCCGACATGACCTGATCGCGCGTCATCTCGCCATTGTTGACGGCGCGCTGCAAAAGCAGCCAGGACGCCATCTGCATCAGGCGCGTGGTGAGCCGCATCGACTCGGCCGCGTAAAGAACCGATGCCATGCGGGGCAGCACCTTGGAGGCCTGGCGGCCGGGACCGTCGAGGTAGCTTGCAGTCTCCTCGACGAGACCCATGCCTTCGGAATAGAGCGACTTGAACTGCGCCGACGATGCGGCGTGCCCAGCGAAGCTGATGGTGTTCAATCCTCTGTCGGACATGGTCTGGAATCCCGTCTAACGCATGACATTGCAGGTAACGCTGGGACCACAAGGGGAGTTCCCTCACGGCTTTTGGATGAGCGCAGGATGATCCCATAACCCATTTCGCGCAAGCGCAATCTTAAGAAAGGGTTAATCTCCACAATTCTTTGATCGCTCCGCGTCCGCAGTCGGGACTGAACAAAAAAAGAGCCGCGAAAGGCGGCTCTCAAGGTAAAACAGGGAGAAAATCAGACCGATTCCCCAAGCGGTGAAAATGTCTGAATCCGGAAGGCTCCGGATACGCGATTAATAGCTCATGAAGCTTAACGCCGGGTTAACTTTAAAAGGACGCTGCACCGTCATGCGGCAAATTCGGCACCTCTCGGCGACCTCCGCGCGGTCTCAGCGCCGGAACAGGTCTTCGGCCGCCGAACGGCTCGATGCCTTCTTTGCCTTTTCGTCTTCGAGGCGCAAAATCTCTTCTTTCAGCATCAGGATGCGCGCGGCAAGTTCGTCGGCCGACAGCAGCGACAGGTCGCTGCCGATCTCATGCCCCGCTTTTTTCGGCGGACGATCGTCGTCGATGTTCGTCATGCGGCCTTGTCCTCGAACTTCTCCGCACCCGCCGCTGGGCCTTCGTGGCCTCCGATGGCGCGCGGCGAGAGATGCAGGCTTTCAGGCGTCGTCAGCGTGCCCGGATTGATGGTGGTATAGGCGTCGCGTGCTGAGGCCGGCACGGCGGCGCGACGGCGGCTGCGGAAGATCGCATAGGCGGTAATCAGAACATGCGCCCAGCAGGTGACCATGAAGAGCGCATAGGGACCGACTGCCGACATGATCGGACCGCCGAGCGTCGGGCCGATGATGGTGCCGACACCATAAAGCAGCAGCAGGCCGCCGGAAACCTTCACGAAATCCTCGGCGCTTGCATAGTCGTTCGCATGCGAGACGGCGATCGGATAAAGCGCGTTGGCGGTCGCACCATAGATCGCGATCAGGACAAGCAGGACCGTCACGGAGGCCGGTTCGATCACGAACAGAAGGAGCCCCGAACTGGCGGCAACGGCCGCAAGCGCGGCAAGGACGAAGCGCCGGTCGATACGGTCCGAAAGGCGACCGGCCGGAAGCTGCATGGCGGCGCCGGCGAAGATCGTGACGCTCATCATGAGCGCGATCGTGCTCGGCGACAGGCCTGCATTGGCCCCGAAGACGGCACCGAGCGTGCCGAAGGCGCCGTTGGCGATGCCGATCAGCACGATGCCGACGCAGGCGATCGGCGAGGTGCGGAAGAGGGCCGGAATATCGAGCCGCACCTGCTTCAGCGGTTGTGGCGAGGCGGCCGTCGAGAGCGTCGTCGGCAGGAGTGCCAGGCAGTAGAGGATGCCCGCCACCATGAAGAGCATCGGCGTGCCCACATCGGCGAACGGCACCATCATCTGGCCGCCAACGACGCCGAACAGCGTAATCGCGATATAAAGCGAGAAGATCGCCCCGCGGCTTTCGTTCGTCGCACGCTCATTCAGCCAGCTTTCGATGATCATCGACGTGCCGGCCGTCGAGAAGCCTGTGACCGCACGCAGCAGCACCCACCAGATCGGATCAACGAGGATGCCCGTCAGGAGCGCAATGATGGCAATCAGCGAGGAGAACCCGGAGAAGGCGCGAACGTGGCCGATGCGTTTGACGACCGTCGGGGCGAAGAGGCAGCCGAGCACGAAACCCGTGGCCCAGGACGTACCGAGAAGGCCGAGCAGCGTCGTCTCGTAGCCTTCGAGCGATCCGCGCACCGGCAGGAGCAGGCTGTGCAATCCGTTGCCGAGGAACAGAAACAGCGTGCCAAGCAGGAGAGCGAAGACGGAGAGGAGGTTCTTTTGCATGACCGACCGCGAGTTGGATGGGTAAAACTATGGCGCATCGGCGCACATTTCCAGCCGAAACAGACATCAGACGGAAAGCGGCAGCTGCGCCGCCCCCCCTTGCCCATTTCGCGAGAACGACTGCTGATCCCTTGGAAAAATGTCGCCGGTGTGACAGGAACGGCCAAAGGGAGACCCCATGCCGAAAATCCTCGCCGCGCTGCTTCTCATCGCCATGCTGATCCACATCGTGCGCCCCCTCGGCCTGCCGGGGCTGCGTCAGCGCCGCGACTTCTGGAAGATCGCGGTGATCGCCATCGCTGTCATGATGCTGACAGTGCTGATCCGCCCGTGACGCGTCCCGCAGAATCAAAAACCCCCGGCGCAGCCGAGGGTTCGAATGAGGCTCTCGGGATCGGCGCATGCACGCCGGACGAGACCTTAGAGGCCGAGGCCTTCGAAGCGCTTCTTGAACTTCGAGACGCGGCCGCCGCGGTCCATGAGCTGCTGGTTGCCGCCGGTCCAGGCCGGGTGGGACTTGGGATCGATTTCAAGGTTCATGACCGCGCCTTCCGAACCCCACGTCGAACGGGTTTCGTACTCGGTGCCGTCGGTCATGACGACTTTGATCATGTGGTATTCGGGATGGATATCAGCCTTCATGACGCTCTTCCTGCTCGTTCCGTGGGCCAAATGTCGCAATCGGTTGCGGTGGGCTGGCCAAAGACGTAAATGAAGCCGCGGCCGGTCAGGCCAACGGCTTCCCAATTCGATGGCGAGCCTATACATGAAGGCCGCCGGGATAACAAGTGCCGAAAGCCAAAACCTGCCGCGCGCGGGAACGGGGGTAAAGTGACCGACAGAGTGCTAGACGGGGCGGCCGCAAAGGCAGGCCGCAAGTCGATCCGTCCGCTGGCGAAGCTCGTTCCCTATGTCCGCCACTATCGTGGCCTGGTCGCCGGCGCCGTCATCGCGCTCGTGGTGGCCGCCGTGACGACGCTGACCCTGCCGATGGCGGTGCGGCGCATGGTCGACCACGGTTTCTCCGAGTCCGACGCCGGCTTTATCGACACCTATTTCGCGATGCTCTTCGT
Source organism: Rhizobium alarense (assembly GCF_021555155.1). Lineage (GTDB taxonomy): Bacteria > Pseudomonadota > Alphaproteobacteria > Rhizobiales > Rhizobiaceae > Rhizobium_D > Rhizobium_D alarense. Next base: position 82,819 of record NZ_JAKGBU010000001.1, read on the forward strand.
GCTGGCAATCGTGCTGGCGCTTGCAAGCGCCTGTCGGTACTATTTTGTCATCACGCTCGGCGAGCGCATCGTCTCGGACCTGCGGCGGGACGTCTTCGGCCGGGTGACCCGGCTTTCGCCTGCCTTTTTCGACGAGAACCAGTCCGGCGAAATCGTTTCACGCCTGACGGCCGACACCACGCAGATCAAATCCGCCGTCGGCGCCACGGCTTCGGTGGCGCTGCGCAATGCCATCCTCTGTTTCGGTGCCATCGCGATGATGGTCTATACGAGCCCGAAGCTCTCGAGCCTGGTGATCGGCGCCATTCCGATCATCGTCTTCCCGCTCGTCGCTTTCGGCCGATCGGTCCGCCGCCGCGCGCGCGAGGCCCAGGACACGCTCGCCTCCGCCTCCGCCTATGCCGGCGAGGCGATCGGCGCGATGCGCACCGTCCAGGCGTTCAACGGCGAAGAGGCGTCGCGTGCCCGC
>NZ_JAKGBU010000001.1:83387-105127 GCF_021555155.1 Rhizobium alarense
ATGCGGCGGCCCGCGCCGCGATCCGGGCCCGCTCGCTGCTGACCGCCTTTGCGATTGCAATGATCTTCGGCAGCGTCGTGGCCGTGCTCTGGTTCGGTGCGCAGGATGTGCTCTCAGGCACGCTGTCTGCCGGTACGCTCGGCCAGTTCCTGCTCTATGCCGTGTTCGCCGCCGGCAGCCTCGGGGCACTTTCGGAAGTGTGGGGCGAGCTCTCGCAGGCGGCCGGAGCGGCCGAGCGGCTCGCCGAACTGCTCGAGGAAGAACCCGGAATCCAGGCACCGGCCCATCCCGTCTCCCTCCCCTCCCCGGCGCGCGGCGAGGTGACGTTCGACGACGTGCACTTCTCCTATCCGTCGCGGCCCGGATATCGCAGCGTCAACGGCTTGAGCTTCCACATCCGGCAGGGCGAGACCGTGGCGGTCGTCGGCCCGTCGGGCGCCGGCAAGAGCACCATCCTCTCGCTCATCCTGCGCTTCTACGACCCGCAGTCCGGCGCCGTCTCGCTGGATGGCGTCGACATCCGCAGTGCCGATCCCGAGGCGGTCCGCCGCCGCATCGCCCTGGTGCCGCAGGACGTGACGATCTTCGCCGCGACCGTGCGCGACAACATCGCCTTCGGCATGCCCGGCGCCTCGACGGAAGAGATTCTCGCCGCAGCGAAGGCTGCCCAGGCAGACGAGTTCATCGGCCGGCTCGACAAGGGGTTCGACACGATGGTCGGCGAGCGCGGCGTCACGCTGTCGGGCGGCCAGCGGCAACGCATTGCGATTGCCCGGGCGATCCTGAAGGACGCGCCGCTGCTGCTGCTCGACGAAGCCACCTCCGCCCTCGACGCGGAAAGTGAAACGCTTGTCCAGGCCGCGCTCGACCAGCTGATGGGCGAGCGAACCACGATCGTCATCGCCCACCGGCTCGCGACGGTTCTCAAGGCCGACCGGATCCTAGTGATGGAACACGGCCGCATCGTCGAGGAAGGCAACCACCAAAGCCTCGTCCGCCTGGGTGGTCTCTATGCCAAACTGGCACGGCTGCAATTCGACTATGGGTCCGACGAAGCGGTCGCCCCACGCCAGATCAACTGACCCGCCGCTCAGACGCCGACGCCCCGCCCGGCAATACGGCCCGAAAACAGACAACCGCCGAGGAAGGTACCTTCGAGCGCGTTGTAGCCGTGCACGCCGCCACCGCCGAAACCCGCGACCTCGCCGGCCGCATAAAGGCCCGACACCGGTTCCCCCGACGCCTGCAGCACCCGGCTTGACAGATCCGTCTGGAGGCCGCCGAGCGTCTTGCGCGTCAACAGGTTGAGGCGCACGGCAATCAGCGGCCCGGCTTTCGGGTCGAGGATGCGGTGCGGCCGGGCGGTTCGCATCAGCCTGTCGCCGAGATAGTTGCGCGCGCCGCGGATAGCGGTCACCTGGACGTCCTTCGAGAACGGATTTTCGATCGCCCGGTCTCGCGCCTCGACCTGGGCGCGGATATGAGCCGCGTCCAGGCGGTTCTCGCCCGTCAGCGCATTCATCGCCGCCACGAGATCCTCCAGCCTGTCGCGGACGACGAAATCCTCGCCCTTGTCCATGAAAGCCAGCACGGGCGCCGGCGGGTTGCGGCCAAGTCGCCTGAGCAGAAGCCGAATGTCCTTGCCGGTCAGGTCCGGGTTCTGCTCCGAGCCCGACAGCGCAAATTCCTTCTTGATGATCGCCTTCGTCAGGATGAACCAGCTGTAATCGTGCCCCGACGCCTTGATCGCCTTCAGCGTGCCGAGCGTGTCGAAGCCCGGCATGGCGGGCGCCGGGAAACGGTTGCCGTCGGCATCGAACCAGAGCGACGACGGCCCGGGCAGGATGCGGATGCCGTGGTTCGGCCAGATCGGATCCCAGTTGCGCAGGCCCTCGGTATAGTGCCACATCCGGTCGCCGTTTATGACGGCGCCGCCGGCCTCCCGGGCAATCGCAAGCATCCGGCCGTCGACATGGTGCGGCACGCCGCTGACCATCACGGACGGCGGCGGGCCCAATCGATCGACCGGCCAATTCTGCCGGACGAGCTCCTGATCGCCGCCGATGCCGCCGGACGCGACGATCACCGCGCCTGCGGCTATCGAGAAGGTCCCGACAACCGCGCGCGAACTCCGCTGGCCGCGGGCCACGGGATCGGTCGCGAGGACCGAGCCCTCCGCCCCGGTGACCGCGCCGTTTGCCGTCACCAGCCGGTCGACCTGGTGGCGGAAGCGGAAGGACAGACCGCCTCTCGCGGCGGCGTCCTTCACCCGGCGCAGAAAGGGGGCAAGCACGCCCGGTCCCGTTCCCCAGGTGACGTGGAAGCGCGGCACGGAATTGCCGTGGCCGGAGGCGAGACCGCCGCCGCGCTCGGCCCATCCGACGACCGGAAACCACCGCATGCCCTGTGCATGCAGCCAGGCACGCTTTTCACCCACGGCGAAATCGAGATAGGCGTCCGCCCACAGTCGCGGCCAGTGATCCTCCGGACGATCGAACCCGGCGGAGCCGAACCAGTCCTGACGCGCAAGGTCGATACTGTCGCGGATGCGCATGCGCCGCTGCTCGGGGCTGTCCACGAAGAACAGGCCGCCAAGCGACCAGAAGGCCTGTCCGCCGAGGTTCTGTTCGCCTTCCTGATCGAGCACGATCACCCGCAGGCCACGCTCCGCCGCCTCCGCCGCGGCAACCAAACCCGCCAGCCCGGCGCCGATCACCAGCACGTCGCAATCCATGAATGCCCTCCCAAGCCAGTCGCCCCGTAAAATTACGCTTACGTTCGCGTAAGAGCAACGCGGAATTGCGACGCCGAGCCGATACGTGGTGCTTTTTCCCTTTCCCGACGCTCAAATCGCGCAGAGGATGTCCGAAGAACCCGGCCGGCAGCTGATCGTCGAGAATGTCGCTGGCGCCGGCGGCATTTCTCGCCCGGGCGGAACCCGCTCATCCTGAAAACGAAGCCCTACGACCCGATTGCCGATTTTGCACCGATCTCGCTTCTGGTGGTCGTCCCGAACGGGCTCGTGGTAAACCCGGAACTGCCGGTAAAGACCGGCGAGGAATTCGTCGGCATGCAGCATATTCCCAACAAGGGGTCCGGCCCGGCCCAGAACGGCGTGGTCGGCAATCAGGTGCCGATCATGTTCGACAACCTTCCTTCGTCCTCCGGCCACAGGAATTCAGCGCGGAAATCATAGGATCGACGTTCGAGGAGCGCGCCAGCCACGTCAAGGCGGAACTCGACAAATGGACGCCGGTTGTGCGCGACGCGAATATACAAATGGATTGAAGCGGATTTTTCGCGCTAGACTTGCCCTGCAAGAGACAGCCCAGCGATTCGAGGGAGAAACGCATGTACAAGTTCGAAGTCTACAAGGACAAGGCCGGCGAGTTCCGCTTCCGCTTCAAGGCGTCCAACGGCGAGACGATGTTCTCGTCCGAGGGATACAAGGCGAAGGCCTCGGCCATGAGCGCGATCGAGTCGATTAAGAAGAACGCGCCGGAAGCAACGGTTGTCGACGAGACGAAGGCGAGCGCCTGACGGCGCCCGCCTCCGCCAGCAAGACCGGCTATCCATTCGAGCTTGTCTTCCGGGCCCGCCCTGCCATCGGCATGCGGCGGGCCTTCGTGCTTTTCGCCGCGATCAGCGCTCGGTCAGCTTGAGTTCGATCCGGCGATTGGTCGAACGTGCCTCCGGGCTCTCGCCCTCGGCGATCGGCTGGAACTCGCCGAAGCCAGCCGCGACGAGGCGGTTCGCCGGAACACCCTTCGAGATCAGGAACTTGACCACCGAGGTGGCGCGCGCCGACGACAGTTCCCAGTTGTCGGCGTAGCGGCCGGCACCGGAGAGCGGCACGTTGTCCGTATGGCCGTCGACCCGCAGCACCCAGTTGATCTCCGGTGGGATCTCGCGGGCGAGGTCGAGCAGCGCGGTGGCGAGTTTCGTCATCTCCGTCTGCCCCGCCTCGTTCAACTGGTCGCCGCCGGACGGGAAAAGCACCTCCGACTGGAAGACGAAGCGGTCGCCGACGATGCGGATATTCTCACGGTCCGAAAGGATCTCGCGCAGCCGGCCGAAGAAGTCGGACCGGTAGCGGTTCAGTTCCTGCACGCGCTGCGCCAGCGCGACATTCAGCCGGCGCCCGAGGTCGGCGATCTTCGCCTGCGATGCATCGTCCTTGGCTTCCGACGCCTGCAGCGCCTCCTCGACGGCGGCAATCTGGCTGCGCAGGGCGGCGATCTGCTGGTTCAGCAGCTCGATCTGGCTCATCGCCCGGGCACTGACCTGCTGTTCCTCGTCGAGCGACTTGCTCAGTGTCGAAATCCGCTCCGTCGCCGCAGCGGAGGTTCCAGACCCGCGATCGAGCAGCTGCTGGAGCCGCGACCGCTCGCCTTCCGAATCGGCGAGCGACGCCTGCAGGTTGGCGAGTGCGTCCTCGAGGTCCTGTTTGCCGCTCTTTTCCAGCGCAAGCAGTTGCGTCAGTTCGTTGATCTGGCTTGTCAGCCGGTTCAGCACCTCGTCCTTGCCGGAGATTTCGCGGCTGAGGAAGAACTGTGCCAGCACGAAGACGCAGAGCAGGAACATGATGGCGAGCAGCAGCGTCGACAGCGCGTCCACGAAGCCCGGCCAATAGTCGACGCCGCGTTCCCGGCGCCGGTTGCGAGCAAGCGCCATTCACTTATTCCCCGGCCTTGTCATGCACCTTTTCGATGACCCGCTCGACGTGCTTGTCGCCGCTGCGGGCCGCAAGCCTGTCGAGCGTGCGGCGGAGGGCCTTCGCCTCCTCCTGCTGGGCCTCGATCCAGTCCCGCAGCATCTGCTGCTCGCTGCGCATGTTCTTGACGAGCCCTTGTATGCCTTCCGCCAGGCTCGCCATCGCGGCGGTCGTCCGGTTGTGGCCGCCGCCCTCCTGCGAGACCTTCACGATCTGCTCGGCGAGCTCGCGCAGTTCGTCCGCCGACCGGGATGCCGGTGCAGCGGCGACATTGGCCACCTCCGAGCCGACGTCGGTGACGGAAGAAAGCCAGTTCTCGAGCTCCGTGTAGAATCGGTTCTGTGCCCGGCCCGCCTGGAGATCAAGGAAGCCGAGGATGAGCGAACCGGAAAGGCCGAACAGCGATGTCGAGAAGGCCGTGCCCATGCCGTCCAGCGGTGCAGAAAGCCCCTCCTTCAAGGCGGCGAGCACGTCGGCGGCCGTGCCGGTGCCGGCATCGAGCGACTGGATGACCGTATTGATCGAGCCGATCGTGCCGAGAAGACCCCAGAAGGTGCCGAGCAGGCCGAGGAACACCAGAAGGCCGATGAGATAGCGCGACGTGTCGCGGGATTCGTCGAGGCGGGTCGCGATCGAATCGAGGATCGAGCGAAGCGCCGTGGTGGAGATCGCCATGGAATGGCGCCGCCCGATCAGGGCGCGCATCGGCGCCAGCAGCACCGGATCGCGCCCGACCTTCTCGGCACTCCCCGCGGCGCGGAACGAATTGAACCAGCGCACCTCGGGCCGGAGCGACAGGACGTGGCTGAAGACAAGCAGCACGCCGATCAGGAGAACACCGAGAATGAGGCCATTCAGTCCGGGATTGCTGAGGAAGGCGGTCTGCGCCTGACGAAACAGGATCGCGGCGACGAATCCGACGATGATCAGGAAGATGACCATCGTCCAGAAGAAGGCCATGGGGCTGGACAGCTTGTGCGGATAGTCGTCCCCAGTCTCGGAAGACCCGCCCCAGCCCGACAATGCCAATTTCGCCATCGCTTCGCGATCTCCTGCGTGAGTCACGGCCGGAGACTAGAGGAAGATTGCGCCGAATTGAAGGGGTGAGCGGCCTTGTGCCGGCGTTGCCACCCCGCACGCGACGAAGCGCGTCACCGTGTCGGGACCGGCCGGTGCACGACCTCGGTGAGCGCCTTGTGGATGTACTCGTTGCCGGCGACGAGCGTGCCGTTGTCGAGCATCGCGCTGCCGCCATCGAGATCGGTGACGAAACCGCCCGCCTCACGGATCAGCAGAATGCCGGCCGCGATGTCCCAGGCCGACAGGTCGCGTTCCCAGAATCCGTCGAAACGGCCGGCCGCAACCGAGGCGAGATCGAGCGACGCGGCGCCGAAGCGGCGGATGCCGGCGACCTCGCCCATGACATGGCGCAGTTCGATCAGAAACTTGCCGTGATTGCCGCGGCCGAGATGCGGCACGCCGCATCCGACGACCGCATCCGACAGCACCTTGCGCGCCCCGACACGCAACCGGCGATCGTTGAGGAAGGCGCCGCCGCCCCGTTCGGCCGTGTAGAGCTCGTCGGTCGCCGGGTTGAGCACGACGGCCGCGACGATCTCGCCGTTACGCTCGAGCGCGATCGAGATCGCGAAGCAGGGAATGCCATGCAGGAAGTTCGTCGTGCCGTCGAGCGGGTCGACGATCCAGCGATGTGCGCCGTCCGTGCCCTTGATCTCCTCACCCTCTTCGCCAAGGAAGCCATAGGTCGGGCGGGCCTTCAGGAGATCCTCGCGGATGATCTTCTCAGCCTTGCGGTCAGCCTGGGAGACGTAGTCCGCCGGCCCCTTGAGCGAGACCTGGAGGTTCTGGACCTCGCCGAAATCGCGGGCGAGCGACTTGCCGGCCTTGAAGGCGGCCTGGACCATGACGTTGAGAAGAGCTGAGCGGGCCATGAGGCATTCCTTTGACTTGTCCGGCGGGGGCGCAGGGCGCCCGCGTCGCCGGGGAACCGCGGATCAGTCGGCGCGGCGGAGATAGGCGATTTCGTTGGTGTCGACGAGCACGCGCTCGCCGGCTTCGATGAAGGGCGGCACCAGCACGCGCACGCCGTTCTCGAGCACGGCGGGCTTGTAGGAAGAGGCCGCCGTCTGCCCCCTGACGACGGGGTCCGCCTCGGCAACGGCGAGCACCACCTGGTCCGGCAGCGCGATACCGATCGGCTTCTCGTCATAGAGCTGAACCGTCACCATCATGCCGTCCTGGAGGAAGGCGGCGCGGTCGCCGACGAATTCCTTCGGCAGTTCGAGCTGCTCGTAGCTGTCCAGGTTCATGAAGACGAGCCCGTCGCCCTGTTCGTAGAGGAACTGGAAGTCCTTCTTCTCCAGATCGACCTTCTCGACCGTCTCGGAGGTGCGGAAACGCTCGTTGAGCTTCGTCCCGTCGATCAGGTTCTTGAGTTCGACCTGATTGAAGGCGCCACCCTTGCCGGGCTTGACGGTGTTGCACTTCACGGCCGCCCAAAGGCCGCCGTTGTGCTCGATGACAGAACCCGGGCGAATGTCGCCGCCACTGATTTTCATGAAACTTTTCCGTGTACGAGAGGCTTGCGCAGGGCCGCGGAAGGGAGCACCGGCGAAACTGCGGCTTCAAGACCACAATTCCCCCCGTTTTTCAAGTGTCGGAGACGGAGGCGGCTCGGAAGACGGCGCGATGGTGCCTGCGGTCGCGCCGCGCCGTCACGACGAGCGGAACTTGTTGGCGGCCGAGATGCCGGCCTTCTGCTCCTCGTCCGTCAGCCCGAGATAAAAGTCCTCGAGCGCGGGATCCTTGAGGCCCGCCCGGCGCGACAGCACGAACCACTTCGCCGCCTCGACCGGGTCGGGCCGCGTGCCGATCGCGTTGATATAGAGGTGGGAGAGGCGGTTCTGGGCAACCACGTTGCCGCGCTCGGCAGCGCGCTTCATCCAGCCGAAACCATCCTCGTAGCTGCGCTTGCCGCCCGTGCCGTTGATGAGCCAGATCGCGAGGTCGAGCTGGGCGGTGTCGTAGCCGGCGCGGGCGGCCCTCAGCAGCCATTCGCGTGCCCGGTCGCGCTTCGCTTTCGGCAGATCCTTGAGGTTCGCGTAAATCTGCGACAGCGCGTATTGCGCATCCGAAATGCCCTGCTCCGCGGACTTCTCGTAGTAGGGCATCGCGTCCCGCAACCCCTTCTCGCCCGGCGAATTGGCGACCAGCACCTGCGCATAGTTGAACTGCGCGGAGGGATTGCCGAGGTCGGCGGCCTTCTTCATCAGCTCGTCCGCGCGCTGCCGGTCACGGGGCACGAGCGAGCCCTCCATCAGCAACAGCGCGTATTTGAACATTGCCGCGGGGTCGCCGTTCTGTGCCGCCTGCCCGTACCAGAAGGCGGCATCCCTGCGGTTGCGCTTGACACCGAGGCCCTGGTCGAAGATTTCCGCGACAAGCGTCTGTGCCGCCGCGTCGCCGAGCTGCGCCCGCGGCAGGGCAAGCTCCATCGCCGTCAGGTAGAAGCCGCGCTGGTAGGCGCCATAAGCCTCGTCGACCCTGCCCTCGAAGGGCTTTTCGGCCGGCAGGGCCGGCAGGTCGGCACCCATGCGCTCGAGCACATTGATGCCCTGCGACGCGCCGGCCGTGTCGTTCTTGTCCTTGCCGGCCAGGGCGTCCGTCGCCCCCTCTTCGGGTGCCTTGGATCCCGCAGACGCCGCGCCATCCTCCTCGTCCGGCTCGATCACTCGCCCGGCCTTGTCGACCGCCTGCGGCGTCTCCAGCGTGCCGCCGACCGCGCCCGGTTGCTGCAGGAAGCTTCCGGCCGCGTTGGAATCGGCCGGGATCACCGCGGGCTTCCGGTCCGGAATCTCCTGCGCCACCGCGCCGCCCCCCGCCAGAGCGAGCATGGCGACGAGCCCGATGGCAACACGGCACATGCGACGCGAACCCCTTGTCATGCGTTCGGTAAATCCTCAAACCGTGGCGCTTTTTCGTCAAGAAGGCCATTCACGAAGGCAACGACATGCGGAGCCTGACCGGCGTCGTCGAACACGGCGCGCGCAAGCGCGACGAACTCGGCACCCGTCTCCGCCACGGCGAGCGCCGACTGCGGGTCCGTGCCACCCATGACGATGCAGGGAACCTCTACCATAGAAGCCCACCACTCGCCGAGCGCCAGGTTCTTCGGATGCGCGTCCGGCTTGATGTCGCCGCCGATTTTGCCGAAGAAGATGTAGTCCGGCTGTGCCTCGCCGATCTCCAGCGCCTTGTGCCGATCGGTTGCGTTGCCGCCGCCGACGATGAGCTTGGGCGTGAACTTCTCCACCGCTTCGGCAAGCACGTCGGCTCCGCCGGTGACATGGATGCCATCGGCCTTCGCCCGTCCTGCGACCCGCGTGTCGCCGGCAAGGAGCGCCGCCGCCCCCGCATTCTGGATGATCGGAACAAGGGCCTCGGCATGTTTCTGGAAGTCGCTGTCGTTCAGGCCATATTGCGGCAGGATGACCGAGGCGACGTCGCCGCCCCTCAACGCGCCCTCGAGCAGACGGGAACGGGCATCGATATCGTCGCCCTCCGGCGCGATCAGCACGAGGCGGCAACGGTTTTCAATCTCACGCATCGGCGGTCCATCATCCTGTGATTTCACGGCGGACGATGCGCAGCGCTCTCGCAATGTCCAGGCAAAGCGGATAGACCTGTTGCGCCTCAGGATCAATCGCCCTCCATGAACATCGACCCGACAATCTACTATGCGGCCGTCCCTGCCGTGCTTCTCGTCGGCCTGACGAAAGGCGGCATGGGGGAGGCACTCGCCCTGATGGGCGTGCCGATCCTCGCCATGGCGGTATCGCCGGTCCAGGCGGCGGCCATCCTCCTGCCGATCCTCATCGTCAGTGACGTCGTCTCCCTGTGGATCTGGCGCCGCCACCACGACCGGAGGACCTTCCTGATGATGCTCCCCGGCGGCCTCGCCGGAGTGGCCATCGGCTGGGCGACGGCCGCCTACGTGCCGCGCGACGCCCTGCGCCTCATCATCGGGCTCATCGCCATCCTCTTCGCGGCGCGCTATTTTTACAACCAGTGGCGCACCCGCCGGGGTATCGTCATCCCGGCAAAGCCGCACCGGCTCGTCCCCGCTGCCTTCTTCGGAACGCTGGCCGGCTACGGCAGCTTCGTCGCCCATGCCGGCGGCGCGCCCTTCCAGGTCTACGCCCTGCCGCTGAAGCTCGATCCGCGCAACTACACCGGCACGGCGGTGCGCTACTTCGCAACGCTGAACGCCGTGAAACTCGTACCCTATTTCGCGCTCGGCCAGCTCGACACGACGAATCTTTCGATCTCCGCGACGCTCGTGCCGCTTGCCATCCTCGCAACGGCTGTCGGCGGCTATCTCATCAAGCGCATGCGTCCGGAGGTCTTCTACCCGTTCATGTATGCGATGGCCCTGCTCGCCGGCCTGAAGCTCGCCTATGACGGACTGTCGGCACTCGCCTAATCGCCGGGAAGTCAAGGGGTTCGCGCGATGGTGCAACGCACAAACCGCTTGCCGATCCCGCGGCTTTGCCATAGATTTCCCGCATGGCGCACCCCGATCCCTTCGCTGCGATTGCCGACCCGAACCGCCGCTTTCTCCTCGAGGAACTGCGCCGGGCTCCGAAGACGGTCAACGAACTGTCGCAGGGCCTGCCGATCAGCCGCCCGGCCGTCTCGCAGCATCTCAAGGCATTGCTCGATTGCAATCTGGTGAGCGTGACGGCAAGGGGTACGAGCCGCATCTACGCGATCAACAATGCCGGCTTCAACCGGCTCAATCTCTGGCTGGACCAGTTCTGGGCCTGACGTTCCGGCGCGCTGCAAGAGGCTCCCGGGCCACGTCCGGAAAACGCCGTTTTGATCAAGAGTCAGCGGAGAGTTTGGCGAGCGGGCGTGCCGTTCTGACACAGCGTCCCGGGCGCGCCACCCCGCGCGACCGGGACGTGTCAATTCGACGAAATTACGATTGAGATGATGTGCCGGTTTTCCGGCCCCTCCGTCTCCGGAACGCGCTCTTGCAACCGTTCCCTGTTCGTGTTCCGTCCCTTGTTACATCGTTTTTATCTGGAAATTACCGTGACAACTCAATGTGTTGAGGAACGAAGCCTTTCGATTTCGTCCTTGATGCGCAACTTCCGCCGCTTGAGGTCGTTGATGATCCGGTCTTCAGAAGAAGGGTGATTCATCGCCGTGTGCAACTCCTCCTCAAGGGCGAAGTGCTTCTTTTCAAGCGTGGCAAGATGAGCCTCAATCGTCATGTGACAGTTCCTTCCTTTTGTTTGCATACGGTCGCTTGCACGCCGGATGACCCAGGTTGTAACAAACAAAGTGTGCCATGCTATTTTTCATTTGTCGAAGGCGATTTCGTGGCCAAGGATAACTTCCCGTTACCGCGACTTTCGTGATAGGAGCAGCGTTCGTGCTGCGAACGAGTGGCGGTAAACCGCCATCGATGACGACGGGGACTTGATAGCATGGCAGACCAGGAACAGGCGGAACTCAGGCTGGCTTTGGCTCGGCTGCGACAGGAGCACGAGGACTATGACGCCGCCATCAACGCCATGATCCAGACGGGCTGCGAAGCCCTCAGAATCCAGCGGATGAAGAAGAAGAAGCTGGCGATCAAGGACAAGTTGACCAAGATCGAGGACCAGATCATCCCCGACATCATTGCCTAGACGGATCCGGATACGTGACGACAGAGACGCCCCCCATCGCCATCATCATGGGCAGCCAGTCCGATTGGGAGACGATGAAAAACGCCGCCGACACGCTTGACGCGCTCGGGGTGGACTACGAGGCGCGCATCATCTCGGCGCACCGCACGCCGGACCGGCTTTACAAATTCGCCAAGGGCGCCCGCGCCGAGGGCTTCAAGGTCATCATCGCCGGCGCCGGCGGTGCGGCACACCTGCCGGGCATGACCGCCGCGATGACGCCGCTGCCGGTCTTCGGCGTGCCCGTCCAGTCGAAGGCGCTTTCCGGCCAGGACAGCCTGCTTTCCATCGTGCAGATGCCGGCCGGCATTCCAGTCGGAACGCTGGCGATCGGCCGCGCCGGCGCGGTCAACGCGGCGCTGCTCGCCGCCGCCGTGCTCGCGCTGACGGATCCGGAACTTGCGCACAGGCTCGACGACTGGCGGGATCATCAAGCCCGCGCGGTCGCGGACTACCCGGTGGACGCGCCGCTATGACGGTCCGCACGATCGGCATCATCGGCGGCGGCCAGTTGGGCCGCATGCTGGCCATGGCAGGCGCCCGGCTGGGGCTGCGCACCGTCATTCTCGAACCGCAGGCCGACTGCCCGGCGGCACAGGTCGCCAACGCGCAGATCGTCGCCGCCTACGACGATCCGGCGGCGCTCGACGCGCTCGCCGCAGCGTCTGATGTCGTGACCTACGAATTCGAAAACGTTCCGGTTTCGGCCGCCGAGGCGCTGGCGCGCTCCATCGCCGTCTACCCGCCGCCGCGGGCGCTGCAGGTTTCGCAGGACCGCCTCGCCGAAAAACAGTTCATCAACGGCTGCAGCATCGATACGGCTCGCTTCCTGTCGGTCGATGACCAACAGGAACTCGAGGCCGCGCTCGATGCCTTCGGCGGCGTCGGCGTGCTGAAAACACGCCGGATGGGCTATGACGGCAAGGGGCAGCGCCTTTTTCACTCGCCGGCGGAAGACCGTGCCGGCGCGTTCGCCGCACTTGGCGGCGTGCCCCTCATCCTTGAAAGCCTCGTTCCCTTCGATCGCGAAATCTCCATCATCGCCGCCCGCGGCAAGGACGGCACGATCGTCTGTTACGATCCCGCCGAGAACGTCCACCGCGACGGCATTCTCCATACCTCGACGGTGCCTGCCGCGATTTCCGAGGCGACGGCCGACCGGGCGCGCAAAGCTGCGCGCGCCATGCTGGACGATCTGGGTTATGTCGGCGTCATCGGCGTCGAGTTCTTCGTGCTGGCCGACGGCGGGCTGGTCGTCAACGAGATCGCGCCGCGCGTCCACAATTCCGGACACTGGACGGAAGCCGCCTGCATCATCTCGCAGTTCGAACAGCACATGCGTGCCGTTGCGGGGCTGCCGCTCGGCGACGCACGACGCCATTCGGACTGCGTGATGCAGAACCTGATCGGCGACGACATGACTGACGTGCCCGCATGGCTGTCGCAGCCGGACGTGCTCGTCCATCTCTACGGTAAGGTCGAGGCGAGGCCAGGGCGCAAGATGGGGCATGTGACGCGTCTCTGCTGATCCTCTCCGCGGCCGAAAATAGGCGCAGCGCCGTGCAAAAGCCGGTTGCGCGGTTGACAGGGCGGGGCTGAACGGGTACATGCCTGCCAACCTGAGAGCGCGCCCGAAACGGCGCGTTTTTAATTGAGGATAATCCGGGCGGGTCGCTTCGCCCTCAAGCATCGCGGATCAGAAAAATGAAGATCAAGAATTCGCTCAAGTCGCTCAAGGCCCGCCACCGCGAAAACCGCCTCGTGCGCCGCAAGGGCCGCATCTACATCATCAACAAGCAGAACCCGCGCTTCAAGGCTCGCCAGGGCTGATTGTTGTCGATCCCCGCAAGGGATCGAGAGATAGTGATTTGAAAAACGGCGCGTGCGGGCTACCATGCCTCATGCGCCGTTTTTTTGCCTGGACGATTCTGATTCCCCTGTCCGTCTCCGCCGGAGCCAGTCCTGCCCTGCCGCAGGAAGCGGCCACGCCTGCCACCCAGGACAGCGCCACGGCGCTCTCCACATCGGCGGAGCGGCTCGATTCGCTTTTCGCCGAACTGAAACGCGAGACGAACGCCGACGCGGCCGAGGACATTTCCAACCGCATCCGCCTGGAATGGCAGGATTCCGGCAGTGCGACGATCAACTTGCTGATCCAGTGGGCCGACAAGTCCGTTGCTGAGGACAAGAACGGCGCGGCGCTGGACTATCTCGACGAAGTGGTTCGGCTCGCGCCGGACTATCCCGAGGGCTGGAACCGGCGCGCGACGCTTCACTACAAGATGGGCAACCTGCGCAAGTCGATGTCCGACATCAACCAGGTGCTGATCCTGGAGCCACGCCATTTCGGCGCGATTGCCGGCCTGGCGGCGATCCTGACATCGAGCGGAGAAGACGAACTGGCGCTGAGGGCCTGGGAACGTTTCCTCGACGTCTATCCCTCCGAGCGCCGTGCCCAGAAGGAAATGGGCGACCTCGCCGAAAAACTCGCCGGCCGCCGCACATAGGCCCGGACGCGGCCTGCCGCGAGTTGCACCTCCCCTGACGGCATCCGTCTTTGACAGGCTTCCTTGTTCCAGCCCGCTGCAACGAACGACAAACCCCGCAGGCAAGCCCGCGGGGTCTTAAATCAAATCGTGCCCGACGTGGCGCTCAAGGATCAGTTGCTGACCTGGGCGAACTTCCGCACTTCCATGAAGTTGACCGCGGAGCCGCTGAAGCGGCCCGGATCAACCGTTGTCTCTCCGGCGTCGAAGCCGGCGCTGTAGACCGTGGTCGGCGCGGCGCGCAGCGTGCGGCTGACAAAGCGCGGCGCTTTGACAGGCTTGGACTGCGTTGCAAAGCGGCCCTGGCTCAGGGCCCATTTCGAGATGATCTGCTGCGTCAGCTTCGGTTCGCTGCGGATTGCGCCGCGTGCGACGGCCTCCGCATCCTTCTTCTTCGGGCGGCCGCCCTTCAGGCCGCTTTCCGCTCCGCCATCCGCGTCGAAGGCGCTTGCGAAGGCGTCCTCGGCGCGGCGCGTCTCGGTATCCGGCACGAGGGCTGCGAGCGTCACAGGACGCGCCTCCTCTTCATCGATCGTCGGATCGGCGAGGGCGACGCGTGTTGCAGCGGCTGCCGAGAGCCCTTCGCTCTGTTCCGCATCCGCAACGGCCGCGACGGCCTCGGTCTGCGCGACCGGCACCTCGGCTTCCGCCACCGCCGCCAGCACCGACTCGAACGCGGGCCGGGCGTCGGGAATCGGCACCGCGTCAAAGCCCTCCTCGTCCGTCATCGGACCGGCCGAGGCGGTCATGATTTCGCTTTCCGCGTCGCCCGGCTGCGAGCGATCCCCCAGCATTTCCGGAACGGGGATCTTCATGTCGTCGAGGCTTGCCGTCTCCGTCGACGGATTCTCTCCTTCTGCCGGCAAGGCGGCCTCAAGCGCAGCCGCAGCCCCGTTCGTCGTCGGCGCCACCAGCGCCAATTCCGTCGTGGTGGCCTGCTTCTGCTCCTTGAACGCCGGGCGGATGAGCGGAACCGGCGCCGTAAAGGCCACTTCCGTCTGCTGCTCCGTTTTGGCGGCGGGCTCCTCGGCGGTCGTCACGCCCGGCAGTTCTTTGGTGGTTTCGCGGCTGCGCGCAACCGGCTTCTCTTCCGCAATCGGCTCCGCGCTCGCGATTGCATTGGGTTCCTCGTCCTCGTCGCCTCCCTGTCCGAAGAGGGCCGCGAGGAAATTGCCCTTGCGCTTGCGGGTTGCGGTATCCGGAGAGCCGCCGCCGGCAACCTCGACGGAATCCGCACCGACGCGACGCTTGTAGTCGGCAACGGCCTGATCGTAGCCGGGTAGCGGCTTGCCATCGGAGGGCAGGTGAAGCGTCTTGCCGTCCGGGAACAGGCTGACGAGTTCCTTTCGGCTCATGCGCGGCCAGGCGCGCACGCTGCCGACGTCGAGATGCACGAAGGGCGCGCCGGACTTCGGATAATATCCGACGCCGCCGACCTGGAACTTCATGGCGATCGACCGGAGCGCCGCAAGCTTCACATCCGGAATGTAGAAGTCCATTGCCTTGCCAAGCATATGCTGACTCTTCTTGGCGACACCCTTGGAGCGCGACCGCAGCATCGAGTTGGTGGCCGGCGAGCGATAGGCGGAGACGACGTGGATATAACCCCTGGCGCCACTCTTCTGATAGACCTCCCAGACGAGATCGAAGAGACGCGGATCCATCTTGGTCGGCTCGTTGCGGCGCCAGTCGCGCAGGAAGCGGTTGAGCTGCTGCAGGCCCTTCTGATCGAAGCGCCCGTTGCGCTTGAAGGTGATCTCGGCCTTTTCCTTGGTGTGAATATAGAAGAGCTTCAGCGAGCGGGTGCCGCCGGCGGCTTCCGTGGATGACGGGACGATGGAGGGCGTGGCGAGCGCGGCGGCCAACAGGAGCGACAGGCCGATACGCGGAACCCTCGAAGCTGCGCCCTTGAACAGCTTACGCACACGGGCGCCCGCGTTCAGTATCGATCCAAAAAAATCTGCCAATTCTATCCCCGTCCGACGGACAAAAGGCGTCCCTTTGTCCCAGATGACTGCGAATTGCGGTAACAGCATGGCAAATCCGCCACAGTTGCCGCGACTCCCCAATTATAGTGAATGGTCCACTAACAAGGGATGAACGGCAACCGCCGGGGAAAGAAGCCTGAAAAGCCGGACGATCAGGCAACTTCCTTCAACGGATTTTCCGGATCGATACCATAGTCCTTGAGCTTGCGGTAGAGCGTCGAGCGCCCAATGCCCAATTTCCGTGCAACCTGACTCATCTGGCCATGATAAAATTTCAAGGCAAAACGGATGAGCTCCTCTTCCACATCGGCGAGCTTGCGGACGTGTCCGCCGCGATCGATGCCGGCAATCGCCCCTTCGACGAGCGACGGCACGGAGGCGTCGGCGACGCTCGACCGGCTGAAGTCCGGATAGACCGGTGGCAGGCGCAGGTCCGACGGCATGTCGTCGTTCGCCGACCCCTGCTCGATGTCCCAGGTCACCTGTCCGTTGTCGGTGATGGCATAACCGGACACCTGGGTGGCGATCTGCGGGAAGTCGGCAACATCGAGTTCCGCGCCTTGCGCGAGCACCACGGCACGGAAGATGGCGTTCTCGAGCTGGCGGATATTGCCCGGCCAGTCATAGGCGGTCAGGAGCGCCAGGGCACCTGCCGAGACGGTGAGCGGCGTCGCGAGCTTCTGCTCGCCGGCGAAGCGCTGGACGAAGGAACGCACCAGGACCGGAATGTCCTCCTTGCGCTTGCGCAGCGCCGGGATGGTGATGGGGAAAACATTGAGGCGATAGTAGAGGTCTTCGCGGAAGCGGCCTTCCTTCACCTCGTTGATCAGATCCCGGTTCGTCGCCGAGATCAGGCGGACGTTGACCTTCTGCGGGAAACGGGCGCCGATCGTCTCGATCTCGCCCTGCTGAACGGCGCGCAGCAGCTTGACCTGCACATCGAGCGGCAGGTCACCGATCTCGTCGAGGAACAGTGTGCCGCCGTCGGCTTCCATGAACTTGCCCGTATGCCGCTCCGTGGCGCCGGTGAAGGCGCCCTTCTCGTGGCCGAAGAGGATGCTCTCGACGAGGTTGTGCGGAATGGCGCCGCAATTGACGGTGACGAAGGGTTTGTGGGCCCGGTCGCTCGCCGCCTGGATGGCGCGGGCGACCATCTCCTTGCCGACACCTGACTCGCCTTCGAGCACGACCGGAATGTTGGACTGTGCGGCGCGGCGTGCCAGGTCGATCACCCGCAGCATGGCGGGGCTTGCGGACACGATGTCGTCGAAATGAACGGCTTCGGTGCGATGCCGGCGGCCATGACGTCCGCGACCATCCTTCTGGTCGAGCTTCAGCGCATTGCCGATCGCGACAGAGAGCCGTTCCGGCGAGACCGGCTTGACCACGAAATCGAAGGCGCCGGCCCGCATGGCCATGACGACCGTCTCGATGCCGCCCTGTCCGGTCTGCACCACGACGGGAATGGTGATCTCCCGTTCGGCGAGCACCTCGAGGAAGGCCGTGCCGTTCATCTCCGGCATCATCAGGTCGAGCAGAATGACATTGATCAGCCCGCCCTTGCGATCGAGCACATCGAGGCCGGCTCGGCCGTTTTCCGCCATATGCGCGACGTAACCGTTGCGCTCGATCATGTTCTTCAAGAGCCTGCGCTGGACAGGATCATCATCGATGACAAGAATATGGGCCGTCACTGGAACCTCCTTGCCTGAGACATGCTTCATGCATGCTCACGGGGACTGAACTCAAGAAGAGACCTTGGCAGAAAGGGTTGAACATGCCGTTTTGAGAAAGGCTTGCATTTTAACCATTGGCGTCGCAAGCAGGGCGCCCCGAGCAGAGACCGGAACCGAGAGCGAACCGATGACCAATTTCCCCTCCCAGACGCCCCGATTGAACGCGCCGCCGAAAGCAGCGGCCGCCGCGCAGGAGGGGCTCGGCGACCTGCCGGAATGGACGCTTTCCGATCTCTATCCCTCGGCCGGCTCGCCGGAATTTCTGGGAGACCTCAAGAAGGCCGAGGCAGATGCAATCGCGTTCGAGGCAAGGTGGAAGGGCAAGCTCGATGCCGCCGCGGGCCTGACCGGTGACGAGGGCATCGGCGCCGCCGTGGAGGCGTTCGAAAAGCTCGAAGACACGCTCGGCCGCATCGCCTCCTTCGCGGGTCTCACCTACTTTTCCAACACCACCGACCCCGCCAATGGCAAGCTCTACGGCGATGTCCAGTCGAAGATCACCGACATCAGCGCGCATCTTCTGTTTTTCTCTTTGGAATTGAACCGCATAGACGATGCGCGCATCAACCTCTGCCTTGCGAGGGACACGCGCGCCGGCCATTACCGCCCCTGGCTCGAAGATCTGCGCAAGGACAAGCCGCATCAGCTTGATGACCGCACGGAACAGCTCTTCCTGGAA
The DNA here is from genome assembly GCF_021555155.1 of Rhizobium alarense. Taxonomy (GTDB): domain Bacteria; phylum Pseudomonadota; class Alphaproteobacteria; order Rhizobiales; family Rhizobiaceae; genus Rhizobium_D; species Rhizobium_D alarense. The sequence continues at coordinate 101,809 of NZ_JAKGBU010000001.1, forward strand.
AAATCGATGACGGGAGCCGCCGCCTGGAACCGCCTGTTCGACGAGACGATGGCCTCTCTGCGCTACACGGTCGACGGCGAGGAGCTGCCGCTGGAGGCGGCGCTGAACCTGCTGCAGGATCCGGACGGCGAGATGCGCAGGAAGGCGGCGGAAGCGCTCGCCGCGACCTTCAGGGCGAACATCCGTACCTTCTCGCTCATCACCAACACGCTCGCCAAGGACAAGGAGATTTCCGACCGCTGGCGCGGTTTCGGCGACATCGCCGACAGCCGGCATCTTGCAAACCGCGTCGAGCGCGAGGTGGTCGATGCGCTGGCGGCGGCCGTGCGCGCCGCCTATCCGCGCCTGTCCCACCGCTATTACGCCATGAAGGCCAAGTGGCTCGGAATGGAACAGCTCAATTTCTGGGACCGCAACGCACCCCTGCCGGAAACCTCCAACACGCTGATCGGCTGGGACGAGGCGCGCGACACGGTGCTTTCCGCCTATGGCACGTTCGACCCTGAAATGGAGACCATCGCCCGACGCTTCTTCGACGACGGCTGGATCGACGCGCCCGTCCGTCCCGGCAAGGCCCCCGGCGCCTTCGCCCATCCGACCGTTCCCTCGGCGCATCCCTATGTGCTCGTCAACTACATGGGCAAGCCGCGCGACGTGATGACGCTCGCCCACGAACTCGGCCACGGCGTGCACCAGGTGCTCGCCGGCGGCCAGGGCGCGCTGATGGCCTCGACGCCGCTGACGCTCGCCGAAACCGCCTCCGTCTTCGGCGAGATGCTGACCTTCCGCAGTCTGCTCGACAAGACGAAGGGCAGGCGCGAGCGCAAGGCCATGCTCGCCCAGAAGGTCGAGGACATGATCAACACCGTCGTGCGCCAGATCGCCTTCTACGAATTCGAGCGCAAGCTCCACACCGCCCGCAAGGACGGTGAACTCACCGCCGAGCAGATCGGCGAGCTCTGGCTGTCCGTGCAGGGCGAAAGCCTCGGCCCGGCGGTTCGGATCTCCGAGGGCTACGAGACCTACTGGGCCTATATCCCGCACTTCATCCATTCGCCGTTCTACGTCTACGCCTATGCCTTCGGCGACTGCCTGGTGAACTCGCTCTACGCCGTCTACCAGCAGGCCGAAAACGGCTTCCAGCAGAAGTATTTCGAGATGCTGAAGGCCGGCGGCACCAAGCATCACTCCGAATTGCTGAAGCCCTTCGGCCTGGACGCGACGGACCCGTCGTTCTGGAGCAAAGGATTGTCGATGATCGAGGGGCTCATCGACGAACTCGAAGCGCTTGATACGGCGGCCTGAAACCGGACGACCGACATGACCGCGCCCGAACCCTACGTGCTCTTCCGGGACGACCGCGAAGACCGGACGACGGTCTTCGCCGATCCCCTGCGTGTCGTCACCGTCCGCAGCCGCGACCGGTTCGAGGCGGCCTTCGCGCAATTGCAGGCGGCGCATGCGGAAGGATACTGGATCGCCGGCTTCATGAGCTACGAGGCAGGCCATCTCTTCGAAGAGAAGCTTGCGCCTTTCGCCGGGGAGGATCGCGAAACGCCGCTGATGAGCTTCGGCATCTTCAAGGCACCGGCAGAGGGACATGACCTTGCCGCGCCGCGGCAGCGCGTCGAGAACGAGCCCTTCATCGCCGAGCCGCGCGCGGCCTGGAACCTCGAGGCCTACCGGCAGCGCTTCGACCGGCTGCACCGGCATCTCAGGCAGGGCGACTGCTATCAGGCGAACCTAACCATGCCGATCACGGCGCGCTGGAGCGGCGATCCGGTCGCCGCCTTCTGGTCGCTGATCGAGCGCCAGCCGGTGAAGTACGGCGCGCTCGTCGCGCTCGACGGCCCGATGCTGCTTTCCCGTTCTCCCGAACTCTTCTTCCGCATCGACGGTGACGGCTGGATCGAGACGCATCCGATGAAGGGTACCGCGCCGCGCGGGGCGAGCGCAGCCGAGGACACCGCCATCATCGCCGCCATGCAGGCGGACCCGAAGTCGCAAGCCGAGAACCGCATGATCGTCGACCTTCTGCGCAACGACATCTCGCGCGTGAGCGCGGTGGGCACGCTCGACGTGCCGAAGCTCTTCGCCGTCGAGACCTATCCGACGGTGCACCAGATGGTAAGCCACGTCCGGGCGAAACTCGTGCCCGACACGACGATCCGCGACATCTTCGCGGCGCTCTTTCCGTGCGGATCGGTGACCGGCGCGCCGAAGATGCGGGCGATGGAGATCCTGCACGATCTCGAGGAGGGGCCGCGCGACGCCTATTGCGGCGCCATCGGCTGGATCGCGCCGGACGGCACCATGCAGTTCAACGTGGCGATCCGCACGATGTCGCTCTTTCCCGGCGGCAGGGCGGTTTTCAATGTCGGCGGCGGCATCGTCTTTGATTCGACGGCCGAGGCGGAATATGAAGAGTGCCTGCTGAAGGCCCGTTTCGCCGTCGGCGACGCGGAGATCGCCGCATGAGCGATCTTTCACTGATCGAGACGCTGCGGTGGGAGCCGGAAAGCGGCTTCCTTCGCCTGCCGCTGCACCTGGCCCGCCTCACCGCTTCCGCCGGCGTGCTCGGCCTGCCGGGGGCGGAAAGGGCCGGCGCGGCGCTGCTGGCCGCGGTCGGCGGCGACAAGCCGCTGCGCGTCCGGCTCGAGCTTTTCCCGGAGGGGCACATCGCGGTGACGACCGCACCCTTTTCGCCCCTGTCGCCCGGAACCGTCTGGCGCGTCGCCGTCGCCGCGCTGCGCCTTTCGTCCACAGATGCACTGCTGCGCCACAAGACCAGCCGCCGCGAGATCTACGAGGCCGCACGGGCCGAGTTTTCGCGCGATATGGCGGACGAGGTCATCCTGCTCAACGAGCGCGACGAACTCTGCGAGGGCACGATCACCAGCCTGTTCGTCGAAGACGACACCGGCAAGCTCCGGACGCCGCCGCTCTCCTGCGGCCTGCTCGCCGGCGTGCTCAGGACCGACCTGCTCTGCCGGTCAAAGGCTCGGGTGGGAAAGCTGCGCCTCGCCGACATCGAGGGACGTCCCTTCCATCTCGGCAACTCCCTCCGCGGTCTGATCCCGGCGACGCTGGTTTCGGCGACGCTGGTTTCGGCGGATGCCAACCCACGATGACGTGTCCGCTACTTGCCGCACTGCGGCGGGAGCGACCCTCCGGCAGCCTGCCGGCCCTGCTCCGGTTGAAGCTGAAGGGTAAGGGCGATATATCCGACCAGTTCCAAGATCGGCCGCAACGGGACGACACCAGGTTTTGACCATCCCCGCCCATACGCCCTATGACGGTTCGGCCCGGCTCTTCACCA
>NZ_JAKGBU010000001.1:105227-129904 GCF_021555155.1 Rhizobium alarense
GCCCGCTGGATCGAGCCGGACGGGGACCTGGAACGCTACCTGCGCGAAAAGGACCGCGTGCGTTCGGCCTTTCCGGACGTGGTCTTCGCCGAAGCGCCGGACACGCGGGCGGCGCAGGGGGAAGTCCTCGCCATGCTGGCGGACCATCTGCCGCTGGCGCATCCGTCGGTCTATACGCGGGACGGCAACGCCATGCGCCTTCCCGAACGGCGCGTCGTTCTCGACGAGCCGGCGCTCCCGCCGCTGCTGCGCGCCGGTGCGCTCGTCCAGGAGGATCTCGTTCTCATACGGCGCCGCGAAACCGGCTGGCACCTCGCGGCGGGCTATGTCGCCTTCCCGTCCTCCTGGTCGCTGCCGGAGAAATTCGGCCGGCGCATGGAGGAAATCCATGCGCCCGTCCCCGGCTTCGGCGAGGGCACGCGAAATGCCATGCTGATCAACCGGATGTTCGACAATCTCAAGCCGGACCAGCCGGTCCATCGCTTCAACTGGTCGATCAACCCGGATGCCGACCTGCACTGTCCGGCATCGAAGGCGCATGGGGCGCTGCCCGGTGCGCCGTCCGTCTCGCTCGACGAGACCTTCGTGCGCGTCGAGAGGCAAACCTTGCGGCGGCTTCCCGTTTCGGGCGACATCCTGTTCACGATCCGCATCTATGCCGATCCGATCGCCGCGGTCGGCACCCTGCCGGATGCGGCAACGGTCGCTGCGACCTTCGCCGACCAGCTGGAGGCGCTCGAGCCCGCGCAGGCCCGCTACAAGGGCCTGACCGAGGCGCGCGGCGGCTTGATCGCCGGCCTGCGCGCTCTCGTGACTGCGTAAGATTATCCCGCGTGGCGCCATTGCACCCTTTATTGTGACAGGATTCTGTGCTCTAGGCCTTTCCCAATTCACGAAGGGGCCTTAAGGGCCCTTTTTTTCGACATACCGACGTCTTTCCAGGAGAGCGACGACATGGCAGACACGACCTATCCGGTTTACGGCGAAATCACCGGGCCGATCGTGATGATCGGTTTCGGTTCGATCGGACGCGGCACGCTGCCGCTGATCGAGCGCCACTTCAAATACGACAAGAGCCGGCTGGTCGTCATCGAGCCGCGCGAAGACGCTGCCGACGCGGAGATCTTCGCGCGCCACGGCGTGCGCCACGTCAAGGCACACGTCACCCGCGAAAACTACAAGGACCTGCTGAAGCCGCTCCTGACCGAAGGCGAAGGCCAGGGCTTCTGCGTCAACCTCTCGGTCGATACGTCCTCGCTCGACCTCATGAAGTTCTGCCGCAAGCTGGACGTCCTCTATATCGATACGGTCGTCGAACCGTGGCTCGGCTTCTATTTCGACAAGGGCATGAAGAATGCCGACCGGACCAACTACGCGCTTCGCGAAACGGTCCGCAAGGAGAAGGCCAAGAACCCCGGCGGCACCACCGCCGTCTCCTGCTGCGGCGCCAATCCGGGCATGGTCTCGTGGTTCGTCAAGCAGGCGCTCGTCAACCTCGCCAAGGATCTCGACCTGAAATTCGACGAGCCGTCGCAGGACGATCGCGACGGCTGGGCAAAGCTGATGAGGAAGGCCGGCGTCAAGGGCGTCCATATCGCCGAGCGCGACACGCAGCGCACGAAGAACCCGAAGCCGTTCGACACCTTCTGGAACACGTGGTCGGTCGAAGGCTTCATCTCCGAGGGCCTTCAGCCGGCAGAACTCGGCTGGGGCACCCACGAGGAATGGATGCCGAAGAATGCCAAGAAGCACAAGAAGGGCTGCCAGGCCGCGATCTATCTGGAGCAGCCCGGCGCCAACACCCGCGTGCGCACCTGGTGCCCGACGCCCGGCCCGCAATACGGCTTCCTGGTAACCCACAACGAGTCGATCTCGATCGCCGACTATTTCACGACGCGCGACAAGGACGGCGACGTCACCTTCCGCCCGACCTGCCACTATGCCTACCATCCGGCAAACGACGCCGTGCTGTCGCTGCATGAAATGTTCGGCAACGGCGGAAACCAGCAGCCGGTCCTCCACGTCCTCGACGAGAACGAACTGGTCGACGGCATCGACGAGCTGGGCGTGCTGCTCTACGGCCACGACAGGAATGCCTATTGGTACGGTTCGCGCCTGTCGCTTGAGGAGACCCGCCGCATCGCCCCCTACCAGAACGCCACCGGTCTGCAGGTGACGTCCGCGGTTCTCGCCGGCATGGTCTGGGCGATCGAAAATCCGAAGGCCGGCATCGTCGAGGCAGACGAGATGGACTACAAGCGCTGCCTCGAGGTCCAGCTTCCCTATCTCGGCCCGGTCGAGGGACACTACACGGACTGGACACCGCTCGACGGCCGCCCGGGCCTTTTCCCGGAAGACCTCGACACGAAGGACGCCTGGCAGTTCAGGAACATCCTGGTCCGCTGAGCAGCGTCGCGGCGAACATCAGGAGGCCCGCGAATTTCTCGCGGGCCTCTTGCGTTTCAATGGGATAACAGCTGTCTCGCCGGCACCGCGACTTGCTTTCACCATCTTATCGCGGCATGTTTCACTTCGAAACGACGAGAAAGTTGCGGGACGTCACGCGGGAGAAGACTAATGAAACCCCACACCCTCATCACTCTGCTATCCGTTGCCGCGGCGCTCGCGTCGTGTCAGTCCGAGCGCCGTACGCGCGATCTGCCGACGGCAGTCCAGCAGCCGCAGGGCGTCGAGGGAGCCTGGGTGGATTCGAACGGGTTGCTGTCGACCTTCAATGCCGGTCAGTTCGATACCCGCACGACGGATGGCACCAACGCCGTCATGGCGACGGGTACCTATGTGACGCAGCCGACGGGACTCGTCGAGATCAGTCTTTTCTCCAACATCACGAAGACCGCATCGCGGGCGAACTGCTCGCTGGTGACGCCGACACAGCTCAACTGCACCTCCGGGTCAGGTGCGCAGTTCTCGCTCACCCGCCGCGGCTGACCGCAGGCATAACGGCATCGCCATCAAGCCCCCTCCCGGGGGCTTATTGTTGCCGGCGGGCTTACCTCGCGCTGCAACAAAGATGAGCCCGCGACCTACCTTTTTCCTTGCAGTCGATGCGCGGTGATGAAAGCATCGCGCCGGCATCCTGCTGGCCGAAACCATACCGTTCGGCGGCCTGCCGGCCGGATGCCAGGGAACGGGTAAACAGGAGAAAGACCATGACATTCGTCCGTACCAGCCTTCTGGCGGCATCGATCCTCGCGCTGACGAGCGGAACGGCCCTCGCAGACTACGAGCTCAACATCCTGCACATCAACGACCTGCATTCCCGCATCGAATCGATCAACAAATACGACTCGACCTGCTCGGCCGAAGAGGAGAGCAAGAACGAGTGCTTCGGCGGCGTCGCGCGCCTCAAGGCCGCCATCGACGCACAGCGCCAGGCGATGGCCGGCAAGAACGTGCTGCTGCTCAATGCCGGCGACAATTTCCAGGGGTCGCTCTTTTATACGACCTACAAGGGCGCGGTGGAGGCTGAGTTCCTCAACCTGATGAAGTTCGACGCGATGACCGTCGGCAACCACGAATTCGACGACAGCGAGGATGGGCTCGCGCTCTTCCTCGACAAGGTGCAATTCCCGGTCGTCACCGCCAATGTCGCCGCCGGTGCGAGTTCCAAGCTTGGCGACCGCATCAAGCCCTTCGTGATCCTGGAGTCGGGTGGCCAGAAGGTCGGTATCGTCGGCGCGGTCGCAAATGACACGCACGAGCTTTCGTCGCCAGGGCCGAATGTGCTCATCGGCGACGACGTCGCCGACATCACTGCCGCGATCGGCGAGATCAAGAAGCAGGGTGTCGACAAGATCGTCGCGCTCACCCATGTCGGCTATCCGCGCGACCTCGCTGCCATCGCCAAGATCCCGGATGTCGATGTCGTCGTCGGTGGCCACACCAACACCTTCCTGTCGAATACCTCGGACAAGGCGGAGGGCCCATATCCGACGATGGTCGACAATCCCGGCGGCTACAAGGTGCCGGTGGTCCAGGCCGGCGCATACAGCAAGTATCTCGGCAACCTGAAGGTCGTCTTCGACGACAAGGGGGTGGTAAAGGAAGCCACCGGTGAACCGCTCCTGATCGACTCGTCGATCAAACCGGACGAAACGGTCGTTGCCCGCGTGAAGGAGCTGGGCGGCCCCATCGAGGAGTTGAAGAACAAGATCGTCGCGGAGAGTGCGGCGCCGATCGACGGTTCGCGCGAGATTTGCCGCGCCGCGGAATGCGCCATGGGCAACCTCGTGACGGATGCCATGCTCGACCGGACGAGGAGCCAGGGCGTGACGATAGCCATCACCAATGGCGGCGGCCTGCGTGCGTCGATCGACGCCGGCCCCGTATCGATGGGCGAGGTGCTCACCGTGCTGCCGTTCCAGAACACCGTCGCAACCTTCCAGCTCAAGGGGTCCGACCTTCTCGCCGCCCTCGAGAACGGCCTCAGCCAGATCGAGGAAGGCGCCGGCCGCTTCCCGCAGGTCGCCGGCATGAAGTTCTCCTTCGACAAATCGAAGCCGCCCGGCAGTCGGGTCGTTTCCGTGGACGTCAAGGAAGGCGACGGCTTCGTCAAGCTCGACGCCGCCAAAACGTACACGATCGTCTCCAACAACTACATGCGCGCGGGCGGCGATGGATACAAGATCTTCGCTTCCGCCGGCATGAATGCTTATGACTTCGGACCCGGCCTGGAGCAGGTTGTCGCAGACTATCTTGCGGCCAACAGGCCCTACAAGCCTTTCACCGAAGGCCGCATTGCGGACGTTGCAGCCGCAATGCCGGCTACCGACATGACGGCAGACGCCGGCGCGGCGAATACCGAAGCGATGCCTGCCGAGACGGCAACGACCACGGCCGGCGAAACTGCACCCGCCGCGGAAACCGCGACATCGATGGCAAGCAAGCACGTCATCGTGCGCGGCGACACGCTGTGGGATCTCGCGGAAACCGCCTACGGCGACGGGCACATGTGGCGCAAGATCTCGGAAGCCAACGGAAATCCGCGGCCCCGCGCGCTGGCGATCGGCTCGGAACTGGAGATTCCTGCCCAATAAGGACAATTTGTCTCCACTTTTCGGCCGGCCCGGGGCTTTTCCGGACCGGCTTTTCTTTTTAGAACGATTCTGAACCAAGCGGCCCATACCGCGTATAAGAACTGCGAAGAAACACCGCACGCACAGGATCGCAGATGCAGAACTCCGTTTCCCTTCCCGGCAGCCACCCAACCGTCGAATCCGGCCGGATCGGCGTGCTGCTCGTCAATCTCGGCACGCCGGACGGCACGGACTACACCTCCATGCGCCGCTACCTGAAGGAGTTCCTGACGGACAAACGCGTCATCGAGTGGCCGAGGGCGCTCTGGTATCCGATCCTGTTCGGCATCGTGCTCAACACCCGCCCGGGCAAGGTCGGCAAGGCCTACGAGACGATCTGGAACAAGGAACGGAACGAGAGTTTCCTGCGCACCTACACCCGTCGCCAGGCGGAACTCATGGCTGCGTCCATGGCCGGACATCCGAATGTCGTCGTCGACTGGGCGATGCGCTACGGACAGCCGTCGATCGCCTCCCGCCTGGAGCACCTGCAGAAGCAGGGATGCGAGCGCATCCTCGTCTTCCCGCTCTACCCGCAATATGCCGCGGCGACGACGGCAACCGTCAACGACAAGGCCTTCGAGGCGCTCCTCAAGATGCGTTGGCAGCCCGCCCTGCGCACCGTTCCCCCCTATCACGACGACCCGGCCTATATCGATGCGCTCGCGGTCTCGATCGAGAAACATGTCGCGGGCCTCGACTGGGAACCCGAGGTCGTGCTCACGTCCTTCCATGGCATTCCGAAGAGCTACTTCGACAAGGGCGATCCCTATTATTGCCAGTGCCAGAAGACCGCGCGCCTGCTGCGCGAGCGTCTCGGCTGGCGGAAGGAGAGGCTGATGGTCACCTTCCAGTCGCGCTTCGGACCGGAGGAGTGGCTGCAGCCCTACACGGACAAGACGGTCGAGAAGCTGGCGCAGGACGGCGTCAAGCGTATCGCCGTCATCAATCCCGGCTTCGTCTCCGACTGCCTGGAGACCCTGGAAGAGATCGCCGAGCAGGCGGCCGAGAGCTTCCACCACAATGGCGGCGAGCATTTCACCCACATCCCCTGTCTCAACGACAGTCCCGAGGGCATGGCGGTTCTCGAGAAGGTCGTCCGCCGGGAGCTCGCCGGCTGGCTTTGAGGCGGTGCGGCCAAAAAACCGGAGCCTGCTCAAATAGACTGGCTTTGCGGGCCGTTTTCCGTAGGTTAGGGCCGCAACGCTGGTTAAAGGGGGTCATCCATGTCTCTGGCCGGGCTGGACGTCGTCGTCATCGCGCTCGTCGTTCTTGTTATCCTGCTGATTTTCGCAGGCATCAAGACGATACCGCAGGGCTACAAATACACCGTCGAGCGCTTCGGGCGGTACACGCGCACGCTGGAGCCTGGGCTGAACCTCATCATCCCCTTCATCGACCGCATCGGCGCCAAGATGAACGTCATGGAGCAGGTTCTCGACATCCCGACCCAGGAGGTCATCACACGCGACAATGCGAGCTGCTCGGCCGACGCGGTCGCCTTCTACCAGGTGCTCAATCCGGCCCAGGCCGCCTATCAGGTGGCAGACCTCGAGAACGCCATCACCAACCTCACCATGACCAACATCCGCTCGGTCATGGGATCGATGGACCTGGACGAGCTGCTTTCCAACCGCGACAGGATCAATGATCAGTTGCTGCGGGTGGTCGACGAGGCCGCCAACCCCTGGGGTCTGAAGATCACCCGCGTCGAGATCAAGGACATCGCGCCGCCGAAGGACCTCGTCGACGCGATGGCGCGCCAGATGAAGGCGGAGCGCGAGAAGCGTGCGCAGGTGCTGGAGGCGGAGGGCTCACGCAACGCCCAGATCCTTCGCGCCGAGGGCGCTAAGCAGTCGGCCATCCTCGAGGCCGAAGGCCAGCGCGAGGCCGCGTTCCGCGACGCCGAGGCCCGCGAACGCCTCGCCGAGGCCGAAGCGACGGCGACGCGTCTGGTCTCCGAGGCAATCGCCTCCGGCAACGTCCAGGCGATCAACTATTTCGTCGCTCAGAAATACACCGAGGCAATCGCCTCTATCGGCAAGGCGACCAATGCCAAGATCGTGCTGATGCCGATGGAAGCGTCCTCGCTGATCGGCTCGCTCGGCGGCATCGGCGCCATCGCCAGGGAGGTTTTCGGCGACCAGCCGACGCCGCCTTCCGGCGGACGGGCGCGTCAGTCGACGCCGACAACGAGCACCCAGACCACGCCGGCCACGACGTTCCGCAACCCGTTCGAACCGCCGCGCGGGGAGACCTGACCGATGATCGCGCGTCTGGCCGCCGAACTCGGTCCATGGGCCTGGTGGGTTCTCGGCATCGTTCTCCTGATCCTCGAAGTGCTGATGCCGGGCGTCTTTCTCGTCTGGATCGGCCTGGCGGCGATCGTGACCGGTGCGCTGGCGCTGCTCTTCTGGGAAAGCGCGTTCTGGACCTGGCAGGTGCAGTGGCTGCTTTTCGCCGTGCTGTCGCTCGCCGCAGCGATCGGCGGGCGGCGCCTCGTCTCCGCCCGCAGCAGGGCAAGCGACGAGCCCTTCCTCAACCAGCGCGGCCAGAGCCTCGTCGGGCGCACCGCGACACTCGAACAGCCCATCCGGGAAGGACGCGGGCGAATCCGGCTCGACGACACGATGTGGAGCGTCCAGGGGCCGGATCTTCCAGCCGGCACGCGTGTCCGCATCACCCAAAGCAACGGCCGCGATCTGACGGTCGAAGCCGCCTGATCAGGCGACGCCGATCCGCAGCAGATCGTGGAAATGCACGACACCGACGGGCCGGAAAGTCTCGTCGGTGACGATCAGCGCCGAGATGTTGTGCTGGTTGAGCACGCCGAGCGCGGCTGTCGCAAGCGTCGAAGGCTTTACCGTCTTCGGCGCGCGCGTCATGATGTCCTCGACACGAAGCTCAGCGAGATTGAGCGCGAGATTGCGTGCGATGTCGCCGTCGGTGATGATGCCGATCAGGATGCCGTCGTCATTCAGGACACCGACGCAGCCGTAGCGCTTGCGCGACAGTACCATCACAGCATCCGGCATCGACGTGCCGAGCGGGACGAGCGGCATGTTCTCACCCGTGTGCATGATCTCGCTGACATGCGAAAGGCTCGCGCCAAGCTTGCCGCCGGGGTGGAAGGTCTTGAAATCCGTCGCCGTGAAGCCGCGCGCCTCGAGCAGCGACACGGCGAGCGCGTCGCCGATCGCAAGCTGCATCAGCGTCGAGGTGGTCGGCGCCAGGCCGTGCGGGCAGGCTTCCGCCGCCTTCGGCAGCAGCAGGACGACATCGGACTCCCGTGCCAGCGTCGACCGCTCGCCCGACGTTATGGAGATCAGCGGAATCGAGAACCGGCGCGAATAGGAGATGATGCCCTGCAATTCCGAGCTTTCGCCGCTCCAGGACATCGCGAGGATCACGTCGTCGCGCGTGATCATGCCGAGATCGCCATGGTTTGCTTCGACCGGATGCACGAAGAACGACGGCGTGCCCGTCGAGGCGAGCGAGGCCGCGATCTTGGCGCCGATGTGCCCCGACTTGCCGATGCCTGTGACGATGACCCGCCCGGCTATGTCCGCGATCCGGTCCACCGCCTCGCAGAAGGGTCCGCAGAGCGGCCCGTCGAGAACCGCGGAGAGCGCGGCAAGGCCTGCCTTTTCAGTCTCGATCGTCCGGATCGCAGAGGCGATCGCGCCGCCGCTTTCCACTTTCGCCTGTCTCTTGATCATGGCGCCTCGTTAGCCCTTTTGCCCGCACATGTCCATGCAGATCGGCAGCGGCGCCTCGCCGGGCGCGGCGCAACCAATCGTTAACCATGACGCTTTACGTTTGCTTAGCTATTCGGAAAGGGCGCAAGCGCGCGATGTCGCACATATCCACAGCCGTCATCCTCCGGCGGACGGGCCGGTTGCGCGCGGGAACCGCAGCGGCCCTGCTTGCCTGCCTGTGCCTAGCCGCGACCGCGACGCGCGCGCAGGAGACCGCAACCGACGACATCGATCCGAATACCGTGGAGCGGCTGCAAAATCTGGACCCGCAAACCGATACGAACGACACCACCGGTCTTTCGGCCACGACAAATGCCAATGCCGGCTCGGCCACCGGCACCGACCAGCAGACAACCGGCACGACGATGAACACAACGTCCGCCGAGCAGTCCGAGACCGAAGGCGAAGACGAGAACTTCAGCCGGGTCGCGAGCGACGGGACGCGCGAGAACATGCCGGTCCTGCGCGTCGAGGATGAGCTGCGACCGGCACTCCCGGACAATCCGTACGAGCCGCTCGGCATCCGCCTGGGAAGCTTCCTGCTGAAACCCTCGACGACACAGGGTCTGGGCTACGAGCGGACGACGACCGGCGATTCGAGCGAAAGCCGCAGCTTCTCCACCACCACATTGAAGGGCACGCTGCAGTCCGACTGGTCCCGCCACCAGTTGACCGTCGACGGCGAGGGAACCTACGAGCGCAACATTTCCGGCGAAGGACAGACGGAGCCGCGCGTCAATATCAATGCCGACCTGAGACTCGACCTCGCCGACGACATGATCGGCAACGTGACGGCGGGCTACACCTTCGAGCGGGAGGACTCGACCGATCCCAACGCGGTCAGCAACGCCAGTGTCCAGTCCGACGTGCATACCTTCACCGCCGGGGCCCGCCTCGAACGGGATTTCGGCGCGATCCGCGGGACGGTGGCACTCGACGGCACGCGCGAGATCTACGGCGACGCCGAACTGTCGGACGGATCGAGCCTGTCGCTCTCAGACCGCGACCGCATGGAGGGGCGCCTGACGGCGCGCGTCGGCTACGAGCTGTCGCCGGCCCTCATCCCGTTCCTCGAATCCTATGTCGGCCGCTCGGTCTATGACGAGGAGCGCGATTCGGCCGGCTACGCGCGGTCCTCCGACAGCTACGGGCTCAGGCTCGGCGCTGCGGTCGACCTCGGCGAGAAGCTCAGCGGCGAGCTTGGGGTCGGTTACGAGCGTGCCAAGTTCGACGATTCGCGCCTGAAGGAACTGGACACGGTGACCGTGGACGGCTCGCTCAACTGGTCGCCACAGCGCGGCACCGACGTCACCCTCGGACTGACGACCTCCATCGAGCCGTCGACGACCGCCGGCCAGAGTGGATACGTCTCCTACGGGACGAATGCCCGCATCGCACATATGCTGCGCGACAATCTCGTGGCGAGCCTCCGGGGAACATACGAGCGTCGCGATTTCAAGACGTCGGCAATCGACGACCAGAACGTCTACCTGGTCGGCACCGGCCTCGAATGGAGCATCAACCGGACCCTGGCGATGACGGGCGATCTCTCCTACGAGCGGACGACCCAGTCCGGCAGCCCCGACACCGGCGTCACACGCGCCGGCATCGGCCTTGTCATGCGCCGCTAGCGCGGCCTCACTTGAATCGCGAGACGATCTTGCGCAGCGGTTCCTCGACCACCGGCCTTATATCCGCCCTTTCGAGGGCAAAGGCGACGTTGGCCAGGATGAAGCCGTCCTTGGCGCCGCAATCGTAGGTCTCGCCGCGGAAATGGTAGGCGGCGAAGGGCTGCGTGCCGGAGAGCTTGACCATCGCGTCGGTCAGCTGGATCTCGTTGCCCGCGCCGCGCTCCTGCGTCGCGAGGATCGGGAAGATTTCCGGCTGCAGGATGTAGCGGCCGTTGATGAAGAAGTTCGAGGGCGCCGTGCCGGGTGCCGGCTTCTCCACCATCCTGGTGATCCGGAACCCCTCGCCGATCGCCTCGCCGACGCCGACGATACCGTATTTGTGCGCCTGGTCCGGCGCGCATTCCTCGACCGCGATGATATTGGCGCCGCTCTCCGAGTGGAGCTCCACCATGCCCTTCATGCAGCCCTTGTCCGACTTCATGATCATGTCCGGAAGCAAAAGGGCGAAGGGTTCGTCGCCGACAAGTTCGCGCGCGCACCATACCGCATGCCCAAGGCCGAGCGGCTCCTGCTGGCGCGTGAAACTGGTGCTGCCGGCCACCGGCAGGATGCTCTCGAGCAGGCTCAACTCGGCGGTCTTGTTGCGCTGGCGAAGGGTCTGTTCGAGCTCCACCTGGATGTCGAAATAGTCCTCGATCACCGCCTTCGAGCGGCCGGTCACGAAGATCAGGTGTTCGATGCCCGCGTCGAGCGCCTCGTCGACGACATACTGGATCACCGGCTTGTCGACGACCGTCAACATCTCCTTGGGAACCGCCTTCGTCGCAGGCAGGAACCGCGTCCCCAGACCTGCAACAGGAAATACCGCCTTACGTACCTTGCGAACCGATGACATCTTTCACCTCGATCTGCCGCCGCAATCATTGGGCGGTCCGTTGTGCCGCATTAAATTCAAAATGCTATTTTTTTGCAAAGAGAGACGAAACCAGCGGATCATGGTAAAGACTTTGTTGACTTCGGCTTTGTAAACTGCGCGTTCACCGGACGAATAACCTTGTCCGTAGAGGCAGACTCACAGTTCACGGAAACGACGATCGATGTCCAAGGATAGGAAATCCATACTCTCCCGCACCGCTCTCGCCCTCCTTGTTTCCGCGACGCTGATGGCTTCGGCCACCGCGGCGCGTGCCGACGCCGGCTTCCAGCAGTGGATCGCGGACTTCTATGCGACGGCGGCGAAGAACGGTATCAGCAAGTCGACCTATCAGAAGGCGTTTTCCGGCGTCAAGACGCCGGACCCGGCCGTTCTCGAAAAGGCTGCCTATCAGCCTGAATTCAAGCACAAGGTCTGGGACTATCTCGACTCACGCGTGAACCCCTACACGGTCCGCATCGGTCAGGATATGGCGAAAAAGCACGGCCGCACCCTCGCTGCACTCGAACGCCACTTCGGCGTCGACCGCCACATCCTGCTTGCGATCTGGTCGATGGAATCGAACTACGGTGCCGTGCTCGCGAAGGACGACCGGCTGCACTACGTGCCGCGCGCGCTCGCGACGCTCGCCTACGCGGACAAGAAGCGCGCGAAATTCGCGCGGACCCAGCTCATCGCCGCCCTCAAGATCCTCCAGAAGGGCGACATTTCCGCCTCCGAGATGACGGGGTCCTGGGCGGGCGCCATGGGCCATACCCAATTCATCCCGACGAGCTACCTCATCTATGCGATCGATGCGGACGGCAATGGGCACCGCGACATCTGGAACTCCGTCCCGGATGCACTCGCGACCGCAGCCAACCTTCTGCATAAGAACGGCTGGCAGTCGGGCAAGACCTGGGGCTACGAGATCGTCGTGCCGAAGGGCGGCAGCCAGTACGACGGGCAGACCAAGACGCTCGGCGAATGGGCGAAGCTCGGCTTCGTGCGCCCGGGGGGTGGCGGTTTCAAATATTCGAAGGACCGCGCCGAGCTGAAGCTGCCGGCCGGCGGCAACGCCCCGGGCTTCCTGATGACGCGAAACTTTTTCGTCATCAAGCGGTACAACGCGTCGGACTCCTATGCGATGGGCGTCGGCATGCTGGCCGACCAGCTCGCCGGATATGGCGGCGTTAAGCAGCGATGGCCGCGCCCGGACGGTGCACTCGACATCACCGAGAAGTTCGAGCTGCAGACCCGCCTCAAGGAACTCGGCTACTACGAGGGCGAGGTCGACGGCAATTTCGGCTCCGGCTCGAAGGCGGCGATCGAGGCCTTCCAGAACCGCATGGGCCTCGCCGCCGACGGCCAGCCGAGCCAGACATTGCTCAACGCGCTCCGCCGCTGACGCCCGCGACCCGCGACCCGAACAAGGGAGCGCCATTGGCGCTCCCTTGTTGTTTCATTGACCGGTGTCCTGATCGGTCTATTCTTGGCGCCATCTTGCCGCCACGCCGGTATCGGACACTCACAACGTCATCGGAGCACGAACTACATGATGTGGCTTGTCCGCGGTCTCCTCCTGGGTCTGGCGCTCGCGATCGCCGCCGTGCCGCTCGATGCCGCCTTCCATGCCGCGGACGCCCAGGAGCGCGTACAACGCAAATCCATCCTGCAGCTGCTTTTCGGCGGCGGCAAGCGCGAGGTTCGTGAACCGAAGGTCAAGAAGCAGATCCGGCGAAAGCCGCGCAAGAAGGTGTCGACCGCGGCGCGCAAGGCGGCACAGCCTGCAGCTGTGGTGGTCGAGAAGGCACCGGACGCAAGGCGCATTCTCGTCGTCGGCGATTTCATGGCCGGCGGCATCGGTGACGGGCTGACGGAAGCCTTCTCGACGCTTCCCGGAATAGTGGTCGAAAGCCGGACCAACGGGTCCTCGGGCATCGTTCGGACGGACTACTACGATTGGCCGGCAGAACTGCCCGCGATGATCGCCGAGGTCAAGCCGGCCCTCGTCGTCCTGTCCCTCGGGGCGAACGACCGCCAGCAGATGCGGTTCGACGCCGGGACGCGGGCCGACTTCCGCACGGAAGCCTGGACGCGGGAATATGTGTCGCGCGTCGAGCGCCTGGCGGCGATGGTCGCCTCCGGCAGCAACACGCCGCTTCTCTGGGTCGGTTTGCCCCCCTTCCAGTCCTCGTCCATGACGGCGGACATGATCACCTTCAACACGCTCTATCGCGCCGGCGTCGAAAAGGCGGGCGGGACCTTTGTCGACATCTGGGAAGGTTTCGTCGACGAGAACGGGAGATTCGTCGTGACGGGGTCCGACATCAACGGTCAACAAGTCCGCCTTCGCGGCTCGGACGGCATCAATTTCACCAAGGCGGGCAAGCGCAAGCTTGCCTTCTATGTGGAGAAGGAGATCCGTCGCCTGCTCGGCGGAGCGGCACTGGCCGCCGGCCCGTTGGGAACGGCCGAGCAGCTCGAAGGCGCGGCCGTCGCGGTTTCCCTCAGGCCCGAGGATATAAAGACCACGCTGCCGATAAGCCTCGTCGATCCGGAGCTTGACGGCGGAACGCTGCTCCTCGGCGGCTCGCTGCCTGAAAAGGGAAGCGGCCGGACGCCGCGCGAGCAGCTTGTGGAAAAGGGTGAAACGGCAACGGCCCCGCAGGGCCGCGTCGACTTCTACCGGCTGCCGGAACCCGCCACCCGCTGAAACGAGGATCGTTTCGAAGCGAGCACAGGGTGACAGGCGGCTGTTTCCCCGTCAGCTGCGGAGCACCGTCGCAAACTCCTGCACCAACGCTTCCGCCAGCCTGTCGAGCTCCGCCTCGACGTTTGCCTTGTCGCGGAAGAGCCGGGCCAGATGCGCCTGGACCAGAGCGTAGTCGTCCAGCATGGCATCCGAAACGGGTTGCGTCGCGTCGAAATACGGTTTCGCCGGCACGGGCGAACGATAGAGGTTCACCCAGCCTCCCTTTGCGACGAGACGGTGTACATCATGCCGGGGCGTGGCAAAGTAGAGCGGTACGCCACCAACGGCAAAGGCGTCGAAGATTTTCTCCGAAACATAATTGGGCTGATGCGTGTTCTCGAGTGCCGAGACATAGCGGCACCTGAGGTCGAGCAGCGCGAGTTTGTCGGCATGCCAGTCTTCAAGCTCGGTGCGCATCGGACCGTCCGACCATCCTCGTCCCGCACGAAGCACGGAAGGAGCATCGCAGTTCGAAGCAAGATCCGACCGGAAGACGCTCAAGCCCCAGACCCGCTCCTTTGGAAAGGCCGGGGCGAATTCGTCGCTGTGTCGTTTGGCGCCGACAAAGGCCACGTCATAGGCCGCGGCCTTGAACTGGGCTCGCCAGTGCTCAGTCGACCAGCCGGCATTGCGATCAAAGAGCGCGCGATAGCGCGCGATATAGCCCGGATCGGTCAGCAGGAAATAGGGAATTCGCCCGGAGTCATATATGCCTGATGTGTGATGATTGAGCACGATATAGGGCAATCCGTGCAAACCCGTCTCGTGTGTCCGGTGGCGCGTAAAGGGATCGCTGTTCCAGCAGGTATCCCAGAACGGCTCCTCGGAGAGAAGAACGAGCCGAAGGCGCGGGTTGACGGCCAACATCTGCGTCAACTGCACCTCGTGCAGCGTCAGATCCTTGCTGTGGCTGAAGAGAACGATCTGCGCGTCGCCGATCCGGTCTACAGGCACCACCTGCCCCGCAAGCCGCTGCGCGATCGGCAGATAAGCGAGCGGCTGGCGGTTTCGATAGGAACCGAACGAAAAGATCCTGATCATGAGGACTTGCCACCCGCCGGAGCCGTTACACCGAGGGCGGCCAGCCGCTTCAAGGCGCGTTCGGCCTCCAGCTTCGCGGTATCACGCGCCTTTGTATCCCCGGCAAGCGCTGCCGCCTTGGCCTCCGCGACATGGCGACGCCAGGTTTCGAGTGCGATTTCCTGCGTGAAGCGTCGAACCATGTACCCCATCTGCTCGGAGAACAGGCAGGGCGCTTCCATGAGATGTGCGTTTCCGTCGTCCGAATAACCTGACCAATCGGGCGTCAGATCCTCAATCGTGATATCGGACCTGCGGTCGGCAAGCGCCCGGTTTCCCTGTATAAAACGACCTTGTACTTCCTCCGCCAGAGCACGGCCAAGTTTCAGACCCTCGTCGCCGGGCATGCTGCCCAGGAAGAGGTCGGGTACATCCTGGATGGCAAGTGCCTCCAAGCCGCGCTTCACGCTGTTCGAAAGCGCGATGGCCCGCCAATCGAGTTCGGGCACCCTTGCCTCGAAGGCGGACAGAGATTTACCATTGATGTGCAGTTCCTCAATTAGGAACTCGGTCAGACTGGGATAGAGACGGAAGGGGACGAGCCTCAGGTTCTGTGCTCCGAAGACTTCCTCCCAGGGAGCGATGCCGCGATCGTAATTGTAGAAACTGTCGGTACTGGAAATGCTTTTGCGGGTCAGTTCCGCTCGGGTGACCACCTTGCCGGCCCGCGCCTGCTGGGATGCAAGCGCCATCACCAGGTCGAGCTGTGGCCTGAGGTGCAGATAAACCGTGACGTCATTGAACAGCGGCGTGAGAAGTTCGTACAGACGCCGCACCATCCCAACAGTGTTGACGGCCGTAAAGATATCCTCGCTCGACATGACCCAGGTCTTCACGCCGGGATTGTCCTTGATCTCCTTGCGCATGGCTGCGTCCAGATCCTTACGGAACTGCTCATGCTGTTTCGGGTTCGTCACGCCAAGGCCGACAAGGCTCGCATGCGGCTTGTCGGTTTCGCTTGCGTAGGCAACGAGTTTTCGATGGTTCTTCGCCCCCGGTGCGATTGCATAGCCGACACCCTGCGCCATAAGGCCATCGCGATTGGACGAACACCAGGCCTGGAACGCAGCAGCATCGGTGCGCGGCGTACCGATGTGAAGGGCGAGTTTCATGTCGTGAACGTCTCCATGGTTGGCAGGCAGATGCCCGAGGCGGTATTTTGCCCGCAATCGCACCGCGTGCCTCTTGATGCGGCTGGTCGCGCGGTGCGATCACTTTCATTTCGCGGAGCTGGCTGTCAAGCTGTGGCGTCAAGATCGTGGAACAAGTCCGGAACCGCCCTGAAGCTGCTTGCGCACCGGCCTGATCAGGCGCGCAAGGTATCTCCTTGGTCGAGGAACCATCTGTATGTCCGCGCGAGGCCATCGCGCAACGAAATCTGCGCGCGCCACCCCATTGTGGCAAGCCGAGACACATCCATGAGCTTTCGCGGCGCGCCGTCGGGTTTTGCCGAATCATAAAGGATCTGGCCGCCAAAGCCCGTGATATCCGCGACAAGAGCAGCGAGCTCGGCGATCGTTACATCAGTGCCGGTCCCGACATTGATATGGCTCAGCATCGGGTTCGTTCGAGCATCATAGTCGGATTTCGGGAGATCCAGCACGAAAAGGCTGGCGGCCGCCATGTCGTCTACATACAGGAACTCACGGCGCGGCGTGCCGCTGCCCCAGATCGTAATCGCGTCCGCCCCCTGTCGTGCGGCCTCGTGAAACCGGCGCAACAGTGCCGGCACCACATGCGAATTCTCGACGCTGAAATTGTCGCCAGGTCCATAGAGGTTTGTCGGCATGACGGAGCGATAGTCCGTTCCGTATTGGCGATTGTAGCTCTCGCACAGCTTAATCCCCGCAATTTTTGCAATTGCGTAGGGTTCATTGGTCGGTTCGAGTTTACCGGTGAGCAACGCCTCTTCCGTCATCGGCTGCTCTGCGAGCCGTGGATAGATGCAGGACGAGCCGAGTTGCAAGAGCCGCCGCACGCCGGCAGCGTAAGCCTGATGGATCACGTTGCATTCAATCATCAGGTTTTCGTAGATGAATTCGGCCGGATAGGTGTTGTTCGCATGGATCCCGCCGACTTTGGCAGCGGCAAGAATGACGGTATCCGGCTGCTCCGCCTGCAAGAACTCCCGCACTGCACCTTGGTCAGTCAGATCGAGTTCCGCATGGGTGCGCGTCAAAAGGATCAGATCTTGGCCAAACGACTGTCTCTGCTGCAGTTTGCGCATTATTGCGGCACCGACCATACCGCGATGCCCAGCGACAAAGATCTTCTTAGACAAGGTCCGCTCCTTCCACACCGTGAGTCAAAGCAATCCCATCAAACTCACGGCTCGCACACGTTTTTCCCGGCTGATCTCTGTAAAACCTATCGCCCCTCAAGTGCCACCGGCATCTCCAGACCGTGCGCCTTCAGGAAAGCGTGGCGTTTTGCTGCCTGAAGGTCGGCCGCGACCATCTCGGCGCACATTTCCTGAGCCGTGATTTCGGGGACCCAGCCGAGCTTTTCCTTGGCTTTCGTCGGGTCACCGAGCAAAGTCTCGACTTCCGCCGGGCGAAAATAGCGCGGATCGATGCGCATGATCACGTCCCCCGCCTTAACCGCGGGTGCATCATTGCTGACGACCTCCTCCGCGATCGCCACTTCCTCAATACCCTCGCCCTCGAAACGCAGGATGATTCCCAGTTCACGGGCGGACCAGACAATGAATTGACGGACCGAATATTGTACGCCGGTTGCAATCACGAAGTCATCTGGCGCGTCCTGCTGCAGCATGAGCCACTGCATGCGGACATAGTCCTTGGCATGACCCCAGTCACGCAGGCTGTCGATATTGCCCATGAACAGGCAGCGTTCCAATCCTTGCGCGATATTTGCCAGGCCACGCGTGATCTTCCGGGTCACAAAGGTTTCGCCGCGGCGCGGGCTTTCGTGATTGAACAGGATACCATTGCACGCATAGATTCCGTAGGCCTCGCGATAATTGACCGCGATCCAGTAGGCATAGAGCTTTGCGACGGCATACGGCGAGCGCGGATGGAACGGCGTCGTCTCTCGCTGCGGCGTCTCCCGCACGAGTCCGTAGAGTTCTGACGTCGAAGCCTGGTAAAATCGCGTCTTGTTCTCAAGCTTCAGGAAGCGAATGGCCTCCAGCAGGCGCAAGGTGCCGATCGCGTCAACATCGGCAGTGTATTCCGGTGCCTCGAAGCTGACCGCGACATGCGATTGCGCTCCGAGATTGTAGACCTCGTCAGGCTGCACTTCCGCAAGGATGCGCGTGAGATTGGAACTGTCCGTCAAGTCGCCGTAGTGCAGACGGAAGTGCGCATCGCCGATGTGCGGATCTTCATAGATGTGATCGACGCGTTGGGTATTAAAAGACGACGCACGGCGTTTGATTCCATGCACTTCGTAACCCTTCTCGAGCAGCAGTTCCGCGAGATAGGAACCGTCCTGGCCTGTCACACCGGTAATCAGTGCTTTCTTTTTCATGTCAATCCTCGGCGGCCGACAGCCGATTTTAGGGTTGGGCGCTCGCCGTCTACGAACAGATCAGAGCGCGATATCGGCGGGGGGCTTGCTCAGCTGCAACGCGCTGTCGAAATGCTTAGAAATTTTCAGGAAATGCGCTTTGACCTGATTGTGGTCCGGCAGGGCATCCAATGCGATATAAATCGCCTCCTGCGTCAACAGGTCAGCAACTCTGGCGTCGTTTCTTTCAGCCGTCAGAATTCGCGATGCAAGCGATGTCAGGAAACGTTCACAGACTCCGATATCCGCCATCGGCGCAGAGCGAACCAACTCTGAAAGTCCCGCAATCGTGACTTGGTGCACAGGTCGATTCGCAATGCGCACGACCGCCCCTCGATCGCATTCGAGACGACGGGCATAGTCATGCAATGCGACAAAGTTTGACCGCAAGGCTTCAATTTCGGTACCGGTTGCGAAATCCTCTGACTTGTCTGCACGAAGCGACACGGTGGAAGCCATCATCTCTACCAACCGACCCCAAGAATTTTCTCTGATATAATCGGTACACGCCCTTTCGACGCGTGCGCAATAGGTCGCATAATTCTCCGTGACCTGGCGAACCGCTGTGGCAATCGCCTGCGCGTCGGCCTCACAAGCGACCCCGATTCCGTGTTCAACGACAAAATCGGCGAGCCATGTACCGGTCACGACCACGGCGGGTTTTCCAAGTATCATCGCATCGATGAGAATGCCGGACGTTCGCCGTCGAAAAGCCTCACCGGAATACGGAATGACAACAACATCGGCATCGGACAACATACCGACAAATTCGTCGTCGCTAAGCGGTCCGTCCAAAATTTCCAGACTGCCCTTGTCCAGCTCCGAAAATTTCTTCGCGATCTCCCAGCCGGAGACCTTGTCGATATTGGCCCGCAGCACAACCTGTGCCTCTAGATCCTTGGCAACAGCGATGCTGGCGTCCAAGGCGATCATATAGCCCTTCTCCTGGCGGGCACCGCCCGGGAAGACGACGCGCCACGGATTTTTACTTTCCGCACGGTCGAGGCGGGCATACGAAACTATGCGTCGCGCTGCGTCGATATCAGAAAACGCAGTACTTGGATGAGGTAAGACCGGTATGGCGACATTCCAATCTCGTTGATACTCGTGAGAAATCTGCGGGGTCGAGTGGGTTACCCGCACCTGGCGCCCTTGCGCCAGCCTTGCGATGGTCGGGCGCCACGATGAGGAGTACGAGGATTCGTTCTGGTCGAAATTGTAGCACCAGAACAAGTTAACGACCGCACGGAAACGGGGCCGATAGGTCAGAAGGTGCTCAACAACCTCCGCGATTTCCGGACTGCCAATGTAACAGAACACACAAACATGCTCGTCTTGGAAGGACTTCTCCACTTGGACAAGGCCCGCTTCCAGCTCGCGCGCGAAGGTCAGAACGTCCAAACGGTTCGCAGGTGACTTGTTGCCTATCGTCCAACTGTGAACTCCAAAAATTGGCACGAAGAGATCGGCACTGGAGGGGCGGAACTCTGATTTGAGCTCCCTTCGACACAGCAGAGCAAAAGAAGCTCCGTGGTCTCTTGCGGCAGAGCCCAGTCGCTTATCATATGCAAGGAAATGCCCCCAATCGCTCGTCGCGTCCGGATCGAGCATTGCGATGCATCGAAGAACCTCCCCTTCTGTCGGCGGGGTTATGAAGCGGTGGTGCAACGCCGGTATCAGCGATGGCGTCAATGTGACGACGCGCCGTCCCTTCCGTTCGATTGCGCTCAACACCACTTCGAGATCACGGCAGTGATCGAGATAATAATCGTTGTAGTCGATTTCGAAGAAGGCCGGATGCGCCGCTCTGATATCGGCCATTTCTCCGTGAAACTGCACCGCCCGATCATGTGCCCAGAAGAAGGAGTCATCGAGCAGTTTTCGCCCATCGCAGCCGACGATACAGATTTCCGACGCAATTGTTGCAGCGAGCGGCAACAACAGCAGCGTCAGCACGTTTGGGTAAGGCCTGACATGGAAATCGATGGAGAGATCGATCGCGGCTCCGTCTCCCTTAACGAAGGGAACGGCGACTAGACGCTCCTTTAGCTCCGCCGGCAAAAATGCGTCGTATATCGGATAGTCGCGGAGAGGACATAACAGCCACGCTCCAGTATGGCGCATCGCGTCAACCAGGTGCGACCGAAACGTGGCTGCATATTTCGAACACCCTGCATGATAGATCGGATCAGCGGCACAGATGATCTTTGGCTTGAGGCGAGCCAATGCTCCCGCGTTCTTCACAATGGAGTTCGAGACGATACAAATCCCGTCTTCAAAGTTGTTTGCTTGAACGAACTCGCTAAAGCTTGGTCCCGTGCCGAAAACATATGCCTTGCTGTGTGCGCCGACATCTTTCAACAAGGCCGCCATCTTGTGACGGTTCAATTCTTCAAGCCGATTGGGATCGTGAAGTCGATTGAGGCTTGCCCACAGGTAGAAAGACCCCTCCATGCGCGTCCGCAGCGCATCGACGCGATACAATCCGCCGCTTTTGCGGAATGCGTCGACAGAGCGCGCAAGCGCGACGGGCATTCCGGTTTCGACGCGTGTGTCCCAAATAAGCAAGATGTCACGGACAACATCCGCGTCGATAATTCGGCGCTGTAGTTCATCCTCCGCAACTATTGAAACGCGTTCTGTCAAGCGCGGAACAAGAATCTTCAATCCCGGATCCATGAAATCCGGGACGCTCACCTGATCCGTAAGCATCTTGTTGCCGCAAAGAACAATTTCATCGATGCTTTCCAGCCCTGCCTGAAAGTACCAGGAGAGCCGAGAGATCAGATTATCGGCATCTACTTTCTGCGTGATAGCGGGATAGATGTAGACCCGAGGCATCAGGTCTCAATCCGCGCCGGGGCCAAAAAACCCCGCCAACCGGTCAATCGCAGTGTGGCTGGCGCGAATGACGGCGTCGATGGAATTCGATCCGTTGTGTGTTCCGAGGATGCACCGTTCCATCTCACGCAACGGGCTGCCCTCAGGCAAAGGCTCGACTTCAAACACGTCCAGCGCCGCGGAGTAGACGTGCCCGGACTGAAGCGCTGCAATTAACGCCGCCTCATCGATCAGCGGACCCCGTGCCACGTTCACGATACGTATGCCCGCTTTGCAGCGCGCCAGAACGCCGGCATCGAGCATGTGATGATTGTGCTTGTTGAGTGAGCAAGTAAAGACCAGGAAGTCAACATCCTCAACGCCGTTCGGCCAGACCGCGCGCTCAAGGCCCGCAATGCCTGCGTCGCCTTCGACGCCTGGATCGTAGGCAATCACTTTCATCCCGAGCGCCTGCAAGCGGGTCACGGTGTTCCTGCCGATGTCGCCGAGGCCGACAACCCCGACGCGGCGACCGAGCAGGCTGATGCCGGCCGGCTTCAACCACTGGCCAGCCCGCACGCCGCGATCGATGTAGAAAAGCTCACGCGCCAAGCTGATGACGAAGGCTGTGGCGACGTCGGCAACTTCGGTGCCGAACATCATCGGCGTGTTGATGATCGGAATGCCGAGATCCTTGCAGGCGACGAAATCGACATTGTCGACGCCAATGCCCCATTTGACTGCTGCGCGCAGACGCCCGGCCTTGCCGGCTTCGAAGACCGAGCGAGTCGCCGGGTCGTCGCCGATGATCCAGCCGTCATAGCCGGGCAGCAGCGCACGCAACTCGTCCTCGCTCAGTATCTGCGTGACCTTGGCCGGATGCAGCCTGAGCCCACGCTCGGCCGCGTAGTCCATGAAACGGCCGATCTGGCCCAGCATCGGCGGGCAGCTTACCATGACATCCTTCATCACACGGCCTCCCGCCAGCTGTCGCGCGTGGCGGCAACGGCTTCCGCGATCGCCCAGTCCTCCGGCGTGTCGATGTCCACGGCCTCCATCTTGCTCATCTCATGCAAGAGAGGCTTGCGGCCGATACGCGCGTTGGAACCGGCAAAGCTGTCGCGCGAGAAGATGTAGAGGTTGGAATTCTCCTCGAACCAAGGTTCGAGATCCTGGGTCTGGATGAGGTTGTCCGGGTCGTGATTGACCGGGCTCGCGTCAGCCCGGTAGAAGCGCGTCTGGATCTTGTTGACCGTGAAGAGCGAATCGGCACCGCCGCTCGCGACACCCTCCCGGTAGCGCCCGAGCGCGTCACGGATCGTCTCGGCGCGCAGCATCGGATTGGTGGTGTGCGTCATCAGGTAGGTTTCCGCCGGGACCGCCGCGATATCGTCCGCCAGAATGAGATTCATGGATACCGTGTCGCCGCATAGATGTGGCTTGCGATCACGAATGCGCACCCGCCCGCCCTCTACCAGGCCGCTCTCGGCAAGGATGGCCCTGGCATCGGTATTGATCACGACCTCGTCGATCTCGTCGAGCGCGAGAAGCGCATCGAGAATCCAGCGGTAAAGCGGCTTACCGTGGAGCGGTCGGAAATTCTTGCCCTTGACCCTCTGGCTGTTGGCCTTCATGGGGAGGAGTGCGATGCAACGGCCTGAGCCAATCATCTTTAATGGCCTTCTCATTGACTTGGGGATAGAAGAACCGCTCCTTCGCGTGCTGCGACAGGCGGCGATGTTCGTGGTTGCCCTTGTAGGATCCCGTGAACTGGTTCCAGCGGTAGCGCAGCATATCGCCGCGGCTGGTGGAACTGATCCGGTTACGAGTTGCCGACCGCCAGTCATCGAGCACGCTCGTCACCAGGTAGCGCAGGACGTCGAGCCGGGAAAGATGGACCTCCGGCATTATGCTGCGCAACGCCAGCGCTTCGCGCTCGAAGCGGCGGCGAACCTGGGCCCAGCTCTCCTGATGATGGTGGAAGACGGGCGCTTCTGCCACATAGCCGACCCGGTGGCCGGCCGCGACCAAGCGCTTTGCCAGATCCATGTCTTCGAGACCCGTGAGACCCTCGTCGAAGGGATTGTCCTCCCACACTCTGCGAAGCAGCGCGGAGTTGGCGTTGTTGCAGAAGAAGCCTTCCTGCGGAACGGCGGAGACGGCAGGAAAGTACTTCGCGAAAATCCGCCGCTCGCTGTAATTGCTGTCGTCGTCGCCGATCTGCCGGCCATAGGTATAGGCGACCTCGCCGTCCAGGACAGGCTGGCAAAGGGCTTGCAGCCAGTTGTCATCAACGGGCACGCAGTGCCCGGAGATGAAGACGAGGATATCCCCGGAACTGACGGCGCAGCCGCGGTTGAGCGACCGACCGAAAGAGAACTCTGACTTCAGAATATGGGTAATCTTGCAGCCGCGACGCTGGGCGATCGCGACCGTGCCATCGGTCGAGCCGGAATCGACCAGAACCGTCTCGACCTCGTGCCCCTCTGTCTTCTGACGGGCGATCATGAGAAGGAGATCGTCGAGATGACGCGCTTCGTTCAATGTCCGAATAACAATACTGATGCGCATGTAAAATCCCGTGCCGTCCCGGTGGCTTCGGAAACGATGCTTCCGACCCCATCGTCGCGTCGTTTGATAACGGCATGCCGTCGCAATGTCCAGCAACACGGGCATTGCCCGGGCAAATACCCCAAGGATTGCGACTCGAATGCTACAACCTGCCAGACGTGGTCGGTGCAATCATGCATCGGCGCACCGACACATCTGACGATTCTCTAGTGTGCGGCGAAAGATCGGCCTCTATGACGAGCCAGGCGCACGAGCGCCTGCATCACTCTCCAACCCGCCGAATCAGCGTGGCAGCGTCGTCGTTCCCATCAGCGCCTCGTCGACCGCACGGGCGGCCTGGCGGCCTTCGCGAATCGCCCAGACGACGAGCGACTGGCCGCGGCGGACGTCGCCGGCTGTCCAGAGCTTGTCGACGGATGTCTTGTAATCCCGGTCGTTGGCGATGACGTTCGACGAGCCGCGCTTGTCGGTGTTGATCGTCAGCCGCTCGCCGAGATCCTTCAGCACGCCGTCCGTGAAGGG
>NZ_JAKGBU010000010.1 GCF_021555155.1 Rhizobium alarense
GCGCGGCGGCGGGATGCTGATCGGCATGGGCCACGGCCGCACGCTCGCCGCCTGCGTCGAATATCTGCCGCGCACCTCGACCAACGGCGTGCGCTTCGTCTCGCTGCTCGGCGGGCTCACGCGAAAATTCTCGGCCAACCCGCATGACGTGATCCACCGCCTCGCGGAGCGCACGGGCGCGGAGGCCTATGTCATGCCGGTGCCGTTCTTCGCCAACTCGGTGGAGGACCGGAACATCCTCTTCAGCCAGCGCGGCGTGCGCGAGGTCTTCGATCTGGCCGCTGGCGCCGACCTGCTGTTGGTCGGCATCGGCACCGCCGAGCGCGAGGCGTCGCTCGTCGCGACCGGCATGATCGAGAAGGGCGAGATCGAGGAGGTGAAGCGCGCCGGCGGCGTCGGCGAAATCCTCGGCCACTTCTTCGACGCCAGGGGCAGGCCCGTCGAGACGTCGTTGTCCGACCGTACTTTCACGCTCGGGCGCGACCAGTTGCGCGACCGGCGCATCGTCGCGGTGGCAGGCGGCAAGATCAAGCTGCCGGCGCTGAAGGCGGTGCTGGCGAGCGGCTGGCTCTCCGGCCTCATCACCGACGAGGCGACGGCGCTCGCTCTCATGGGAAAGGCCGCATGAGGCGGGGACGCACATTTGGGCCGGCCGCGGGCGGGAAGCCCCGGTCCGGCGGGAGGAATACCGGGCTGGGTAGCCGGTGACTGCTTGAATGGGCAAGAACTACCCTGGATGGAGGAGAAGACGACATGCATGAGAAAGAGAGAGACCTCATCGGCGCGTTCATGCGCGGCCAGATGGACCGCCGCTCGCTGCTGAAGGGCCTTGGCGCGATGGGCATGACGACGGCCGGCGCCGGCACGCTCTACAATATGATGGCGACCCAGGCACTCGCCGCCGATTTCGACTGGAAGGCGCATTCCGGCAAATCGCTGAAGCTGCTTCTGAACAAACATCCCTATGCCGACGCGATGATCGCCAACCTGCAGGCCTTCAAGGACCTGACGGGCATGGAGGTCACCTATGACGTGTTCCCGGAGGACGTCTATTTCGACAAGGTGACGGCGGCGCTGTCGTCAGGCTCGTCGGAATACGATGCCTTCATGACCGGCGCCTACATGACCTGGACCTACGGCCCGGCCGGCTGGATCACCGACCTCAAGGAATGGATCAACGATCCGGAAAAGACCAACCCGCAATATGCCTGGGACGACTTCCTGCCCGGCGTGCGCGACAGCTGCGCCTGGAACGGCCAGCCGGGCGGCGCGCTCGGCTCGGAAGACGCCAAGCAGTGGTGCATTCCGTGGGGTTTCGAGCAGAACAACATCAGCTACAACAAGGGCATGTTCGACAAGGTCGGCGTCTCGGTTCCGAAGAACATCGACGAGATGATCGAGATTTCGGCCAAGCTCACCAAGGACGTCGGCGGCGGCGTCTACGGCATCGGCGTCCGCGGCTCGCGCTCCTGGGCGACGATTCATCCGGGCTTCCTGTCGGGCTATGCCAATTTCGGCCAGAAGGACCTGAATGTCTCGGCAGACGGCAAGCTGTCGGCGGCGATGAACACGGCGGACTCCAAGTCCTACCACTCGAAGTTCGTCCAGATGATCCAGGAGAGCGGCCCGAAGGACTGGTCGACCTATACCTGGTATCAGGTCGGCACCGACCTCGGCGCCGGCGCCTCCGCCATGATCTTCGACGCCGACATCCTCGGCTACTTCATGAATGGCGGCGACAACAAGATGGCCGGCCAGCTCGCCTATGCGCCGTTTGCCGCCAATCCGGATGCCGACGCCCCGACGCCGAACATCTGGATCTGGTCGCTCTCCATGTCCAACTTCGCGAAGGACAAGGATGCGACCTGGTACTTCCTGCAATGGGCATCCGGCCTCGAGCACGCCATCTTCGGCGCGACGAAGATGGACTTCGTCAACCCGGTCCGCCAGTCGGTCTGGAAGGATCCGGCCTTCACGGAGCGGCTCAACAAGAGCTATCCGGGCTATGTCGACATGTTCAACGTCTCGGCTCCCGGCGCCTCGATCAAGTTCACGGCGCAGCCGCTGTTCTTCGACGTCACGACCGAATGGGCGGCGACGCTGCAGCGCATGGTCGCCAAGGAAGTGCCGGTGGACGAGGGTCTCGACCAGCTCGCCGAGAGCATCGACCGGCAGCTCAAGGAAGCCGGCCTCGGCTGATGGCGAACGCGCGAATGTGCAGGGACCCGGTCGAAAGGCCGGGTTCCACCCCCAAGAACACTTGACCGGACCGATGTCTCGCGGACTGCGGAAGCGCGCTTCCGCCGCAACGCGCGCGTACGGCTACGGCGACGAACACGAAGCGGAAATGCACCATGGCTTCACCGGCAACCTACCAGAACAAGGCGTCCGGCTTCCGGATCTCGCGACGGGCGCTGCCCTATGTGCTCAGCCTTCCCGCACTCCTCGTCTGCATCGGCATCCTCATCCCGTTCTTCACGGCGGTCATATACTCGTTCCAGCGCTATCGCCTGTCGCAGCCCTGGGCGCGGCAGTTCAACTGGGGTGAGAACTATCTCAACTTCTTCACCGATCCGGCCTTCTGGAACACGCTCAAAGTGTCGCTGATGTATGCCGGCTTTACCGTGGTGCTGGAACTGCTGCTCGGCCTCGGCATCGCGCTGCTGCTCCAACGCCGCTCGACGGTCAACAATTTCATCTCGATCATGCTGCTCCTGCCGCTGATGATCGCGCCGGCGCTCGCCGCGCTGATGTGGAAGCTGATGACCAATCCGGGCTTCGGCATCCTCAGCTATCTCGCCAGCCTGATCGGGCTTGAGGATTTCCGTTGGGCCTCCTCGCCGAACACGGCGCTGCTGACGGTCGTGCTCGTCGACATCTGGGTCTATACGCCCTTCATCATGATCCTGCTTCTGGCCGGCCTGCGTTCGCTGCCGACCCAGCCCTTCGAGGCGGCGGCGCTCGACGGCGTGCCGCGGCTCTTCGTCTTCTTCAGGATCACCCTGCCGATGCTGACGCCCTATATCCTGACGGCGACACTCTTCCGGCTGCTCGACAGCATCCAGCAGTTCGACATCATCTATGCGATGACGCAGGGCGGGCCGGGCAACACGCTGACCGTCTTCCAGGTCGAGGCCTATCTGAACTTCTTCCAGTCGACCAATGTCGGGCGCTCGGCGGCACTGCTGATCATCCTGTGGGCGATCACCTACATCCTCTCCAACATTTTCATCAAGAACTGGCTGCGGCTGCGCGAACGCGCCCGCGGCGAGGCGTGAGGGCAAAGTCATGGAAACCATGTCCCCCATCGAAAGGACGCTGCGCTTCGTCGCGCTCAGCCTCGTCGTCCTTTTCTTCATGTTTCCGATCGTCTGGATCTTCCTGATGTCGTTCCAGACGAACGAAACGATCCTGCAGATCCCGCCAAAGCTGTTCTTTGCGCCGACGCTCGAAAACTACGCGGCGCTGATCACCGGCAAGCTGACGACGGCGGCCGGCACGCTCGACATCGCCTTTATGAAGAACCTCGGCAATTCGGTCTTCCTGTCGGTGACGTCCGTCGCGGTGGCTCTGCTGCTCGGCGTACCGGCTGCCTATGCCTTCGCGCGCCACAAGTTCAAGGGCTCGGAAGACATCGCCTTCACGCTGCTCTCCTTCCGCTTCGCGCCGCCGCTCCTGGTGCTGCTGCCGCTGACCCAGTATTTCCAGTGGCTCGGCCTCGCCAACACCTATATCGGCCTCATCTGGGTCTACCAGCTGATCTGCCTGCCGCTGATCCTCTGGATCGTGCGCGGCTATTTCGAGGACATCTCGGCCGACGTCGAATATGCCTATCGCATTGCCGGCCACTCCTGGTTCGCGACGTTCCGGAAGATCGCGCTGCCGCTTGCCGGTCCGGGCATCGCGGCGGCCGGCCTGCTCGCCTTCATCTTCGCCTGGAACAATTTCGTCTTCGCGCTGGTGCTGGCATCGGCCGACAAGCAGCCGGTAACAGTCGGCGCGCTCGCCTTCGTCACCTCGTCAGGCATCCAGTACGGCCAGATCGCCGCGGCGATCGTGCTCTCCGTCACGCCGACGCTCGCACTCGCACTCTACGCCCAGCGCTACCTCGTCGAAGGCCTGTCGCTCGGTGCGGTGAAGGGGTAGGACCATGACCACGCTCACACTCGACACCGTCGTCAAGCGCTACAAGGGCCAGGCCGTGCTCGACCATCTGTCGCTCGACGTCGCCGACGGGGAAACGCTCGTGCTCTTCGGCCCCTCCGGCGCCGGCAAGTCGGTGCTGCTGCGCCTCGTCGCGGGCGTCATCGAGCCGGACGAGGGCAAGGTGCTGATCGGCGGCAAGGACATGACCGACGTCGATGCCGAACACCGCGGCATCGGCATGGCGTTCCAGAATTTCGCGCTCTTCCCGCATATGGACGCGTTC
Organism: Rhizobium alarense; assembly: GCF_021555155.1. Taxonomy (GTDB): domain Bacteria; phylum Pseudomonadota; class Alphaproteobacteria; order Rhizobiales; family Rhizobiaceae; genus Rhizobium_D; species Rhizobium_D alarense. The sequence goes on from NZ_JAKGBU010000010.1 coordinate 4,430, forward strand.
AAGAACATCGCGACGCCGCTCGAAGCGACGCGCTCCTCCGGCGACGCGATCAAGGCCGGCGTGCAGAAGGTGGCGAAGCTTCTCAAGATCGACCACGTCCTGACGCATCATCCCAAGGCATTGTCGAACGGCCAGAAGCAGCGCACGGCACTTGCCCGCGCGCTCGTCGGCGCGCCGCCGCTGCTTTTGCTCGACGATCCGCTCCGCAACGTCGATGCGAAATTGCGCTTCGAGATGCGGCTCGAACTGCCGCGGCTGCTCGCAGCGCAGGGCGCGACGGTCGTCTATGTGACGCAGGACTACAAGGAGGCGATGGCGCTCGGCGACCGGATCGCCGTGATGGCCGCCGGCCGCATTCACCAGATCGGCACGCCGGAGGAAATCTACACGGCGCCGGCGACGATCGAGATCGCCCGGCTCTTCGGCGATCCGACCATCAACCTGCTCGACGTGACGCCGAAGCCGGAGGCGGGCGGTGTGTCCGTGCAGCTTTCCGACGTGCGGATCGTGCTGCCGGACATTCCGGCCGCGGTCGCCGGCAAGGCCTGCGTGCTCGGGCTCCGGCCGGAAGCGGTGACCTTCGTCGCGGCGGATAAACCCGGCGCCATTCCGGTGAGTGTCGAGGCGGAGACGCCGCTCAACGAAAAGACTGTGACGCTCGTGCTGACGGCGCGCGGGCGTGAAATCCTGGTCTCCCGGCCGGCCGGCACACCCGGCCCCAATTCGGGACCGGCGCATATCGCCGTCGACGGCAGCCATGCCTTCCTCTTCGACAAGGCGTCGGGCGCGCTGATCGCCCGCGAAGGCAATTGTTCAGGAACACGGGGAGAAGCGGCATGAGCGGCGCGGCACTTCAGATCAACGGCGTCGACAAGTTCTACGGCCCCGTCGACCACGGCGTCCATGCCGTCAGGAAGCTCTCGATGCATATCGAGAAGGGCGAGATCGTCGCGCTGCTCGGCTCGTCCGGCTGCGGCAAGACCTCGACGCTGCGCATGATCGCCGGCTTCGAGCCGGTGTCGCGCGGGCAGATTTCACTCGCCGGCCGCGAGATCCACACCTTTGCGCCGGTCAGGCGCAATGTCGCCATGGCCTTCGAAGGCTATTCGCTCTATCCGCCGCTGACGGTGCGCGAGAACATCGCCTTCGCGCTGAAGGCCGCCAGGCTGCCGCAGACTGTCGTCGACGAGAAGGTCGCGCATATCGCCAAACTGCTGGAGATCGAGGACATTCTGGGGCGGTATCCGAGCTCGATCTCGGGCGGCCAGCAGCAGCGCGCCTCGCTCGGCCGGGCGCTGATCCGCGACGCCGACCTGCACCTGCTCGACGAGCCGATGGGCCAGCTCGAGCCGCAACTGCGTGCCGTTCTGCGCGGCCGCATCAAGCACTATATCAAGGAGAACGGCCTGACGGCGATCCTCGTCACCCATGACCAGACCGAGGCGAACGCGCTCGCCGACCGCATTGCCGTCATGGAGGGCGGCGTGCTGCAGCAGTTCGATACGCCGCAGATGATCAAGGAGCGGCCGGCGAACCTCTTTACCGGCACCTTCGTCGGCGAGCCGCCGATGAACGTTTTCGAGGCGGGCATCGCCGCAACCGGCGATACGATCGTGTTCGGCCTCGGCGAAGGCGCGCGGCTCGAATACCAGGCATCCGATTTTTCCGCCGCCGTGCTCGGCGAACTCCGGAACCGCAAGAAGGTGGTGCTCGGCATCCGGCCCTATTCGGTCCGGCGCGAGGAGGGCGGCGTGCCGGCCAGGGTCGCCGTCAGCCAGTGGCTCGGCGACCAGACCCATATCGCCGTCGATTTCGCCGGCGGCACCATGGTGCTCGTCGAACACGACCGGGTGAGGTTGGAGCATGGCGACACGATCGGCCTGACGCTCGACGCGGGCGCGCTGCATGTCTTCGATGCGGAGACCGGCAAGGCCGTCAGCCACGGACCGGAGCTCGCCTGAGATGCGCGATGTCCTGATCGGCATAGATGCGGGAACCTCCGTCATCAAGTCGGTCGCCTTCGACCTGAAGGGCCGGCAGATCGCCAGTGCGGCGATCCCCAATGCCTATGAGACGGTAGGTCGTACAGGCGCGGTGCAGGACATGGACCGCACCTGGGCCGATACCGCGCGCACGCTGGTCGAGCTTGCCGGCAAGGTCGATAACCTCGCCTCCCGTGTCGTCGCGATCGCGGTGACGGGGCAGGGCGACGGGACCTGGCTGGTCGACAGGGACGGCCAGCCGGTCGGCAAGGGCTGGCTCTGGCTCGACGCGCGCGCCGGCGACACGGTGGCGCGGCTGCGCGAAACCGGCGGCGATGCGGAGCGCTTCCGCCACACGGGATCCGGCCTCGCCGCCTGCCAGCAGGGCCCGCAGCTACGCTGGATGCTCGACAATGCGCCGGAGATGCTCGATGGCGCTGCGACGGGCTTTCATTGCAAGGACTGGCTCTATTTCAAGCTGACCGGCCGGCGGGCGACCGACCCGTCCGAGGCCTGCTTCACCTTCGGCAATTTCCGCGAACGCGCCTATTCGGATACGGTCATCGACTTCCTCGATCTTCGCAAGCAGACCTACCTGCTGCCGGAGATCGTCGATGGCGCGACGACGCATCATCCGCTGTCCGAGGCCGCCGCGGCCCTGACGGGCCTGCCATCCGGCACGCCGATCGTGCTCGGCTATGTCGATGTCGCCTGCACATCGCTGGGTGCCGGGCTCTACGATCCCGGCACCGACATCGGCTGCTCCATCGTCGGCTCGACCGGCATGCACATGCGGCTTGCGACCAGCGCCGACGATGTCAGGCTGAACGCCGACCGCACCGGCTACACGATGTGCCTGCCGATCCCCGGCGTCTATGCGCAGATGCAGTCCAACATGGCGGCGACGCTCAACATCGACTGGATCCTGTCGGTCGCCGGCGGGCTTTTAAAAAGCATGGGCATCGGAAAATCCAAGGCGGAGCTTCTGGCGCATCTCGACGGCTGGCTGGCCGAGGCGAGCGACCGGCCACCGATCTTTCACCCCTATATTTCCGAAGCCGGCGAGCGCGGGCCTTTCGTCGATGCCTCGGCGCGGGCGTCCTTCGTCGGCCTCTCGGTCGCGAGCGGCTTTCCCGACATGGTGCGCGCCGTCTTCGACGGGCTCGCGCTCGCCGCCCGCGACTGCTACCTCGCCATGGGGCCGCTGCCGGCGCGCGTCAGGCTGACGGGTGGCGCGGCGCGCAGCGCCTCGCTGCGGCGCATCCTCGGCGGCGCGCTCGGGGCGAGCGTGCAGACCAGCGAGCGCGAGGAGGCGGGTGCGGCCGGTGCCGCGATGATCGCCGCCGTCTCGCTCGGGCTCTACGGTTCGATGGCCGATTGCGTGGCGGAATGGGTGCGCCCCTGCCAGCGCCCGGCGGAACCGGCGGACGAGGCGCTCGTCCGGCATTTCGAGGCGGTCTTCCCGGCCTATCGCCAGTCGCGCGAGGCGCTCCGGCCGGTCTGGCAGGCGATGACACGACAACAGGACGACGTTCGATGACGAAGACGATAGCGATTGCCGGCGACCGGTTCATGCTGCCGCAGGTGTTCCGCGACAAGCTGGTGGAGGCGGCCGGCGACGGACACGAGATCCGCATGCTCGAACTGCCCTGGCCGGACGTGCCGATGGAGCACGGCTATGCAGTCGAGGGCATGGACGGGCTGAAGGAATATCTCGGCTCGGCCGACGAGATCGTCGATTTCATCGGCGACGCGGAGATCTTCATCACCCAGCTCGCGCCGCTGTCGCGCGGCATGTTCGAGCGGCTGCCGGGGCTGAAATTCGTCGCCGTCTCGCGCGGCGGGCCGGTCAATATCGACATGGCGGCGGCGCGCGAGGCAGGGGTTACCGTGGTCAACACGCCGGGCCGCAATGCGAGTGCCGTCGCCGAATTCACCATCGGCGCGATCCTCGCCGAGACGCGGCTCATCCGCACCGGCCATGAATCGCTGCGCCGGGGCGAATGGCGCGGCGAGCTCTACCGCGCCGACGTGACGGGCCGCGAACTTTCCGAAATGACGGTGGGCGTGATCGGCTACGGCAATATCGGCACCAAGGTCGTGCGGCTGCTGCGCGCCTTCGGCACCAAGGTCCTGGTGCACGATCCCTATGTGCAGCTTTCGGCCGAGGACCGCAATGCCGGCGTCGAGCATGTGGCGCTCGACGACCTGCTGTCGCGCTCCGACATCGTCACGTTGCATCCGCGCGTGACGGAGGAGACGCGCAACATGGCGAATGCCGAGGCGTTTGCGAAGATGAGGCCGGGCGCGCTTTTCGTGAACACGGCGCGCGGGCCGCTCTGCGACTACGACGCGCTCTACGATGCGCTTGTCGGCGGCCATCTCGGCGGCGCCATGCTGGAGACCTTTGCCGTCGAGCCGGTGCCGGCGGACTGGCCGCTCCTGCAACTGCCGAACGTCACGCTGACGCCGCATATCGCCGGCGCGTCCGTGCGCACCGTCACCTATGCCGCCGAGATGGCGGCGGACGAGGTGCGCCGCTACATCGCCGGCGAGCCGCCGGTCAATCCGTGCTGAGGACGCCATGAACGAGCTTGCCATCCGCCAGTCGATCATCGACCACTGCCGGGCCATGAACGCCTCCGGCCTCAACCAGGGCACATCCGGCAATATCTCCGTGCGCTTCGGCGAACGCATGCTGATCACGCCGTCCGGCATCCCCTATGACACGATGACGCCTGAGATGATCGCGTCGCTGCCGCTTTCGGGCGACGGAGACTATGACGGTCCGAAGAAGCCTTCGGTCGAATGGCCCTTCCATCTCGCGATCCAGAAGGCGCGGCCGGATGTCGGCGCCGTCGTGCACACACACTCGACCTTCGCGACGATCCTTGCAATTGCGCGAAAGCCCATTCCCGCCTGCCACTACATGGTCGCGGCCTTCGGCGGCAGCGATGTTCGCGTGGCGGACTATGCGCGCTACGGCACGACGGACCTCTCGGACAACATCATCCGCGCGATGGACGGCCGCTCGGCCTGCCTGATGGCGAACCACGGCATGATTGCGACCGGCGCGACGCTGGAAAAGGCGATGTGGGCGGCGGTCGAGCTCGAGACGCTGGCGAAGCAATATTACCACGCGCTGCTGATCGGCAATCCGGTGATCCTGCCCGACGCGGAGATCGCCGGCGTGCTCAAGGGTTTCGCGACGTACGGTCTGCAGGACGGAAAAGGCGGCAAGGCCGCGTGAGGCGGCGGCCGGACGGACAGGAGAAGAGACGTGACAGCGGAAACCGGCATATACGACCTGCTCGTCATCGGCGGCGGCGTCAACGGTGCGGGCATCGCGCGCGACGCGGCGGGCAGGGGGCTTTCCGTGCTGCTCTGCGAGAAGGACGATCTGGCGCAGGGAACCAGCTCACGCTCCGGCAAGCTGGTGCATGGCGGGCTTCGCTATCTCGAATATTATGAGTTCCGGCTGGTGCGCGAGGCGCTGATCGAGCGCGAGGTGCTGCTGGAGGCAGCACCCCACATCATCTGGCCGATGCGCTTCGTGCTGCCGCACAATCCCGAGGATCGTCCGGCCTGGCTCGTGCGGCTCGGCCTTTTCCTCTACGACCATCTCGGCGGCCGCAAGCGCCTGCCGGCAACGCGCACGCTCGATCTGAAGACGGCCCCGGAGGGCGCGCCGATCCGCAACGAATACCGCAAGGCCTTCGAATATTCCGACTGCTGGGTGGATGATTCCCGGCTTGTCCTGCTCAATGCGTTGGATGCCGAAGCGAAGGGCGCGAAGGTGATGACCCGCACCGCCTGTTCGGTCGTGCGGCGCGATGGTCCGCTTTGGACGGCCGAACTGACAGATACATTGACGGGCGAGAAGCAGGCGGTCACGGCGCGCTGCCTCGTCAACACGGCCGGTCCCTGGGTCAACGACGTGATCGGCCGCGTCGCCGGCCTCAACTCGGCGCGCAACGTGCGGCTCGTCAAGGGCAGCCACATCATCGTGCCGAAATTCTGGGAGGGGCGGCAGGCCTATCTGGTGCAGAACCCGGACAAGCGGGTGATTTTCATCAACCCCTACCAGAACGATCTGGCACTGATCGGCACGACCGATATTCCCTACGAGGGCCGGCCGGAGGACGTGGCGGCGGACGGCAACGAAATCGCCTATCTCTTGAAATCGGTGAACCGCTATTTCAAGCAGCAGCTCGTCGAAAGCGACATCATCCATTCCTTCTCGGGTGTCCGGCCGCTCTATGACGACAATGCGGAAAACCCGAGCGCGGTGACGCGCGACTACATTTTCGAGGTCGACGGCGACGACGGGAAGGCGCCGCTGCTCTCCGTCTTCGGCGGCAAGATCACCACCTTCCGCAAGCTGTCGGAACACGCCCTGGAGAAGATCAGGCCGTTCTTCCCGGCGATGGGACCTGCCTGGACGGCGAAGGCCAGCCTGCCCGGCGGCGACATTCCGGATGCCGATTTCGATCAGTTCCTCGGCGAGCTTCGCGCCCGCTACCGTTTTCTGCCGCCCGATCTCGCCAAGCACTATGCCCGCCTCTACGGCACCCGGGCCTATCAATTGATCGGCGATGCGGCCACCATTGCCGACCTTGGCGAGAGCTTCGGGCCTTATCTCCGGGAACGGGAGGTGCGTTTCCTCGTCGAGACCGAATGGGCCGTGACACCGGAGGACATTCTCGAGCGCCGTACCAAACACGGCCTGCACATGAACGAGGCGGAGAAGATAGCCTTCGCCGCATGGTTCAGCGGAGCCGAACAGAGATTGAGAGCCGCGACCTGATGATACGCAGTCCCGAATTCGAAGCCCTCATCGCGCTTTCCGCCCGGATCGGCGCCGACCCGGCGCTGGTGCAGGGCGCGGGCGGAAACACCTCGATCAAGGAGGGCGGTACGCTCTGGATCAAGGCCTCGGGCCTCTGGCTGCGCGATGCGCTGAGGCGCGACCTGATGGTGCCGGTGGCGCTGGAGCCGCTGCTCGACGCGCTCGACCGCGACGATCCTTCGGCCGAGAAGGCACAGGACTATGTCGTCAAAGAGAAGAACCCCTCCGGCCTGCGCCCCTCCATCGAGACGACGGTGCATGCGCTGATGGAGCAGACGGTCGTGGTGCATGTGCATTGCGTCGAGACCATTGCACACGCGGTGCAGCAGAACGGCGAGATCATCGCGGCCGAAAAGCTCGACGGGTTGGCGCATGCCTTCGTGCCCTATGCGCGTCCCGGCCTGCCCTTGGCGCGGGCCATCGCGTCGCGGATTGCGCCGGAGACCAGCGTTCTGATCCTCGGCAATCACGGGCTTGCGGTCGCCGGTGAGACGGTAGCGGAGGCGGCGGCGCTGCTGGAGGAGGTCTCGCGCCGGCTGGCGCTGCCGGCGCGACCCTTCGTCAGGCCGGATGTGCCGGCGCTGGAGCGGCTGGCGCTCGACAGCGCCTACCGGCTTCCCGACGATCCCGCCATCCACGGCGTGGCAACCGATCTTGCGAGTTGCCGGCATGCGGCCGGCGGCAGCCTCTATCCGGACCATGTCATTTTTCTCGGCAAGGGCTCCGTCATCGTCGAACCCGGCGGCACGGCGCTCGATATCGAGAAACAGCATGTCGAGGAGAGCCGGGCACTCCCTCCGGCGATCCTCTTCCCCGGCAAGGGCGTCCTCGTTTCAAAGGAAGCGAGCGAGGGGGCCCTTGCCATGGCGCGCTGCCTGTCGGACGTGGCCTCCCGCATTCCGGCGGCAGCGCGCCTGCGTTACTTTACCGAGGCGGAGAATGGCGAACTGCTCGGCTGGGATGCGGAAAAATACCGGCAGGCGCTGAACCGGCCGGCAAACGGGGTGCTGCAATGAGCACGCCCGTCGTCGCCGGCATCGACATCGGCACATCCGGCGTACGCGCGGTCGCGATGACGGAAGCGGGCGACGTCGTTGCATCGGGCGCGACGAAACTCGCGGCATTTTCCACCGATCACCGCGATCCCGCCGTCTGGCGTCGGGCGATGCAGATCGCACTGGCCGGGATGCTGGGCGCGTTGAACGACGAGAGGATCGTCGCAGTCGCGATCGACGGGACGTCCGGCACGCTGCTGCCGGTCGATGAAGAGGGGCGGCCGCTGGCTGTGCCGATGATGTACAACGATCCCGTCACCGATGCCGCGATCCTCGAAGCCGTGTCGGCCAATGCTGCGCGCGAAAGTGCCGCGCACGGACCGACCTCCGGGCTTGCCAAGGCGATCGGCTTCCAGAGCCTTCCGGGTGTCGCGCGGGTGATCCACCAGGCGGACTGGTTGTCCGGGTTGCTGATTGGCCGTTTCGACGTCTCCGACGAGAACAATGCCCTGAAGACCGGCTACGATCCGGTCGACCGCCGCTGGCCGGACTGGATCGCCGCGACGGGTGCCCGGCCGGAGTTGCTGCCGCAGGTGCTGCCGGCCGGATCGCCGGTCGGTCCGGTTGCGGCCCAGGCGGCCGCCGAATTTGGCCTTCCGTCCGGCGCGCTCGTCGTCACGGGCACGACGGACGGCTGCGCCTCCTTCCTTGCGACCGGCGCCGACCGGCCGGGCGACGGCGTGTCGGCGCTCGGCACGACGCTGACGGTGAAGATGCTCTCCGACCGGCCGCTCTTTGCGCCGGACTACGGGCTCTACAGCCACCGCATCGGCGACATGTGGCTGGCCGGCGGCGCCTCGAACACCGGCGGCGTCGTACTGGCACAGCATTTTTCCGGCGAGCGTATCGCGGAACTCTCGGGCCTCATCGATCCGGAGACGGATACGGGGCTCGACTACTATCCGCTGCCGAAGCCCGGCGAGCGGTTTCCGGTCAGTGATCCGGTGCTTCCCCCGCGCATGACGCCGCGTCCCGACAGCGATGCCGAATTTCTGAAGGCGATCTTCGAGGGCATCGCCGGCATCGAAGCGCTCGCCTATCGACGGCTGTTGGACCTCGGCGGACCGCAGCTCGGCTCGATCAGAAGCGTCGGCGGCGGCGCTGCCAATGCCGTCTGGCAACGCATCCGCCAGCGACGGCTCGGCGTGCCCTTCCTGCCGGTTCTCTCGGAAGAGGCGGCGGCCGGCACGGCGCGGCTGGCTCTGGCAGGTGCCAGAAAGGCGGGTGTGCTGTGAATGTGCCCGTAAAGATCGCCGGGCTCGGCGCGGTGGCCGACCGTTTCGACTGTTTCCTCGTCGACCAGTTCGGCGTGCTGCGCGACGGGCGCGGACCCTATCCGGGTGCCGCCGAAACGCTGTCGCGCCTGAAGGCGGCGGGCAAGCGCGTCATCATCCTGTCGAATTCGGGGAAGCGCGCGGCGGAAAACAGCCGGCGGCTTGCGGCAATCGGCTTCGACGAGGCGAATTGGGATCTGTTCCTCACGTCGGGCGAGACGGCCTGGCGTATCCTGAAGGCCGAAATGGCGGACGGTATCGAGCGGCGCTGCCTGCTGATCAGCCGTGACGGCGACACCTCGGCGATCGACGGGCTCGGTTTGGTGCAGACGGCAACGGGTGCCGACGCCGACGTGGTGATGATCTCTGCCAGCGAAGGCGACCGCTATCCGCTCGACCATTACCGCACTCTGCTGGAGCCGGCCGCCCGGCGTGGCGTCGCCTGCTTCTGCACCAATCCCGACAAGGTCATGCTGACGCGCGACGGCGAGGCCTTCGGGGCGGGGCGCATCGCGGACCTCTACGCGGAACTGGGCGGCACCGTGCGCTGGATCGGCAAACCGTTCTCCGACATCTATGCCGAGGCAATGCGGTTCCTCGGCGCGCCGGACCCGTCGCGCGTCGTCTGCATCGGCGACAGCATCGAGCATGACATCGCGGGTGCCCAAGGCGCCGGCCTTGCCTCGGTCCTCGTTGCGACCGGCATCCTGGCCCGTGCAGACGATGCCGAGCGGGCGCGGCTCTACCGCGAGCACGGCGCGATGCCCGACTTCATCCTCCCGCAGTTTCTCTGGTAGGCGCAAGGACTTCGCCCATGCCCTTCACGCTCTCGCTCAACACGAACCCGCTGGTGAACCGCTTCGCCGAGGCCGACGACCTGATCGACACGATCGCCGAGACAATCCGTGTCTGTCATGTCCAGCTTACCCATGAATTCGTCAATCCGGGCTGGCCGGCCGCGACAATTGCGAAACAGCTGCGCGCCTTCCGCCGGGCACTCGACCGGACGGGCGTCAAGGTGACCTCCGGCATGACCGGGCCCTATGGCCGGCTCAACCATTTCGGCCATCCGGATGCCGATGTCCGGCGCTACTATATCGACTGGTTCAAGACCTTTGCCGACATTTCCGCCGAACTCGGCGCGGCCGGCATGGGCACGCAGTTCGCGATCTTCACGCACAAGGATTATGACGACCCGGCGCGTCGCGAGGACCTGATGACGGTCGCCATCGACTGCTGGGCGGAGGTCGCCGAGCACGGCAAGGCGGCAGGACTCGACTATATCTTCTGGGAGCCGATGTCGGTCGGGCGCGAGTTCGGCCATACGATCGCCGAATGCCGGGCGCTGGACACGCGGCTGGCGGCATCGGGCCTGGCGCTGCCCTTCCTGATGATGGTCGATATCGACCATGGCGACGTGACCTCGCCGGACCCCGCCGACGTCGACCCCTATGCCTGGGCAGAGGCATTTCCGCCGCGCTCGCCGATCATCCACGTCAAGCAGTCGTCGATGAACAAGGGCGGCCACTGGCCGTTTACCGCGCAGTACAACGCGGACGGACGCATCCAGCCGCAAAGGCTGCTCGACGCCGTCCGGCGGGGCGGCGGCACGGACAACGAGATCTGCCTCGAACTGTCGTTCCGCGAACGCGAGCCGACCGACCATCGCGTGGTCGAGATGATCCGGGAGTCCGTCGAATTCTGGGAGCCCCATATCGACACCGGCTTCAACCGGCACTGACCTTCCCCGCGGGGGAGCGTTTTAGAGACGGCGCTCATCCGCTCTTCGCCCCTGTTCCCGTTGCCGGCGGGGCAGGGGTGCTTTTTGTTGGCGTCACGGTAAATCTTCACATTATCGACTTATGTAACATTGAAAAGTCACATGTTAATGTTACATTGCGACCGTGGACGGGAGAAATCTCACGGCCACGCCATCGGATCGGAAGGGCGCGCCCTGAAGGCTGCGAAAGTCGCATGAAACCGGAAGACAGACGCCAGAGCCTCATGGACCTCCTTCTGGAGGCGGGCAGTGCCTCGGTCGAGGACATGGCCAACCGGTTCGGTGTCTCCCGCATGACCATCCACCGGGATCTTGACGACCTCGAACAGGCCGGTCTCCTGCGCAAGGTCCATGGCGGCGCATCGATCGAGTCGAGCCCGCAGTTCGAAAGCGATTTCCGCTACCGCGAACGCATCGGTCTTGCCGAGAAGCGCGCCATCGCGGCACTCGCCGCCGGCCTGATCGAACCCGGCCAGATCGTCATCCTCGACGACAGTTCGACGGTCGGTGCGATGGCGCCGCTGCTGCTCGGCCTTCGTCCGCTGACTGTCATCACGAACAATCTTTCTGTCATGAACACGCTTGCCGGCATCGCCGGCATCACGCTGATTTCGCTTGGCGGGCAGTTCAGCAAGAAGTTCAACGGCTTCTTCGGCATCGTCGCGGAGGAGGCGCTGAAGACGCTGCGCGCGGACGCGGCCTTTCTCTCGACATCGGCGATCGAGGGCGCGCAGGCCTTCCACCAGGACCAGGAGGTCATCCAGATCAAGCGGCAGATGCTGCGTTCGGCGCGGCGGCGCTACCTGCTCGCCGACCATGAGAAGTTCGGGCGGCAGGCGCTGCATTTTTTCACGGGTCTCGACGCCTTCGACGCAGTGCTGACGGGAGCGGCGGTGAGCAATGCCGCCCGACAGCCGCTCGCCGAGGCCGGCGTTGCCCTCATGACGACGGACAGGGACACATCGGAGCAGGCGGCATGACGAAACCGGACCTCTGGGTCGGAACGAGCTTCAAGATGAACAAGGTTCTGGCGGAGGGGCTTGCCTTTGCCGCGGCGCTCAAGGCGGCCGACGGTGAACGCGACGCCCGCGTCCAGCGCTTCGTCATCCCGCCGTTCACCGCCGTGCGCGAGGTGAAGACGGCGCTTGCCGGCACCAGCGTCAAGGTCGGCGCGCAAAACATGCACTGGGACGATGCGGGCGCCTGGACCGGCGAGGTCTCGCCGGTGATGTTGACGGATTGCAAGCTCGACATCGTCGAACTCGGCCACAGCGAGCGGCGCGAGCATTTCGGCGAGACGGACCGGACCGTGGGACTGAAGACGGCAGCCGCCGTCCGCCACGGCCTGATCCCGCTCATCTGCATCGGCGAGACGCTTGCCGAGCGCGAGGCGGGCAGCGCCGACGCGGTGCTCCGCCGGCAGGTCGAAGGCGCCCTGGAATGGCTCGAAGGCGAGGCGAGGGTGGCCGAGATCCTGCTTGCCTACGAGCCGGTCTGGGCAATCGGCGTCAACGGCATTCCCGCCACGGCCGGCTATGCCGACGAGCGCCATGCGATGATCGCCGAGGTCGCCGAAGGCGTGCTCGGGCGCCGCATTCCGGTGCTCTACGGCGGCAGCGTCAACCCCGGCAACTGCGAGGAGCTGATCGCCATGCCGCATATCGACGGCCTCTTCATCGGCCGTTCGGCCTGGGCGGTCGAGGGGTATCTCGACATCCTCTCCCGCGTTTCCAAAGCCATCTAGTTCAACGGTATCAGGAAGGAACCATCCCATGAAAATCGCCATCGGAGCCGACAGCGCCGGCAAGCCGCTGCTCGACGTCATCGAAGCCCATCTCGCCACGAAGACGGACGTCACTGTCGCCAATCTCAGTCAGTCCGGCTTCTACGCCGACCTGTCCAAGAAGCTCGCCGAGACCATCGTCGCGGGCGAGAACGAGCGCGGCATCCTCGTCTGCGGCACCGGCATCGGCGTTTCGATCTCGGCCAACAAGGTCCCCGGCATCCGCGCCGCGCTGACGCATGACACCTATTCGGCCGAGCGGGCCGCCAAGTCGAACAACGCGCAGATCATCACCATGGGTGCCCGCGTCATCGGCCCGGAACTCGCCAAGGCGATCGTCGACAAGTGGCTGGAATCGGAATTCGATCCGAACGGCTCGTCGGCCGACAACGTCAAGGCGATCGACCGGCTGGATACAGGCAAGGCCTGAGGCGCCGGACGGGGATTCTCTCAGGCATGCCTGACACAAAACGCCAGGCAGCGATGCCCGGCGTTCTCGATTCTGGAATCTGGAAAGGATTTCAGCCGGTTGGCGCCGTCGTCTGCAAGGTTGATTCCGCTTGTTGATGTGGTGATTCACATTCCGCACTGTGGTCGTGCCGCCCCCTCATCCCGCTGCCGCGACCTTCTCCCCGGTGGGGAGAAGAGGCCCGTTGCGATGCCGTTGCCGACGGCTGACGTTGTGCCGGACGGTCCGGTGTGGGTTCTTCTCCCCGGCGGGGAGACGGTGCCGGCAGGCGGATGAGGGGGCGGCAACCGCTTCGTCCGCGAATATGGTTCCCGACCGCGAACGTCAGGCGACGGCCATCGCCGCCTTCGCCCTCGCATCGATGATCTGCCGGGCGGCGTTGGCCGCTTCCCTGCCCTTGATCACGAAGTGGTCGCGGAAGAAGGCGATATGGGCATCCGACTCCTGGAAGTTGTGCGGCGTCAGCACCGCGGAGAGCACGGGCACGTTGGTCTCAAGCCCGACGCGCACGATCGCGTCGACCACCGTGCCGGCGACGAAATCGTGGCGGTAGATGCCGCCGTCGACGACGAGGGCGACGCCGAGGATCGCCGCATAGCGGCCGGTACGGGCGAGCAGCTGGGCGTGCAGCGGAATTTCCAGCGCGCCCGGCACGTCGACGATCTCGACATCATCCGCGCGGCCGCCAAGCGCTGCCCATTCGGCGACGAAGGACTCCACGCAGCGATCGACGATACCGGCGTGCCAGCGGGCGCGGATGACAGCGATCTTCGTGGTTGGATTGGTATTGATGGTCATGTCGTGGCCTTTCAAGGGTTGAGCCATTTTTCAACGGTGCCCTTGGGCGAACATGCAGGGAGGCTTAACCCGCATGGCGCGCGGGGGCCTTCTGCCTGCTCTCTTTCATCCGGACTGTAACCGTCGGCTCCGGCATCGCACCGGATCTGCTGACCCTTCCGTTTCACCGGAAGGCGCTCGCGGGCTCCGGGCGCAACATGGCGACATGCCTTGCCCGATACCGCCGGTGGGGAATTTCGCCCCGCCCTGAGAACGACGGCAAGCTAAATTGTGTGCTTTGCGAAATCAAGCTTGGAATCAATAGTCATTCGATAGGGGATTTTCCACAAAGTGTAATTATAGATGAAATGCTAAACATCAATAAGTATGCTAGAATACAAATTAAAATAAAAGAAAATTTTTGCAGAATGCCGTTCGATAGATAATAGTATAAGGCCGAACTTCCGACTCCAGTCAGGGACAATAACAAAAATATGATTATTTTCGATCGAGGACAAAAGCTTATATTCAGCATTTCTGCCGATATGCCGTATCCGGAGAGCAGGCCAATTGCTGATATGTAGTGTATTATCTCGAGACCATTTGGAACTGGGAGGCTTATTTGACTAAAAAAATAGCCGCACGTCGCTACAATCGTAAATAAAAAAGTTTTCATTTTAATACTGGGAGGGTGATTGTGCCGGTCGTTACTGGCTTATTATTGCTATCTAAAATTATCACATCCCTTTGTGCGTTCTCAATGGAGATCTTTCCATTTATGTTGTCGATCGCTTTTCCATATACTACGAGGCTGGTTTCATTTTTTTTACTTATCGGCGATTCTTTGAGCCATCCTGCCCAGTCCTCCAGATAATTATCCCCAATCCCAAATTTCTCGTTTCCAATAAAATAAAATTCGCCAATTTGATTTGTATTTCTGCTAGAAATTTCATCTATTGCCTCATGGGACCAAATTTCAGAAATATTTTGCACTACTCCATAATAACCGCTGTCAGAAATTAATTCAAAATTTGAGATATACCCACCTTCGGATACGTCATAGTTGGCGTAAAAACTAACTGTTATTGTTTGTCCGTTGCGAGTGTAGCTTGTCGTAATCGAGCTTCTATTTCTATTAATTTCAGATTTTTCTACTTCCGCCTTTTTGTAAACTGCCGTATTCTGAACAGTGTTGTTGGCTCCGTATATAAGTGGAGCGTCGTCGTCAATTTCGGACTCGCTTGTGTTGGAGATAGGATATGTATTGCAATATATTCCGCCTGGCGAGAGTGGCGATGCTATAGGAATCTTAATGTTTGCCTTCGGCCAGCTTACGTTTATGTGGGAGGATTTATGGCTGTTGAGAATGTAATTCCATACCCAACTAACTGAAGTGCTTTTGTCTACATCAGAGGCCCACGTGAATTCGGCACTCCCGCTGTTAACGTGTCCAACAATTGCGCTAGGCGGGGTCGCATCGAACTTAGTCGTATCACAAGCTTCCGCACACACAGGCGTCAGGTTGGTCCCGAACATGGCCAACGAAACAAACCAAATTGAACAAGCCTGCAACGACATGTTTGGTCCCCCTGCTTCCAATCAACTGTAGCACGAGTATGTTGATCTTAGAAGGGCGGGCTTGCTCAGTCGCGGATCACAAGCAGTTCGCTTGCGGTGAATTTCAGCGCCACCGTCTGGCCGGCAGACGGCGGGGCGATACCCGGATTGTTGAACATGTCGAACGAGATGACATGGCCGCCGACGTCCATGCGCGTGCGGATGACTGAGCCGAGGAAGTTCGAGGAGACGACCTTGCCCGACAGGGCGGTATCGCCCTTGGCGTCGGGAGCGATCGATCCGCTTTCTGGGCGAAGCGCCAGCGACAGCGTGTCACCGGCCTTGGCGCCGCCGATCGATTCGCGCAGCGTCACGCCCTGATCGCCGATCGTGACGCGGTTGGCGGCCGGATCGACCACCTTCGCCTCGATGAGGTTCAGCGTGCCGACGAAATTGGCGACGAAGCGGGTCGCCGGCCGGTTGTAGATCTCCGCGGGCTTGCCGATCTGGTCGGCGCGGCCGGCATTCATCACGACGATGCGGTCCGAGATCGACAGGGCCTCTTCCTGGTCGTGCGTCACGAAGACCGTGGTGATGCCGAGCTGCTGCTGGATCATCCGGATTTCCTCGCGCAGCGAGACGCGGATCTTGGCGTCGAGCGCCGACAGCGGCTCGTCGAGCAGCAGCACCTGCGGCTTGGGCGCGAGCGCCCGGGCGAGCGCGACGCGCTGCTGCTGGCCGCCGGACATCTGGAACGGGTAGCGCTCGGCGAGATGGTCGAGGTGGATGAGGCTCAGCATCTCCTTGACGCGGGCATCGATCTCGGCTTTCGGCCGGCCGGCGATCTTGAGGCCGAAGGCGACGTTGTCGGCGACGTTCATATTGGGAAACAGCGCATAGGCCTGGAACACCATGCCGATGTTGCGCTGGTTCGGCTTCAGGTTCTGCTGGCTCTTGCCGTCGATGGCGATGGTGCCGCCCGACGGGCTCTCGAAGCCGGCGATCATGCGCAGCACGGTGGTCTTGCCGCAGCCGGACGGCCCGAGGAAGGAGACGAACTCGCCCTTCTCGATCGTCATGTTGAAGTCCTTCACGACCTGCACCGGCCCAAACGACTTTTGAATATTGCTCAGCGTCAAAAAGCTCATACGAAAAAATCCTCAGGCCTGGCGCGGCGCGGTTTTCTGGAAACGGGAGACCAGCTGGATCAGCCCGAGGCAGCCCCAGGTGATGCCGAAGGCGATGACGGCAAGTGCCGCCGGCTCGTAGGCACGGTTGGCGCCGAGAAGCTGCATGTAGGGACCGAAGGCCGGCCTGTTGAGCAGCGCCGCCATGGTGAACTCGCCGATGACGATGGCGAAGGTCAGGAAGGCGCCGGACAGCACCGCGACCAGCACGTTCGGCAGGATGATGCGGGCAAGGATCGTCGTCCAGCCCGCGCCGAGGCTCTGCGCCGCTTCCGTCAGGGTTGCGACGTCGATGGTGCGCAGGCCCGTGTCAACCGCCCGGTACATGTAGGGCAGCGCCAGCGTCGCATAGCCGAACATCAGGAGGATGTTGGTGCCGATCGTCGAGCCGGTCAGCGGCAGCCAGCTCGAGGTGTTGTAGAGCCGGATATAGCCGAAGACGATGACGATCGCCGGAATGACGAGCGGCAGCAGCGTCACGAACTCGATATAGGGCCTGAGACCCGGCAGCTTGAGGCGCACCCAGTAGGCGGTCGGCACGACGAGCAGGATGCCGAAGACGATGGTGAAGAGCGCCTGCATCACCGAGTAGCCGAAGGTCTCCTGGAAGCGCGGATCGCCCAGCACCTTGGCATAGGCGTCGAAGGAATATTCGCCGCGCCGCATCTTGAGCGAGAAGTTGGTCATGCCGACGAGCGGCAGGGTGAAATAGAGGAGGCCGAATATGAGCGCTCCCCAGGCCCAGAGCTTCTTCATTTGAGCCACCTTTCGCTGCGGGCGCGCAGCCAGATGTAGATCGCGTTGGCGATGCCGGTCACGACGATCATGCCGAAGGCGAGCGCGTAGCCGAGATGGGGGTCTCCGAGCACGTCGCCGCGGATCTGGGCGAAGAGCAGGATGGGCACGATGGAGAGCGACGAGCCGGTGAGCGCGATGGCGGTCGCGACCGCTCCGAAGGCGTTGGCGAAGAGCAGCGCCAGCGTGCCGAGCAGCGACGGCAGCAGGATCGGGAAGGCGACCAGCCGCCAATATTGCGCATTGGTGGCGCCGAGGATGGATGCCGCTTCTCTCCACTCCCGCTTCAGCCCGTCGAGCGCCGGCGTGATGATGAGGATCATCAGCGGGATCTGGAAGAACAGATAGGTGATCGTCAGCCCCCAGAAGGAGAGCAGGTTGAAGCCGAGCAGGCGCAGGTCGATGCCGAGCTGGGTCTTCAGGAAGACCGTGACGAGACCGACGGGGCCGAGCGTCGCCAGAAAGGCGAAGGCGAGGGGCACGCCCGCGAAGTTCGAGGCGACGCCGGAGAAGGTCAGCAGCGGCCCGCGGATCGCCTGGGGAAGACCGCCCAGCACCACCGCCGATGCGACGGCGAAGCCGATCGCGCAGCCGAGCACTGCGGATGCGATGCTGATCTTGATCGAGATCCAGTAGGCGGCGAGGATCGAGTCCGTGAAAAGACCGCGGATATTGGCGAGCGTGAAGCTGCCGTCCGGCGTCTGGAAGGCGCCGAGGACGATCCGCATCGTCGGCAGGATCAGAAACAGGAGAACAAAAATTGCAAAAGGGAGAATGCCGAGCCAGTGCAGCGGGAGGCGGAAGGGTGCTTTCGACGGCTGGTCGGGTTTTATGTTTTGCAAAGACATAAACTTTGCCTCGTATCCGCGCCCCTCATGGGCGGGCTTATCGGGAGGGGAGAACCGCCCCGGCCGAAACCGGGGCGGTGAAGGCATCGGCGCTTACTGGACGTTGGCGCCGACGACCGAGTCCCAGCCGCCGGTCACGGCTGCCTTGTTGGCGTCGACTTCTTCCAGCGTCGGGAAGTAGGCCTTTTCGTAGGATTCGGCCGGCGGCAGCTTGTCGAGCATTTCCTGCGGAACCTTGCCGGCCTTGACCATGGCGTTGAAGCGTGCCGGGTGGCAATAGCCCTTCAGCCAGCCGAGCTGGCCGTCGTCGGAATAGAGGTGTTCCATCCAGAGCTTGGCGGCGTTCGGATGCGGTGCGAAGGCCGAGATGCCCTGAACATAGACGCCGGCGAGCACGCCCGATGCCGGAACGACGACCTCGACCGGCGGGTTGCCGGCAAGCGTGTCCTTGGCGGCAAGCGCGTTGTAGTCCCACATGACGACGATCGGGGTTGCGCCCTGGGCGAGCGTGCCGGACTTGCCGATGACCGGAACGAAGTTGCCGGCCTTGTTGAGGTCGCCGAAGTACTTCAGGCCCGCCTCGCCGGCATCCTTGCCGGCGGCCGCGCCCGAAGCCATGCCGGCGGCGAGAACGCCGAGGATCGCCTGGTTCGAGGCGCGCGGGTCGCCTGCGAGAGCCACCTGGCCGGCATATTCCGGCTTCAGGAGATCGGCCCAGTCAGCCGGCGTGTTGGAAACCAGGTCCTTGTTCACCAGCAGCGACATCACGCCATAGTAGTCGCCGTACCAGTAGCCTTCGGCGTCCTTGACGTTTTCCGGGATCTCGTCCCAGGTCGAGACCTTGTAGGGCTGCAGCAGGCCTTCGGCCTTCATCTGCGGGCCGAAGGCGAGACCGACGTCGACGACGTCCGGCGACTGCGGGCCCATATTGTCCTTGTTGGCCTTGATGGCTTCCACTTCGTCGGCGGAGCCGGCGTCGGGGTTCAGTTCGTTGACCTGGATCTCCGGGTACTTCGCCTTGAAGGACTCGATGACGGCGCCGTAGCCGCACCAGTCGTGCGGAAGTGCGATCGTCGTCAGCATGCCTTCTTTCTTGGCGGCTTCGATGAGCTCGGCGCTCGGCTCGGCGAAGGCGGCGGTGGAGGACAGGGCCATGCCGATGGCCGTGGAGAGGCAAAGCAGGCGTTTGGTCTGTGACATCACGGGTGTTCTCCTTTTGCGTGTCATTCCATGTCGGCGAAGCTGATAGCGGTGGCAGATGAACCTTATGTGACAGTAATATTTCGGTTTTTCCCGTCCGGCATTCCCGGCTCAGCGCGGCCTCCGGAAGAGCCTGCTCGCCTCGAACAGGCCCTCCAGCTCCTTCATGCGGTCGCGGGTGTCATCCCAGCTCGCGCTCTGGACCGTTTCGATCAGCGCCTCGACGATGAACAGGGTGACGACGGACGAGTCCCAGGCCGACGGCGCCTCGATCTGGACGCGGAACACGCGGGTCGCCGCCTTGGCGACGGGCGACGCCCACTGGTCCGTGAAGAGCACGATCTCGACGCCCCGTTCCCGCGCGATCCGGCCGAGCGTCTCCATCTCCTGTTCGTACCGGCGGATGTCGAAGATCACCAGCACGTCGCCCGGCACCATGTTCAGCACGTATTGCGGCCAGGAGCTGGGGTTGGAGGCGATCTGCGTCACGCCGGGGCGAACCACCTGCAGGTGGGTGAAGAGATAGTCGGCCAGCGCCTTGGTGATGCGGCCGCCGACGATATAGACGCTGCGATTGCGGTCCGCGATGAGGTCAGCGGCACCGTCGAAGTCGGCGGCGTCGAGCTGCGAGAGCGTTCGGCGCAGGTTGCTGGTGATCGCGTCGGCGAAGCGGTTGAGGATATGCGTTCCGGGTGCATTGCTCGCCCAGCGGTCATGCTTGGTGATCGGGTTGGAAAGCGTCGCCTCAAGTTCGTGGTGCAAGCGGGTCTGAAAATCGGGAAAGCCGCGAAAACCGAGCTTTTGCACCATCCGCGCGACGGTCGGCGTCGAAACGCCGGCGTTCTCGGCCACCGTCGTGATGCTTCCGAGGCCGGAGACCGGATAGTTGTCGAGCAGCGATCCCGCCAGCTGCTTCTCGGCGCGTGTCAGCGCGTCGTAGCGGGCATTGATCACATCCGACACCGTCATGGATGCCTGATCGAGCGTCAAAATTGTTCCCCTGCGTCCGGTCTTTGCCGGATTTTCTAAAATTAAACATCGCTGCCCCGATCGGAGTCAATGCTTTTTTTGAAGAGAATTTTTCAGAACACCGTTGACAGATGCCCAAATGTTGAAGAATTCTTTTCAGAAATGGACGGCCGATCAAGGGGAACGGCTTCGTGGGAATTCTGAGCGTCGAGGAAGGCGATCCGGTCGCCATCGAGAATGCGGACGGCCGCAGCAGGGTGATCCTTGTCTGCGAACATGCGTCACGACGCATGCCGCAGTCGCTCGGCACGCTCGGTCTGTCGGGAGAAGCGCTCGAAAGCCACATCGCCTGGGATCCAGGTGCATTGGCCGTTGCGCGCCTGATGGCCAGGAGCCTCGACGCGACCCTCTTTTTCCAGCGCTTCTCGCGCCTCGTTTACGATTGCAACCGCCCGCCGGAATCGCCCGCCGCCATACCGGAGACGAGCGAGGTCTATGCGGTGCCGGGCAATGCGAAGTTGGGCGTTGCCGACCGGCAGGCCCGCACGGATGCCCTCTACGTCCCGTTCCGGGGAGGGCTTTCGGCGCTCGTGCGCCAGCGCATCGCCGCCGGCCGTGCGCCGGTCATCGTCACGATGCACAGCTTCACACCCGTCTATTTTGGGCGCAACCGCACGGTGGAGATCGGCATCCTGCACGATGCCGACAGCCGCCTTGCGGACGGCATGCTCGCCGCTGCCGGCGAAAACATGCTCTACGACATCCGCCGCAACGAGCCCTACGGGCCGGAGGACGGCGTCACGCACACGCTGAAGGAGCACGGCCTTGCAAACGGCCTGCTCAACGTCATGATCGAGATCCGCAACGATCTCATCAAGGAAGAAATTGGCCAGGGGGTCGTGGCCGACTATCTGACCGGACTGCTCGTGGCGAGCATTCCGGCGGATCAATCATAAAAAGACCCGTGGGAACGACATGTCCGAGGAGACGAGGATGAACAGAAACTGGAAGGGCCGAGCAGATGCTTGTGTTGTATCACCGGGGGATTTGCCCGGCAGTTGATCCCGTTCCCATCGAAGGGGGCAGGGGCAATGCCTGAATTCGTCAAGAGCTATGTCCGCATCGTCGACACGGTCAACCGCCGGGTCGGACGCGCGACCATGTACCTCATCGTCGTGATGATGGGCATCCTGATTTATTCGTCCGTTTCGAAGACGTTCCTTCTGCCGTCGATGTGGACGCTTGAGATGGCGCAGTTCGTGATGGCCGCCTATTACCTGCTCGGGGGCGCCTATTCGCTGCAGATGGACAGCCATGTCCGCATGGACCTGGTCTATGGCCGGTGGTCCCCCAGGACGAAAGCCGCCGTCGATGCCGTGACCATCGTCATGCTCTTCGTCTATCTCGGTTTCCTGCTCTACGGCAGCATCGCGAGCACGACCTACGCCATCCAGTTCAACGAGACGAGCTACTCGGCCTGGTCGCCTTACATGGCGCCGATCAAGATCATCATGACGATCGGCATCACCCTTACTCTGCTTCAGACAACGTCGATCTTCATCAAGGATCTGGCCGTCGCAATCGGGAGGCCGATCCAATGAGCTATGAAATGATCGCGCTTTTCATGTTCCTGTCGATGCTGCTGACCATGCTGACCGGTCAGCGCGTCTTCGGGGCGATCGGTTTCGTCGCCGTGGTGGCCGCTGCGTTTCTGTGGGGCAACGGCGGGTTCGAACTGGGTTTCTCTGCTTCGATGAAGCTGATGAAATGGTATCCGCTGCTGACCCTGCCGATGTTCGTCTTCATGGGCTACATGCTCTCCGAATCCGGTATCGCGGAAGATCTCTACAAGATGTTCCATGTCTGGATGGGCGGCATTCCGGGCGGGCTTGCCATCGGCACGATCGGCCTCATGGTCATCATTTCGGCGATGAACGGCCTGTCGGTCGCGGGCATGGCGATCGGCGCGACGATCGCGCTGCCCGAACTGCTCAGGCGAGGTTACGACAAGATCATGGTGTCCGGTGTCATCCAGGCGGGTTCGTCACTCGGCATTCTGGTTCCGCCGAGCGTGGTGCTCGTCCTATACGGCATGATCGCCCGCCAGCCGGTCGGCAAGCTTTGGCTCGCCGGCGTGTTTCCGGGGCTGCTGCTGGCGGCGCTTTTCATCATCTATGTCGTGATCCGCTGCCGGCTTCAACCGCAGCTCGGGCCCGTTCTTCCGAAGGAGGAGCGTGACATGCCGCTTGCAGAGAAGCTGAAGTTGCTGCGTGCCGGCATCCTGCCCTTCATGATCTTTTTTCTGATGATGGGCCTGTTCCTGCTGGGTGTGACGAGCCTCGTGGAAAGCTCCGCGGTCGGCGCTCTCTCGGCGCTCGCGGCCGCTGTCTACAAGCGCCGCCTTACGAAGAAGATCTGGAACAGCACGATCGAGCAGACGCTCGGGATTTCCTGCATGTTCATGTGGATCATCATGGCCGCGCTCTGCTTCGGCGCAGTCTTCGACGGTCTCGGCGCGGTGAATGCGATCAAGTTCCTGTTCCTCGACACCTGGGGTCTTGGCCCATGGGAAGTCCTGATCCTGATGCAGATCTCCTATCTGATCATGGGGACGTTCCTGGACGACACGGCGATGCTCGTGATCGTCGCGCCGCTCTACATTCCGCTCGTCGGCGCGCTCGATTTCGATCTCATCTGGTACGGCGTGCTCTACACGATCACCTGCCAGATCGCGTACATGACACCGCCGTTCGGGTACAACCTGTTCCTGATGCGGGCGATGGCCCCGCCGGAGATTTCGCTCATCGACATTTATCGTTCGATCGTGCCGTTCGTCATCATCATGATGATCGGGCTGGCGATCGTCATGGCCTTCCCGCAGATCGCGCTCTGGCTGCCGGAGCACGTTTACGTGCGGGGATAATGCCCGGAGTTAAGGTACCCGGGTCGAGAATTTCAGCCGCGCCCGCAGCCGACAATAAAAAGACCGGCGGCAGCGCATCCAACCAACAGAGGGAAAGAAGACAATGACCAACAGACGCGAATTTCTGAGAAAAGCCGGTACCACCGCCGCGTTGGCCGGCCCCGCTATGCTTGCCTCGCCCTATGTCAAGGCGCAGGACAAGAAGATCACCTGGCGGCTGCAGACCTATGCCGGTGCTGCTCTGGCCGAGTTTGTCATCAAGCCGTCCGTCGACGCCTTCAACAAGGCGGCGAATGGCGAGATGGAAATACAGCTCTACACCGCCGACCAGCTCGTGCCGACCGGCGAACTTTTCCGCGCCATGCAGGCCGGAACGATCGACGCAGTCCAGTCCGACGACGATTCGATGAACTCGCCGGTCGACATCAAGGTCTTCGGCGGCTACTTCCCCTTTGCGTCGCGCTATGGCATCGACGTGCCGACACTGTTCTACGAATACGGCCTGGCCGAGATCTGGGATGAAGCCTATTCGGAAGTCGGCGGCGTCAAGTGGCTGTCGGCCGGCGCCTGGGATCCGTGCAACTTCGCCACCAACAAGCCGGTCAAGAGCATGGAGGACCTGAAGGGTCTTCGCGTCTTCACCTTCCCGACAGCCGGCCAGTTCCTCGCCCAGTTCGGCGTCGTACCGGTGACGATCCCCTTCGAGGACGTTCCGGTCGCCATGCAGACGGGTGAAATCGATGCCATCGCCTGGTCGGGCATCACCGAGGTCTTCACCTCGGGCTGGGTGGACGTCACCAAGTACTTCCTGACCAACAATGTGTCCGGCGGCTGGTGCGGCTCGTTCTTCGCCAATGCCGATCGCTGGGCCGAAGTGCCGGAACATCTGAAGACACTCTGGCAGATGTGCATGGATTCCTCGCACTATCACCGCCTGCACTGGTACTGGGGCGGTGAGGCCAAGCTTCGCGCCGCGGGCGGTCGCCTGGAGCTCACCAGCATTCCGGACGCCGAATGGAAGACGGTCGAGGACGCGGCCCATGTCTTCTGGGAAGAGGTTGCCAAGCAGACGCCGCGCACCGCGAAGGTCGTCGAGATTCTCAAGAAATACAATGCCGACATGGAAAAGGCCGGCAAGCCCTATCGCTACGGCTGATCGGGCTGTCTCTCAACGGATCCGGGGCGCGGCCCCGGATCCGGCAATGCAAACCTCCGACCGAAGACGTCGCAACGAGCGAACCTGCCGGGATAAAGCCGCATGAGCACGACCTACACATTCGAAGACCTGAAGAAGGATGTTGCCGAGGGGCGCATCGATACCGTGCTCGCCTGTCTGGTCGACATGCAGGGCAGGCTGATGGGCAAGCGCTTCCAGGCGCAGTTTTTCGTGGAAAGCGCCTGGGAAGAGACGCACAGCTGCAACTACCTGCTGGCGACCGACCTCGAGATGGAAACCGTGTCGGGCTACCGCTCCTCGAGCTGGGAGGCGGGTTATGGCGACTATGCGATGAAGCCGGACCTTGCGACGCTGCGGCGGGTGCCGTGGCTCGAGGGCACGGCGCTGGTGCTCTGCGACGTGCTCGACCATCATACGCATGAGGAGGTGCCGCATTCGCCGCGCGCCATTCTCAAGAAGCAGGTGAAGCGGCTGGAGGCCCTGGGTCTCAAGGCCTTCATGGCGAGCGAGCTCGAATTCTTCCTCTTCGACCAGACCTATGACGACGCGCGCGAGAGCGGCTACCGGGATCTCCGCCTCGTCAGCGGCTACAACGAGGACTACCACATCTTCCAGACGACCAAGGAAGAAGACGTGATGCGGGCGATCCGCAACGGCCTGCAGGGCGCCGGAATTCCCGTCGAGAACTCCAAGGGCGAGGCCTCGCCGGGCCAGGAGGAAATCAACGTGCGCTATGCCGAGGCGTTGACGATGGCCGACCGGCACACGATCATCAAGAACGGCTGCAAGGAGATCGCCTGGTCGCGCGGCAAGGCAATCACCTTCCTTGCCAAGTGGAACTACAATGCCGCCGGTTCCTCGTCGCACATCCACCAGTCGCTGTGGAGCCTCGACGGCAAGCCGATGTTCTTCGACAAGGATGCCAAATACGGCATGTCCGACCTGATGCGCAACTATGTGGCTGGCCTGCTCGCCCATGCCGGCGAGATCACCTATTTCCTGGCACCCTACATCAATTCCTACAAGCGCTTCGTCGCCGGCACCTTCGCGCCGACCAAGGCGGTCTGGAGCAAGGACAACCGCACGGCGGGCTACCGGCTCTGCGGCGAAGGCACCAAGGGCATCCGCATCGAATGCCGCGTCGGCGGATCCGACCTCAATCCCTACCTTGCCATGGCGGCGCTGCTCGCCGCCGGTATCGCCGGCATCGAGCAGAAGCTGGAACTCGAGCCGCCTTTCGTCGGCGACGCCTATGGCGGCAAGGACATCCGCGAGATTCCGAAGACGCTGCGGGCGGCGGCATCGACCATGAACGGCTCGAAGATGCTGCGCGAGGCCTTCGGCGACGACGTGATCGACCATTACACCCGCGCCGCGCACTGGGAGCAGGAAGAATACGACCGGCGCATCACGGACTGGGAAGTGGCGCGCGGCTTCGAGCGTGCTTAGTGTCATTGTTGATTTGATCGCAACGCGATGATAAAATCACAACGTTCAGGAGGTGTCTCATGATCGACAGTGCGTGGTTTTATCAACAGCTCGACAAGGAAGGCCGATCGCTGCGCGCCATGGCGCGGGCGCTCGGGCTCGATCCGAGTTCGGTCTCCCGCATGCTGCGCGGCGAGCGGAAGATGACGGCGGACGAGCAGGACGGGATATCCGCCTATCTCGGTGTTCCGTTGACGGAAGTTGCGGCACGGCGGCGGGGAGAGGCAACGGGATTTGCGGAAAGAGGGCAGGAGCCGCTGACGATGGACGGGAAGGGGCTGCCGGTCGCTGGAACCGAGGCCGAGCCTGCGGCAGGCGACAATTTCTACGATCGCATTCGCGGGCGCATGAAGGGAACGATAACGATCGCGCCGGGTGTGGATCTGACCGCGCCGGTCGATCCCGAATGGGCACGGGTCTACGATGACGACTACCCGGTATCTCTTTGATACCTGCCTGATCCTGTATCTCGCGCGAACAGAGCCCTTGGCGCCGGGTGCGGAGCGGGTGCTGCGGGAGAGAAGCGGAGGTCCGGGCAGCCTGTACATGAGTGCGTTTTCGGCCTGGGAAATCGGGATGCTGGTGGCAAAAAGGCGCTTGAGTCTGACGCAGCCGCCCCTGCCGTGGTTCTGGAATTTCGCAAGCGAGCAGGAGCTTTCGGTGCTCGATGTCACCGCCGACATCCTCGTCTCCGCATCCTTCTTGCCGGAACCGCTGCATGCCGGCCCCGCCGACCGTATTCTCATCGCGACGGCGCGCGAACACGACTTGACGATCATCACCCGCGACCGCGCCATTCTGGCCTATGGCGCGGCGGGACATGTGAAGGTACTGGCCTGCTAGGCAAAGAATGCCTTCCGGGGCCGAAGGAGAAAGACGAATGACGAAAATGATCCAATGCATTTCCCCCGTCGACGGCTCGGTCTATGCCGAGCGGCCGGCGATGCCGCTGGAGGCTGCGAAAGCGGTCGTGGCGCGCGCCAGGAAGGCGCAGAAATCCTGGGCGAAGCGACCGCTCGATGAGCGCGTGCAACTTGTCCTGAAGGGTGTCGCGCGGCTGAACGAAATGGTCGACGAGGTTGTGCCGGAGCTTGCCTGGCAGATGGGCCGCCCGATCCGCTATGGCGGCGAGTTCAAGGGCTTCAACGAGCGCTCCAACTACGTGGCCGAGATCGCCGGTTCTTCACTGGCGCCGATGATCATCGAGGAAAGCGACCGCTTCGAGCGCCGCATCGAGCGCGAGCCGCATGGCGTCGTCTTCGTCATCGCGCCGTGGAACTATCCCTACATGACGGCGATCAACACGATCGCGCCGGCCCTGATGGCCGGCAACACGGTCATCATCAAGCATGCCAGCCAGACGATCCTCGTCGGCGAACGCATGGTCCGCGCCTTCGTGGAAGCCGGCGTGCCGGATGACGTGTTCCAGAACATCTTCCTCGACCACGACACGACCTCGGCGCTGATCGCCGCGAAGGGCTTCGACTTCGTCAATTTCACCGGTTCCGTCGAGGGCGGGCGCTCGATCGAGCGGGCAGCCGCCGGCACTTTCACGCCGCTCGGGCTCGAGCTCGGCGGCAAGGACCCGGGTTACGTGATGGAGGATGCCGACCTCGATGCGGCCGTCGATACCCTGATGGACGGCGCCACCTACAATTCCGGCCAGTGCTGCTGCGGCATCGAGCGCATCTATGTGCATGAATCGCTCTACGACGCCTTCGTCGAGAAGTCGGTCGCCTGGGTCTCCAACTACAAGCTCGGCAACCCGCTCGACGCCGACACGACGCTCGGCCCGATGGCGCACAAGCGCTTCGCGGCGACCGTGCGTGCGCAGATCGCGGATGCCGTGTCGAAGGGCGCAAAGGCGCTGGTCGATCCCAAACTCTTCCCGGCGGATGATGGCGGCGCCTATGTCGCGCCGCAGGTGCTCGTCGATGTCGACCATTCGATGGAGTTCATGACGGAAGAAACCTTCGGCCCGGCCGTCGGCATCATGAAGGTGAAGAGCGACGAAGAGGCGCTCGCCCTGATGAACGATTGCAAGTACGGCCTTACCGTTTCGCTCTGGACGAAGGACGAGGAGCGCGCCGCCCGCCTCGGCCGCGACCTCGAGACCGGCACCGTCTTCATGAACCGCGCCGACTATCTCGACCCGGCGCTCTGCTGGACCGGCGTCAAGGAAACGGGCCGCGGCGGCTCGCTCTCCGTCATCGGCTTCCACAATCTCACGAGACCCAAGTCCTACCACCTCAGGAAAGCACTCGCATGACCATCACCGCCAATTGGAGCTACCCGACCGCCATCAAGTTCGGGGCAGGGCGCATCAAGGAACTCGCCGATCATTGCAAGGCCGTCGGCATGAAGAAGCCGCTGCTCGTGACCGACCGCGGCCTCGCGCCGATGGCGATCACGCAGAACGCTCTCGACGTCCTCGACGCCGCCGGCCTCGGCCGGGCGATCTTCGCCGAGGTCGATCCGAACCCGAACGACCGGAACCTGGATGCCGGTGTGAAGGCCTTCAAGGACGGCGGCCATGACGGCGTCGTCGCCTTCGGCGGCGGCTCTGGCCTCGACCTCGGCAAGGCGGTCGCCTTCATGGCCGGCCAGACCCGTCCGGTCTGGGACTTCGAGGATGTCGGCGACTGGTGGACACGGGCGAGCGTCGAGGGCATCGCCCCGATCGTCGCCGTGCCGACGACGGCCGGCACCGGCTCGGAAGTCGGCCGTGCCTCGGTCATCACCAATTCCGTGACGCACACGAAGAAGGTGATCTTCCATCCCAAGTTCCTGCCGGCGGTCACGATCTGCGATCCGGAACTGACGGTCGGCATGCCCAAGGTCATTACTGCCGGCACGGGTATGGACGCCTTCGCCCATTGCCTCGAAGCCTATTGCTCGCCCTTCTATCATCCGATGAGCCAGGGCATCGCGCTGGAAGGCATGCGTCTCGTAAAAGAATACCTCCCGCGTGCCTACAAGGACGGCACCGATATCGAAGCGCGTGCGCACATGATGTCGGCCGCCGCCATGGGTGCCGTCGCCTTCCAGAAGGGGCTCGGCGCGATCCACTCGCTGTCGCATCCGGTCGGCGCCATCTACAACACGCATCACGGCATGACGAATGCCGTCGTCATGCCGCCGGTGCTCGCCTTCAACCGCCCGGCGATCGAGGACAGGATCGCGGCAGCGGCGGCCTATCTCGGCATTTCCGGCGGTTTCGACGGCTTCTACGACTATGTCCTGTCGCTCAGGGCAGGGCTCGCCGTGCCGGACAAGCTCGCAGCGCTCGGCGTCGGCACCGACCGGATCGACGAGATGGCGGCGATGGCGATCGTCGACCCGACGGCCGGGGGCAACCCGGTCGAACTGACGCTCGAGGCGGCAAAGACCCTGTTCGCCGCTTCGATCTGAGCTGCGGAATCCAGCAAGCGTCCCGGACGGCGGCCTCGGCCGCCGTCGTCTTTTAAGTCCCAAGGATTGCTAGTTGCATGCCGGACTCTTTGTCATCAAGATGTCACCGAGCCGTCATGGTCCGCTTCGCGAGATCGATGAGGCAGTGCTCGGGGCGTGAGAGTCGGGAAGGCATCGAAGGCCGATGGCCGTCATCGCGGTTGCGAATTCCAAAGGTGGGTCGGGCAAGACCACGACGGCGGTGCTGCTGGCCACCGAGTTCGCGCGTTGCGGGATGCCGACGACACTTCTCGACTGCGACGACCTGAAACTTGCGTCCGCCTGGGCGAAAACCTCGGGTCTCGGCGGAAACCTGTCGGTGGGCGACGGCGGCACCGTCGCGAGCCTCACCGATCATCTCCGTCGCCTTCGTCATCTCCCGGGGCATGTCATTGTCGACCTGTCGGCCGCGCGCGACGTTCTCGTGGCGCTGGCGATCGGCCTGTCCGATCTGGTGCTCGTGCCGGTCCAGGGATGCGCGATGGACAGCCGGGGCGCTCTGAACGTGCTCGAACTCGTCGACTTCGTCGGATCGAATGCGCGCATCCGCGTCAATCGCGCCGTCGTCCTGTCGCGCGTTCATCCGTTCGTGACGACGCGTGCCCTGCTGGGCGTCAAGTCCCTGCTTGCGTCGCACGGCGTGCCGGTCGTCGCCACGCCGGTCATCGAGCGCAGTGTCTATCGCGACATGTTCGGCACCGGCGGAACGCTCTACGACATGGACGGACGCCGGGTGAGCAATCTCGCGAAGGCGCAGGCCAACATGCAGAGCTTTGCGCGCGATGTCGCCGAACTGGTGCTGAACGGCGCCGAATCTGCCGGCCGCGCACCCTTTGCGCGGATGTGCTACGACCGCGCCCGGCGGGAACCGGACCTGTCAGCCGCTTCTGCGAAATAGCCCGATTCAAGGCCCGCTGCACTGTCGCATGGTCTGATCGAGGCCTTTGCGGCTCGCCTTGAAACCTGTTGTTCGTCAAGTACATCGCTAATCTTCGCGAGAGCCGTCTTTCCATTTCGTTAACCATGATCTGTAAGGTTTCGTTAAGCGGGCATCATTGCGAGCCGGATGCACGACGAGGGCGATGACCACGCTCGAACCATTCCGAAAGAGGAAAGACATGCCGGTAATCACATTTGCCAACGCAAAGGGCGGCGCGGGCAAGACCACCGCGGCCCTGATCCTTGCCACGGAGCTGGCGACGCAGGGCCATCGGGTGACCATTCTCGATGCCGATCCGCAGCGCTGGATCACCAGCTGGCACGAGGTCACGGGCCGACTTCAGAACGTGCAGGTCATCTCCGAAGTGTCGATGGGATCGCTGCAGAGCCATCTGCGCGAGAATCGCGACCAGACCGACTATTTCATCGTCGATCTCGCCGGCGCGCGTGACGCGCTCGTCGCCACCGCCATCGGCTTGTCCGACCATGTCTTCATTCCGATTCAGGGCTGTGCGATGGACGCGAAGGGCGGCGCCCAGATCCTCGAACTCCTGAAGCAGCTCAAGGAGAAGGC
Organism: Rhizobium alarense; assembly: GCF_021555155.1. Lineage (GTDB taxonomy): Bacteria > Pseudomonadota > Alphaproteobacteria > Rhizobiales > Rhizobiaceae > Rhizobium_D > Rhizobium_D alarense. The sequence continues at coordinate 35,506 of NZ_JAKGBU010000010.1, forward strand.
CGGCATCGCGATCAGCCATTCGGTGGTGCTGACGCGCATGAGCTCCGTCGTGACGACACGCGCGATGACGGCGATCAAGGCGCTTCTGGCGGAACGCGGCGTTGCCGTCCTCGACACGCCGATTGCCGAACGCGTCGCCTTCCGCGACATCTTCGACTGTGGCGGCACCCTCTACACCATGGACGAGGGCAAGGTGTCGAACCTCGACAAGGCGCGCGAAAACGCCCGGGCCTTTGCGGCGGAAGTGCTGCGTCTCGTGCCGGCACGCGCATCGCGCGCCGGATCGCTTCGCGGCGCATTCCGCACGCTTCGCCGCGCGGCCTGACGGCGGACGTGCCGGCGCCCGGCTGCGGGCAGACGGGGCGGAGATGGTGGCCGGGTTCCGGTTGCGATCGTTATGATTTCACCAGCTTTGCGAGGGTTGCCAGGACGCGCGCATTGTCGGTCTGGGCCACGTTGAAGCGCATGAATGCGGTGGCCGTTTCCGAGACGCTGAAGACGTTGCCGGGTGCAAGCACGACGTCCTCGGCGAGCGCTGCCTGCGCCAGCGCGCCGGCATCCTGCCCGTCAGGCAGCCGGCACCAGAGATAGAATCCGCCGCGCGGCATCAGCCACGGCTCGATGCCGATCGCACCGAGCTTGCCGGCCGTCTCGCGTCGCGCCCGGCCGAGTCTGGCCCGCAACTCTTCCATGTATTTCCGGTATCCGCCGCTCGAGAGCACGTCGGTGATCACGGCGGTCGCGACCGGGCCCGGACCGCCGAAACTTGTCGCGACCTGGAGGTCGACGAGGTCGTCGATCCAGTCGCTGCGGGCAGCGATATAGCCGCAGCGCACGGCGGCGGACAGCGTCTTGGAGAAGCTGCCGATGCGGATGACCCGGTTCAATCCGTCGAGGGCGGCAAGGCGCGGCGAAGGCTCGGGCTCGAAATCCGCGAAGATGTCGTCCTCGACGATCGTCAGGTCGTGCGCCGCGGCGGCGGACAGCAGGCGATGCGCCGTCGTCAGCGAGAGCGTCGCGCCGGTCGGGTTGTGCAGGGCGGAATTGGTGATGTAGAGGCGCGGCCGCTCGGCGGCGAGCACGGTTTCGAAACGGTCGACATCCGGACCGGCCGGCGTATAGGGCACGCCGACGATCGTCACCTGATGCGCCCGCAGGAGGGCCCGGAAATTGAAATAGCAGGGATCGTCGACGAGCACGGTGTCGCCGGGGCGGAGGAGGAAGCGGCACACGAGATCGATCGCCTGCGTGCCGGATCCGGTGAGCAGGATCTGGTCGGCGGTGGCGGCGATCGAGTTCTCGGCAAGGCGCGCCAGCAGCAGGCGGCGAAGCGCCAGCGGTCCGCGGGTGGAGCCGTAGTCGGTCAGCACGCCGTCATCCGCACGCGCGACGGCGCGGAAGGCGCGGCGCAGCGCCGCCTGCGGCATCCAGTCCGGCGGCAGCCAGCCGCAGCCGGGCTTTCGCATGCCGTTTCCCGCATCGAGCGATTGCCGCGAGACCCAGAAGGGGTCGACTTCGCGTTTCCGGCAGGGTTCGGCTTTTGCAAGCGCCAGCGGCGGCGGCGCGCTCGCCGAGACGTAGAAGCCCGAGCCACGGCGGGCGCGGATCAGGCCCTCCGCCGCCAGCCGGTCATAGGCTTCGACGACGGTCGAGGAGGAGACGCCCATCGACGCGGCGAAGCCGCGGATCGACGGCAGGCGGTCGCCGGTGGCCAGCACGCGCGCGGCGATCCGGTCGCGGATGGCGCGCATCACCTCTGCCGTTCGCGTGCCTTCCCGCACGTTGGCCATCATTCCATCCTCAATTGTATTGCTCAGTATATCGATACAGTTGTCTGAAATTGTAGCGAATTGTGGATGGCGTCGCCACCGCAAACGTCTGAATGAAGTCTCGAAAGCGAGGCGACATGAAAAGTGCGAGCGACGGTTGGGCCAGCGGACTGCTGGGTGTCATCATCTTCAGCGGATCGTTGCCGGCGACGCGCGTCGCAGTCGCCGACTTCTCGCCGCTGTTCCTGACGGCGGCGCGCGCCGTCATCGCCGCGCTGCTGGCGGCGGTTCTGCTCGCCATCCTGCGCCAGCGCCGGCCCGAGCGCGGCGATGTCATCCCGCTTGCCGTCGTGGCGGCGGGCGTGGTCGTCGGGTTCCCGCTGCTGACGGCACTCGCGCTCCAGCACATCACCTCGGCGCATTCCATCGTCTTCGTCGGCCTGCTGCCGCTGGCGACGGCCGTGTTCGGCGTGCTGCGCGGCGGGGAACGGCCGAGGCCGCTGTTCTGGCTGTTTTCGGTGCTCGGCGGCGCGACTGTCGCGGGCTTCGCCTTTTCGAACGACGGCGCGGTGTCGCTTGCGGGCGACCTGCTGATGGTCGCGGCCATCCTGCTCTGCGGGCTCGGCTACGCGGAGGGCGCACGCCTGTCGCGGCGCCTCGGCGGCTGGCAGGTCATTTCCTGGGCGCTTGTGCTGGCCCTGCCGCCCATGCTGCTGGTGGCACTGGCGACGCTGCCCGCATCATGGGTCGGAATCGCACCGCCGGCCTGGGTCGGCCTCGCCTATGTTTCGGTCTTCAGCATGCTGGTCGGTTTCATCTTCTGGTATCGCGCCCTGGCGCTCGGGGGCACCGCCAGCGTCGGCCAGCTTCAGCTTCTCCAGCCGTTCTTCGGGCTGGCGCTCGCCGCCGTCCTCCTGGGCGAGCCGGTGGCCTGGACGATGGTCGCGGCGACGGGCGTCGTGGTCGTCTGCGTCGCCTTCGCCCGCCGCTTCGCCTGAGCCCCCGTCAGATCCGGGATCAGTCGACGAATTCGACGGTGACGCCGGTCTTGACCATCTTGGCGAGTTCCGTCGCGTCCCAGTTCGTCAGGCGGATGCAGCCGTGGCTCTGGGTCTTGCCGATCTTCGACGGTTCCGGCGTGCCGTGGATGCCGTAGGTCGGCTTCGACAGCGCGATCCAGACCGTGCCGACCGGGCCGTTCGGACCAGGCTGCAGGGTCAGGACCTTGTCGTTGTTGCCCTGCTTGAAATTGACCTTCGGATTGTAGGTGTAGTTCGGGTTGAGCGCGATGCGCTCGACCGAGACGATGCCGGAGGGCGAGGGCGTGTCGGCGGAACCGATGCTTGCCGGATAGGCGGCGATCAGGCCGCCGGCCTCGTCATAGGCGAGCATCTGCTTGCGGCCCTTGTCGGCGACGATCCTGGCGACGCTGCCCTTCCGGGCGGGGCCGACATTGATCACCTTGACGATGGTGCCGGGGATGGTGAAGTCGACGCCCGGGTTCATCTCCTTGAGATAGGCCTCGTCCATGTGGAACCTTTCGGCGAGCATTTCCGTCGTCGACGTGTAGGAGAGCGCCGGCAGCGCCGCCTTGTGCGCATAGTCCTCCGGGATCGAGGCGACATAGGGCCCCGCGGCGTCGGCCGCGGTGATCTCGTAGGTCGTGAACGGCATGCCGCCGTTCAGCCGGAGGCGCTCCAGGACCGTCTCGGTGTCGTTCGGATCGAGCGTTTCGCCGGTCGCCTTCTGCCACGCCTCGATCGCCTTCGTGACGTTCGAGCCCTTCTTGCCGTCGATGACGCCCGGCGAGAAACCCTCGCGGTCGAGGAACACCTGCAGCGCGGTCACTTCCGCCGACGATTTGTCGCCGATGGCGATGGCCGGCTCGAAGGTCGGGCCGGGCACGAATTCGCCGGTTCCCTGTCCGGAGAGGTCCGGCAGAGCCGCCAAGTCGCCGTCTTCCGCCTGGGTGCCGGGCAGCGGCTCGTATGTGGGTTCCCCGAGGCCATCGGCAGGTGCCCCCATGCCGGGCAGGCCGCCGCGCTCGACGGTCCCCGGGGCCTGATCACGGAATTCCGGAACCGAGCCGGTGCTGAGATCACGATAGTCGTCTTCCGGCGCCGGCGGGTAATAGTCGGGATTGGTTTCGGGAAACCCCTCGACCGGGCGGTAGCGGTCGCGACGCCATTCGCGGCGTTCAAGGCGCGCGAAATACTGCTCCGCCGGCATGGCGACGGCGATGGTGTTGCCCCAGCTGTCGACCACGACGCGGCGGCCTGCGGTGTCGCGCGCGATCCGGGCGTCGTCGGGCAAGTAGTCGAGAAGCTCGCCCTGGGCGGTGACGAGCACGGTCCTGCCGGCAAGGCGGCTTCTCAGATCCTGCGCATGCGCCGGCGCCGCGACCGCCAGCAGCGTCGCGATAGCGGCTGCGGAAGCCACTGATCTGTAAAGCGTATTCACGATTCGATCCGTCATTTCTCTCTCGTTGCGCGGACACAACACTCCAATTCCGACCTTAATGTGGAAAAAGTGAAGCGATGGTTAACCTTTGAATAACGGGACCACACGCCGCGAATTCCCTGCCGATAGCGGTGAAACGCAAGCATGGTGGCGTTGTTTCCCGCAGAGCGATAAAAAGGCCGCGCAGACATCATGGAGGATTCGATGACCCTGGCGCTCACCGCCGAGACCGCAGCCCATTCCTTCGATCTCGCGCTCGATCCGGCCTCCGTTCTCGATGTTCGCGACGCGATCTTCCACGGCGTCAACCTGGCGCCGGGAGCCGCCGTTCCCTCGGACGGCGATCCGCGCATCGACCGGGCGCTGCCGGGTTTCCTCTTCACCTGCGGCCCCGATCATATCCGGCATCCGGAGCCCGTCGAACACGCGGAGGGGAGGCGCTATCCGTTGCACGGATCGATCTCCTCGCATCCCGCGATGGATATCCTGATCGAGGAGGACGAGGGCGAGGCCGTCTGCTCGGCGCGGGTGCCGGTACAGCTTGCCAACGGCGAGACGGCGGAGCTGCTGCGCACCTGGCGGGCCGACCGCAAGTCGGGACGCGTGACGCTCGACGACGCGGTGAGCAATACGGGCGGCCGGCCCTGGCCACCGGTCGCCATGTATCACATCAACATCAACACCCGCCTGTTCGACGATGCGACGCGGCTGACGGGGGCGATGCTGGAGGGCGGCAGCCTGCCCTGGCGCTTCGCCGACGGCGACATGTCGATCTTTTGCGTGCCGGCCTTCGAGACGGCGCGGCACGGCTGGGCGGAGATCGCCATCGGCCCGATCGCGCCGCTCGGCGGCCGCAGCCTCGTCATCCGCTTCCGGGTCGACACGCTGCCCTACCTGCAGGTGTGGCGCAACCAGTCGCCCGGTTGCCATGTCATGGGCATCGAGCCGGTGACGCATCGGCTGGCGGGCCGGGCGGAGCTGATCGCGACGGGTGAGATGCGCCCTTTCGAACCGGGCCAGTCGGTTGGCTACGGCCTGGCCATCGCGCTGCGATAACGCCGGGCCGCGATTGACGCCTCCCGCCACGCCGCATACATCCACGTGAGCAACCTATTCCGAAAGGGCATCGCCATGGACATCCGCCAGATCGACGACGAATATTCCGTATCGGGCCAGATCACCGTCGAGGAACTGGACGAGATCAAGGGCATGGGGTTCAAATCCATCGTCTGCCACCGTCCGGACCACGAGGCGCCCGACCAGCCGGATTTCGACCTGATTGCGGCGCGAGCGAAGGAGCTGGGGCTGGAGATCGCCCATATCCCGGTCGGCCCGATGGGCGTCACGGCCGATGCGGTGCGCGGCATGGTGGATGCGCTGGACGAGCTGCCGCGGCCGATGCTCGGCTATTGCCGTTCCGGCGCCCGCTCGACGAACATCTACGCCCAGACACAACACCTGCGCGGCTAGGCCCGCCGAAAGCGGCACGCCCGCCTCTGGCGCCAGCCCGTCGAGGTACTCGACAGACGTTGCACCGTGATGCACTCTCGCTTTCACGGAGGTGAGCCATGCGCGTCATTGCCATGATCGTGACGATGCTGCTGGCGGGGGCGACCGTGGACGCCGAAGCACAATCGAGCGCGACCGAATCCGGCCCGCAAGGGCCACGGACCGGGCAAGACCAGGGCACGTCTTCCGAGCAGGACGAGATCAGGCGGCTGCGCGAGCAGCTGGATGGCCTGACGCGCAAGCTCGAAGGCTTGTCGAAGGAGAGCGTGCCGGTGGGTGCGGACAGCCTCGCGGGGACGTGGAGCGGCGCGGTTTCCTGCCGCAACCGCCACTATGCGGTGGTTCTGACGATCAACGAGCAAACCGGAAGCATCGGCAAGGGCGACTGGTCCTACACCGGTTCCGGCTCCGGAACGGATATCGCGACGCTCAGCCCTATGGCGTCCGAGGGCAACCGCTACGTGCTGGTCACGGCAAAAAGCAATACCTATGACTACGACGTGACGATCGACGGCGACCGCATGGATGGCATGTCGACGCGTGACAAGTGCCAGATCTTCATGGAGCGCGCCAAACGGTAGCGGCGGTCCCGGATCTCGGCGTCAGGCGATCTGCGTCACGTCCCGCTGCGGATCTGCGACAGCGTGCGGGCCGGGGTGATTGCCTCCGGGTCCAGTTTCAGTTCGAGGATCGCCGGCCTGCCGCTGGCGCGGGCGCGCTGAAAGGCGGGCGCAAAGTCCTCGGTGCGCTCCACCCGCTCGCCATGGCCGCCATAGGCGACGGCAAGGGCGGCGAAGTCGGGATTGGTGAGATCGGTTGCGCTGACGCGGCCGGGATAGTCCCGTTCCTGATGCATGCGGATCGTGCCGTACATGCCGTTGTTGACGACGAGCGTGATGATCGGCAGGTGGTAGCGCACGGCGGTGGCGAATTCCTGCCCGTGCATGAGGAAACAGCCGTCGCCGGCAAAGCAGACGACCTCTCGTTCCGGATGGAGATGTTTGGCGGCGACCGCCGCCGGCAGCCCGTAGCCCATGGAGCCCGAGGTCGGCGCGGCCTGCGTCGCGAAACGGCGGAAGCGGTGGAACCGGTGCAGCCAGGTCGCATAGTTGCCGGCGCCGTTGGTGAAGATCGCGTCCTCCGGCACGTTCTCCTCGATCCAGGCCATGATCGGCCCCATGTGCAGGTCGCCCGGCCCGCCTGTCGGCGGCGTCGACCAGGCACGGTAGGCTTCGTGCATCGCGCGGGTGCGCTCCGCCCAGCGCGGCGGACCGGCCGGCCGAAGGCCGTCGAGCGCCGCGACGAAGTCGTCGGGGCTGGCACAGACCGGCAGCTCGGCGCGATAGACGCGGCCGAGCTCCGATGGATCCGGATGCACGTGCACCAGCGTCTGGCGTGGATAGGGGCTGTCGATCAGCGTGTAGCCGGACGACGGCATTTCCGAGTAGCGGCCGCCAAGCAAAAGCACGAGGTCCGCTTCGCGGATCGCGCGACCGAGCGCCGGGTTGATGCCGATGCCGGAATCACCCGCATAGTTCGGGTGCAGGTGGTCGAACAGCATCTGGCGGCGGAAGGAACAGGCGACCGGCAGCGCCCAGCGTTCGGCGAAGGCGCGGAAGCCGGCGACGCTCGCCTCCGACCAGCGGCTGCCGCCGAGAATCGCGACCGGCCGTTCGGCCTTTTCCAGCAGTCGGCCGAGCCCGGCGATCTGCCCGGCACCGGGATGGGCCGGGACGGGGACGCAGGCGCGCGCCGCGGGCGCCTCGACCGTCTGCGTCAGGATATCCTCGGGCAGCGCCAGCACGACGGGGCCGGGCCGGCCGGAGGTCGCGACCGCGAAGGCGCGCGTGACGAATTCCGGGATGCGGGCCGGATCGTCGATCTCCGCCACCCATTTGGCGACCTCCGTGAAGGCGCGGCGGTATTCGATCTCCTGGAAGGCCTCCCGTTCGCGGGCCTCGCGCTGCACCTGGCCGATGAAGAGGATCATCGGGATCGAATCCTGCCTTGCGATGTGCAGGCCGGCCGAGGCATTCGTGGCGCCCGGGCCACGCGTCACCATGCAGATGCCGGGTTCGCCCGTCAGGCGGCCCCAGCAATCCGCCATCATCGCCGCGCCGCCTTCCTGGCGGCAGACGACGACGTCGATGTCGGTGTCGTGGAGGGCGTCGAGCACGGCGAGGTAGCTTTCGCCGGGAACGCAGGAGATCCGTTTCACCCCGTTGGCGACGAGGGCGTCGACGATGAGCTGTCCGCCGGTTCTCATGCCGACCTCCTTTCCGCATCGAGCCGGTCGAGTTCTGCGAGCACCTCCTCGCTGTGCTCGCCGAGCCGGGGACTAGGCCGGTCGTAGACGAGCGGCGTCCCGGAAAAGACGATCGGCGTGCGCACGCCGGGGATGAGCGTGCCGTCGCGATCCGCGAGATCGACCCGAAGCCCGCGCGCCTTGACCTGCGGGTCGTCGAACATGTCCTCGATCGAATTGATGGGGCCGACGGGCACCGCATTCGCCTCGCAGGCGGCCAGCAGGTCCTTCTTCGCCCATTCCTTCATGCGGCCTGCCAGGAGCGTGTGCACCGCGACACGGTTGGCGACCCGCGCCGCGTTGGTCGCGAAGCGCGGATCGGCGGCCGCCTCCGGCATGCCGAGCAGCGCGCAGAGCCGCTGGAACTGCCCGTCGTTGCCGACCGCGAAGATGAGATGGCCGTCGCCGGTCGCGAAGACCTCATAGGGCGAGATGTTCGGATGATTGTTGCCGAGGCGCCTGGGCGCCTCGCCGGACACCAGGTAATTCATGTTCTGGTTGCCGAGCACGCCCGCCTGGACGTCGAGCAGCGCCATGTCGATATGCTGGCCCTCGCCGGTCTTCATGACGTGGATCAGGGCGGCCTGGATCGCCGTCACCGCGTAGATGCCTGTGAAGATGTCGGCGATCGCGACGCCGGCCTTCATCGGATGGCCGTCCGGTTCGCCGGTGATCGACATGAAGCCGGACATGCCCTGGACGATGTAGTCGTAGCCGGCGAAGCCCGCATAGGGGCCGGTCTGGCCGAAACCGGTGATGGAGCAGTAGACGATCTTCGGGTTGTCGCGCGCGAGGCTTTCGTAGTCGAGGCCGTATTTCTTCAGGCCCCCGACCTTGAAATTCTCGATGACGACGTCGGCGCTGCGGACCAGGCGGTGCACCGTCTCCTGGCCGTCCTTCGATTTCAGGTCGACGGTGATCGAGCGCTTGCCGCGATTCGTCGAGTGATAGTAGGCGGCCGACAGGTTCTCGCCGTTCGCCCCCTCCACGAAGGGCGGCCCCCAGGCCCGCGTGTCGTCGCCGCCGGCCGGGTTCTCCACCTTGATGACGTCGGCGCCCATGTCGGCGAGCATCTGGCCCGCCCAGGGCCCGGCGAGCACGCGCGCCAGTTCGATCACCCGGATGCCGGCGAGCGGCAGCCTGCTTCTGTCCATCGGTCTCTCCCTCGCCGTCGGCATGGCGTCGTGCGTTGGTACCAAAATCGGCCCGCGCGAGATAGACGCAAGCCGTCATGAGGTGATGAGCGCAGGAATTGAACGCCGGCCGGCCTGACATGGATCAGCGGCCTGAGCCCGAGCGCATGGCGCGCGGGTTTATCGCTGGACGGCGCTGCGGCACCAGGTGATGAAGTCGTCCCTCGCCCTGTCCCTCGTGGGGGCGATCTCGTTCAATGTCTCATGCCGGGCCTCGGGGTAGACGATGGTGGTGACGTTCTCAAGGCTTGACTTTTCGAGCCGTTCGGCGAGGCGGCGGATGGCCCGGCCCCTGTCGGTCGCCGGATCCTCGCCGCCGGCGACGAGATGGATCGGCAGGCGGCGCGGCAGCCGTGCGATGTTTGCCGCATCGATGCCGCCATAGATGAGGTCGAAGAGGTCGATCCAGAGCGACACGCTGGCGTCGAAGCCGCAGCGCGGATCGGCGACATAGGCGGCGACCGCCGCCGGATCGTGCGACAGCCAGTCGAACGCGCTGCGCCGGTCGGCGATCGACCGGCCCCAGGCGCCGAAGGTGAGGCGCGGCAGCAGCGCGCTCGGCACGTCCGAGCCCTTCAGCATGCGTTCGGCAAGCAGGATGGCCTGGCCGGCACGGCCGGCAAGGCCCGCATCGAAATTCGAATTCCACACCGCGAGGGCATCAAGCCTGTCTGGGTAGGTCTCAGCGAAATTGAGCGCGATCAGCCCGCCCATCGAATGACCGAAGACGACGACGGGGAGGCCGGGATGACGCTCGACCGCCGCATTGCGCACCGCGAAGAGGTCGTCCTGCACCGCCCGCGCGCCGGCGCGCTGCGCGAAGCGGCCGAACGGCGCATCTGGCGCGGTCGTCTCGCCGTGGCCGCGATGGTCGTGCGCATAGACGTGAAAGCCCGCTTTCGCCACGCGTTCGGCGAAGCGGCGGTAGCGGCGGGAATGCTCCGAAAGTCCGTGGGAAAGGAGGAGGATGCCGATCGCCGGGCCTTCTGCCGGTGCGCGATGGCACGCAAGCAGAGCCCCCGTCGGGCTCGCAAGCCGAAACATGTCGTCGAACATCGATCCTCCCAGCCTTGCGGCCGTGGCAGTCAAACCGAAGCGTGGCGCAAAAGCAATGTGGCCGGCAGCGGAAATCGCCGATTTCTTTGCGAAACCCCTAGAAATCGAGAGTTGTTTATAGTCTCGATTTGTTCTCATTTGTTCCTGTTTTATTCCGATCGGGTGCGGTCATGCGGACATATTTTTCCATACTTGCCCTGGTGCTGTCTTTCCTTCCGGCGCGCGGCATGGAGGCGAATGGCGTTCGGCAAGACGTCGCGCCGACCGGGCAGGCCACGCGCCTGGTCCTTTCGCTCACCTGGCTGCCCGGCTTCTGTGCGAGCAGGACCGGTCGGCAGGAATGCGACAGGCCCGGCGCGGACGATCGGGCCGCGGCGGCATTCGCGCTGTACGGCCTCTGGCAGCCGCGCCGATCCTATTGCAGCCTCGACGCGGGCGTGGCGGAGACGGCGCGGAAGGCGCGGTGGACCGACCTGCCTCCGCTGGCGCTCGATGCGGCGCTGGCGGCGCGGCTGTCACAAGCCATGCCGGGCGTCGTGTCGGGACTCGACCGGCATCAGTGGCTGCGCAACGGGACCTGCGTTGCAGCGTTGCCGACCGACTACTACCGTCAGGGCCTCGGCCTGCTCGATGCGGTCAACGCTTCGGCCGTGCCCGGCGTCCTTGCCGCACGGGCGGGCGGCGCGGTGACGCTCGCGGAGGTCCGGGCGGCCTTCGACGCGAGCTTCGGCCGCGGCGCCGGCGAGCGCGTGCGGCTTGCCTGCCGGACGGTGGAAGGCAGGACCTTCGTGGTCGGCCTGACCATCGGTCTCGGCGCCGGCGCCGGCGACCTCGCGGCACGTCTCGCTGCGGCAAAGCCGACGCGCTCGCGCTGCGCGGCCGGCCTGACGGGCGGCGGCCGCACACATGGCACGACACATGGCGCGACACATGGCGCCAGGGCAGGCGACGGGCTGACGGCCGACGCGGCGGGCAAGGATGCCGCGGGCCTGGACGGCAACGGGAACCCTGCGCCGCAGGATTGACGGCGGGCCGTACCGTCCGGCGCGAAACCCAATCTTAAACTAGTCTTTCTACCGTGCGGCTGGAACTGCCCCGCGTTTTGCGCGGCCGGGCTGGAGGCGAGGATGGCGGACGGGATTTGCGAGACAGGCTGCCGGGCGGATGTCCGGACCCGACTGTCGCTCCTGCAATCATCCCTCATCGTCTATGCGACCGCCCTCGTCGTCGTCCTCGTCGACATTGCCGACGGCCGGGGCTTCCACGCCGATGTCGACGACCAGCTGCGCGGATTGCAGATCCGCTACCTGCTGTCCGGCGCGGGGCACTGGTACGATCTGACGCTGCCCTTCATCGCGACGCCGGAACCCTATGTCTCGCCCTGGTCACGGCTCGTCGACCTGCCCTACGTCCTGATCGCCAGGGGGGCGTCGCTCTTTCTCGCGCCCGAGATGGCGCTGAAGGGGGCGTTCTGGGTCTGGCCCGTGCTGATGCTTTCGATCTTCAGCGTGCTGTCCGCCTTCATCGCGCGGCGCCTTGGCGAAGCCCTGCCGCTGTCGCGGCTTGCGCAGGGGCTTTCGCTCGTTGCGATGACCTTCGTCATGGTGATCGCCGTCGTCGAATTCACGCCCGGCCGCATCGACCATCACAATGTGCAGATTCTCGCCCTGCTGCTGATTGCGGCCGGCATAGTGCGCTGGGATGCGGCCGGTGGCGCGCTGATCGGCGCGGGAAGTGCGATTTCGGTCGTGGTCGGCCTCGAGTGCCTGCCCTTCGTAGTGCTGGTCTATGGCGGGCTCGTCGCCTGCCATGTCTTCGGCCTGCGCGCTGCACGCGGCATTCTGATCGCCGCCTCGGTTGCGATGGCGGCGACCACGCTGCTGTGTGCCGGCGCCTTCCTTGGAGCGGCCGGCGCGCTCGCGACCCGGTGCGACGCCTTTTCCGCGCCCTATATCCTTCTCATGACGGGGTTTTCGCTGATCATCGGCCTTTGCGTCGCCGTCACGCCGGCAGCGCTGCGGCCCGCCGGGCGGGCGCTGGTGCTCGCGGTTCCCGGCGTCGCGCTCCTCGCTCTCGCCGCCGCCCTGTTTCCCGCCTGCCGCGCCGGTCCCTACGCCGTCATCGATCCGCTGTCGCGCCTCTACTGGTTCGACCGGATCTGGCAGGAGCACAGCGTGCTCTATCTCTTTGCCAATCAGCAAAGCGACGTGGTCGCCCTCGTCGCGCTGCTTGCGCTGACGCTCGCAGCCACGCTGCCGTCCATCATGGAGAAGGCCCGCAACCGGGCGGCCCCGTGGCTCCTGCTCTATGCGACCGCCGTCGTCGCCTTCGTGCTCACGCTGCTCCTCACCCGCTATGTCCGCTTTCCGGCGGCGCTTGCGCCGCTCTTCCTGCCGGCCGTGGCGGGCTGGTTCTTCGATCCCGGCCGCAACGGGCGCGGCCGGACGGTGCTGACGGCGGCGACCGCGCTCTGTCTCTCGGGCATCGTCGCGCTGCAGGTCCTCGTCCCCCGCTTCGTCTGGCGCTTCGATGCCGCGGACTACATGACCTTCGACGAATGCCGGACTGCCGACTTTTCCGTGCTGTCGACCGTGCCGCCGGGACGCATCGCGCTGCCGAACGGCATGGCGCTCTCCGTTCTTTTCGCCGCGCCGGCCGGCTTCTCGGTCGGCGCCGTGCCCTTCCACCGTGCCGCGCCGGGCATGAAGCGCATGTACGAGGCGTTCCTGTCGGGTGATCCGGCCGTGCGAAAGGCCGCCCTGGCGCCGTTCGACTATGTCGCGGTCTGCCGTTTCCCGCTCGCGTCCGACCCCGCGGCCGCGCCGCTTTATGCCGCCCTGTCCGCCGGCGGCGATTGGCCCGGGCTCGCGCGCGTCGCAGCACCGGTCGAGACGCCGTTCCAGCTCTTCCGCATCGACCACGCGGCGCTGCGATAGGGCGGGCGCGACGGCCCGCACCGCCTCCGCCCGGGCGTCCGCCTTTGCGGGCCACCATCCATTCCCGCATTGCCGCCCCGCGAGAATTCCCCTACATAGCGGGCACATTTTTCCGATGCGGAGCGCGTTTGCATGGCACGTCAGTTCATCTATCACATGGCCGGTCTCAACAAGGCCTACGGCAACAAGAAGATCCTCGAGAACATCCATCTGTCCTTCTATCCGGATGCCAAGATCGGCATTCTCGGCCCGAACGGCGCCGGCAAGTCGACGGTGCTGCGCATCATGGCCGGCCTCGACAAGGAGTTCACCGGCGAAGCCTGGCTCGCCGACGGCGCGACGCTCGGCTACCTGCCGCAGGAACCGCAGCTCGATGCCTCGAAGACCGTGCTCGAGAACGTCATGGAGGGCGTTGCCGACAAGAAGGCGATCCTCGACCGCTACAACGAACTGATGATGAACTATTCCGACGAGACGGCGGACGAGGGCGCCAAGCTGCAGGACGTCATCGACAGCCAGAATCTCTGGGATCTCGAAAGCCAGGTCGAGATGGCGATGGACGCGCTGCGCTGCCCGCCGGGCGATGCCGCCGTCGACAATCTCTCGGGCGGCGAGAAGCGCCGCGTCGCGCTCTGCAAGCTGCTTCTGTCGCAGCCCGACCTGCTGCTGCTCGACGAGCCGACCAACCATCTCGATGCCGAGACGATCGCCTGGCTCGAAAAACACCTGCGCGAATATCCGGGCTCCGTGCTGATGATCACCCACGACCGCTACTTCCTCGACAATGTCACGGGGTGGATCCTCGAGCTCGACCGCGGCCGCGGCATTCCCTATGAGGGCAACTATTCGGCCTATCTGCAGGCGAAGGCCAAGCGCATGCACCAGGAAGGCCGCGAGGAGGCGGCCCGCCAGAAGGCGCTGACGCGCGAACAGGAATGGATCGCCTCGAGCCCCAAGGCGCGCCAGGCGAAGTCGAAGGCCCGCATCCGCGCCTATGACGAACTGGTGCAGGCGGCGGCCGATCGCCGGCCCGGCGATGCGCAGATCGTCATCCCGGTCGGCGAGCGTCTCGGCCAGGTCGTCATCGAGGCCGAGAACCTGTCGAAGGGCTATGGCGACCAGCTGCTGATCGACGGCCTGAGCTTCAAGCTGCCGCCGGGCGGCATTGTCGGCGTCATCGGTCCGAACGGTGCCGGCAAGTCGACGCTCTTCCGCATGATCACCGGGCAGGAGAAGCCCGACAACGGCGCGATCACCATCGGCGAGACGGTCGATCTCGGTTATGTCGACCAGAGCCGCGACTCGCTCGACGGCAACAAGACCGTGTGGGAGGAGATCTCCGGCGGCAACGACGTCATCAAGCTCGGCAAGCACGAGGTCAACAGCCGCGCCTATTGCGGCGCCTTCAACTTCAAGGGCGGCGACCAGCAGCAGAAGGTCGGCACGCTGTCGGGCGGCCAGCGCAACCGGGTGCATCTTGCCAAGATGCTGAAGGCGGGCGGCAATGTCATCCTGCTCGACGAACCGACCAACGACCTCGACACCGAGACGCTGGCAGCGCTCGAGGACGCGCTGGAGAATTTCGCCGGCTGCGCCGTCATCATCTCGCACGACCGCATGTTCCTCGACCGCCTCGCCACCCATATCCTCGCCTTCGAGGGCGACAGCCAGGTCGAATGGTTCGAGGGCAATTTCGAGGACTACGAGAAGGACAAGATCCGCCGCCTCGGCCCGGATTCGGTCAACCCGAAGCGGGTCACCTACAAGCGGCTGACGCGCTGACCGTTGATCCGCGAGCCGGGTTCCGTCCTCCGGTCGGGGCACAGCTCGTTTCAAACCCCGGTCCGCCGGGGTTTTTCTTTGTTTGCGACGGTGGCATGATGGGTATGGCTCCCGCCGTCGTGCGCGCGGGGCGCGCGTTCCTTCACACAAAGCACTTGCCTCATTTGATTTAATCACATAAACATATCTTTATGTGATTAAATCAGTCGCGCGGTGACCGAATGAATGCTCTGGGCCTTGAGGATCTGGTCGAAGTACTGAAAGCCGCGGGCGAGCCGACGCGGTTCCGCCTGCTTGCGCTGCTCGCGCGCGGCGACCTGACGGTCAGCGACCTGACCGACATCCTCGGCCAGTCCCAGCCGCGCATCTCCCGGCATCTGAAGCTCCTGGCGGAGGCGGCGCTGATCGACCGCTACCAGGAGGGCGCCTGGGCCTATTTCCGCCTCAGGCAGGACGACGGTCCCGTTGCCGTCGTGCGGCGGCTGCTGGAGACCACGGATGCCGGCGACGCGGTGCTGCAGCGGGACGGCGAGCGGCTCGCGGCGCTGAAGCGCCTGCGTTCGGAGAAGGCGCAGGCCTATTTCAGCCGCAATGCGGCGGAATGGGACGCGCTGCGCCAGCTTCACGTCAGCGAGGCGAAGGTGGAAAGCGCGCTCAAGGACCTTGTCGGCCCGGCGCCGGTCGATGCCTTTCTCGATCTCGGCACCGGTACGGGGCGCATCCTGCAGCTTTTCGACGGTCTCTATCGCCGCGGCGTGGGGGTCGATGCGAGCCGCGACATGCTGGCCGTCGCCCGCGCCAATCTCGACCGGGCCGGCATCACCCGGGCGGCGATCCGGCACGGTGACATCTTCAACCTGCCGCTGGAGCGCGACGAGTTCGACATCGTCACGGTGCACCAGGTGTTGCACTTCCTGCAGGAGCCGGAGGCGGCCATCGCCGAGGCGGCGCGCATGCTGCGCCCGGGCGGCCGGCTGGTGATCATCGATCTCGCGCCGCACGGCCTCGAATATCTGCGCGACGACCACGCGCATGTGCGCCTCGGCTTCTCGCACGAGATCATGCGCGACTGGCTCGAAAAGGCCGGCCTGCGTGTCGAGGATGTCACCGACCTGCCGCCGGCCGAAAAGAGCGACACCGGCCTGACGGTGACGCTCTGGCTGGCGCGGGACCAGCGGCCCGCCGGCGCGGTCGGCGCGATGGAAACACTCAATAATGTGGCAACCGGCGGGAGGGCGTGAGATGACGGGACCGGCAAAGGCAGGGGACATCAGGCTCTCCTTCGAGTTCTTTCCGCCGAAGACGGAGGAGGCGGCCGAGCAGCTCTGGCGAACGGCCGACGTGCTCGCCGGCTATGCGCCGCATTTCGTGTCGGTGACCTATGGTGCAGGAGGGTCGACCAAGGCGCCGACGCTCAGCACCGTGGCGCGGCTCCTGCGCGAGACGCCGCTCAACGCCGCCTCGCACCTGACCTGCGTCGGTGCGACGAAGGATGAGGTTCACGCGGTCGTGGACGAATTCCGGGCCGTGGGCGTCCGGCATTTCGTGGCGCTCCGCGGCGATCCCGCGGGCGGCGCCGGGGCGGCCTACACGCCGTTTCCCGGCGGTTATGCCAACGCGGCGGAGCTTGCCGGCGGGCTCAGCGCGCTCGGCGATTTTGAGATATCCGTCTCCGCTTATCCGGAAAAGCATCCCGAAAGCCCGGACGTCGCGGCCGACATCGACATGTTGAAACGCAAGGTCGATGCGGGCGCCACCCGGGCACTGACGCAGTTCTTCTTCGAAAACGACGATTTCGCGCGCTACCGGGAGCGGGTCGAGGCCGCCGGCATCACCATCCCCATCGTGCCCGGCATCCTGCCGGTGCACAATCTCGCGCAGGTGCAGAAATTTGCCGGCCTCTGCGGTGCGAGCGTGCCGGCCTGGCTTGCGGCCCGGCTTGGTCCGATCGACGACGATCCGGAGGAGCGCGCCAGGGTTGCCGCCGACCTCGCTGCCGAGCAGGTGCGCGGGCTGATCGCGCTCGGCGTCACGGAATTCCATTTCTACACGATGAACCGCTCGCAGCTCGTCAGCGCCGTCTGCGATGCCGTCGGGTTTCCGCGGAGCGGCGTCAGCCATCGCGGCAGGGCGGCCACCGGCGCCGCGGCCTGAGCCTTTCGAGCGGCCGGAGATCGGGCCGGACCACAAATGAAAACGCATGGCGCCATTTCGGAGCCATGCGTTTTCTACGAACTTCGGTGGCTGTTTCTTGTTTTTTGTTGTCCCGCCCGAAGCGGGAGTGGCGCCGTCGCCTCAAATGAAAAGCATCGTGGCGACGAAGAGGAACGCTGCACTGATCATCAGAACATTCAAGGAATGTGTGAGTCCCATGGCTTACCTCCTTGCGTTACGGGGCGGATATTACGTCCGTTAAGCCGTCCTTGAAAAGCCGATATTGTGCTGCACTGCGGAAACCCCCACGGGCATGTGCGTTTTCCACATGGATAAGTATTTGATATATAATGAGTAATTTTCTCGTCACAAATTTTTCCCACTACCGCCGCTTTGGTTAATGCGTGCAAAGTGCATTCCTAAACGGCACAGCACTTCACCGGTTCCAATGTCCTGAAATAATTCGTGATTCGGTTTTCGCGCCGTGCCGGACGCGTGTCAGCGCCGAAACAGCCGTCCGTCGAGGACGACCAGGCCGGCGAGCACGAGCACCATGCCGGCTGCCGCCGAGAGGCTGATTTGCTCTCCGAGCAGGACGACACCGGCAAGGATTGCGCTCGGCGGCACGAGGAGCGTCACGAGGGACGTGTTGGTGGCGCCTGCCTGCGCCATGATGCGGAAGAACAGGATATAGGCAAAGGCGGTGGAGACGAGGGCAAGCGCCAGCACGCAGGCGAGCGCGCCGGCAGACGGCACCGGCAGGCTCCACGGCGTATCGAGCGTGAGGGCAACCGGCAGCATCAGGATGGTCGATGCGGTGAGCTGTCCCGTGGCGGTGACGGGCGGCGGTATGTCGCGGAAGCGTTTGCCGTAGGTGCCGGCAAGTCCGTAGCTCGCAGCTGCGGCAAGCGGCAGCAACACCGCCCAGAGCGGCGGCCCGTCCGTTCCCCCGGCAAGCGGTGCCAGCGCACTCGGCCCGATCAGCACCACTGTTCCGGCAAAGCCCAGAAGACAGCCCGCGATCTTGGCGGGCGTCATCTTCTCGTCCTCCGTCAGCCGGTTGGCGATGAGCACGGTGAAGATCGGCGTCGTCGCATTGAGGATCGCGGCAAGCCCGGCGCCGATTTGCGTCTGGCCGGTGAAGATCATCATGTGGGGCAGGGCGTTGTTGAAGAGGCCCATGACGGCGAATTCGCGCCAGCGGGCCGCGAAGATCGGATAGAGGCCGTGGCGCCCGGCGAGAAAGAGGTGAAGCGCCAGCGCCGCGAGACCGAGGCGCAGCAGGACGAGGGTCGCCGGCGGCACCTCGGCGACCGCGACCTTGGCGAAAAAGAACGACCCGCCCCAGATCAGCCCGAGGAGGAGGAGAAGCGTCCAGGTGCCGGCGTCCATGAGGGGTTGCGGCCGGACCGCGGGTGTCGTCGAATTCATTCTGCTGACCTCTTGCTGCCGCATTCGGGACGTCTGCTTGGCATATCGCGCAAGTTCTTGCGTTGCCACCCGAATTCCGCATCATGGCCGAAATGCACACCGACCCGTTCATCACGCACAGCATCGCCGAGTCCGCCGCGCACGGCCCCTCGATGGTCCCGATCGCCCTCGTCATCGGCGTGGCGGCGCTGCTCGGCCTCCTGTTCCTCTGGCTGCGGCAGCCGCCGCTCGTCGGTTTCATCCTGGCCGGCGTCGCGCTCGGCCCGACGGGACTAGGGGCGATCGGCTCGTCGGAAAACGTCGCGCTGCTGGCGGAGATGGGCGTGGTCGTCCTCCTCTTCTTCATCGGCATGGAACTGTCGATCAAGGCCTTCATCCTGTCGCTCCGGCAGGCGCTTCTCGTCGCCGGCAGCCAGATCGCGGTGGCGCTCCTCGTCGGGGCGGCGGCGGGCTATCTCCTGGATTCGACCGTGGCCGAGGCGATCATCCTCGGCTTCATCTTCGCCATGTCCTCGACGGTGGTCGCGATGAAGATGCTGGACGAGATGGGAGTGCTGCGCGCCGAGGCGGGCCGTATCGCGGTCGGCGTGCTGATCGCGCAGGACATCGCGGTCGTGCCCATGCTCATCTTCGTCACGAGCCTCGGCGGCGAGGAGACCCGCATTGCGGCGCTCGTCACGAAGACGGTGATTGCCCTCGCGCTGCTCGGCGGCCTGCTCTGGTGGTTCGGCCGGCACAACAAGCTCCGGATCCCCTTTGCGGAAGCGGTGCAGGACAAGATCGAGATTCTGGCGCTTGGCTCGCTCGCCATCTGCTTCATCGCGGCGGCGCTCTCCGGTGCCCTCGGGCTTTCGGCTGCCTATGGCGCGTTCCTGTCCGGTCTCGTCGTCGGCAACACCAATCTCAGGAGCCGCGTGATCCCGGTCATCGAACCGATCCAGAGCGTATTGCTCGTCGCCTTCTTCCTGTCGATCGGACTGCTGATCGATCTCGACTTCATCTGGGGCAACCTTTGGGGCGTGCTCGCGGTGTCGCTCGTCGTCATCGCGGCGAAGACGGTGCTCAACGTCTTCCTGCTGCGGCGGACCGGCGCCTCGCAGCAGACGGCGCTGGTGGCCGGCCTGTCGATGGCGCAGATCGGCGAGTTCTCCTTCGTCCTGGCGTCCGCCGGGTTCTCGGTCGGCGCGCTCGGCTACGACAACTATCGGGTCGCCATCGCCATCACCGCCGTCACCCTGCTTCTGTCGCCGTTCTGGACGGCCGTCATGCATCGGCTGGAGAACATGGCGTCGACGCATCTCGAGACCTATCGAGAAGCGATCGCCATCGCCTATGCCCGGGAGTTCCAGGTGGTCGGGCGCCAGCGCATCCTGGTCCTGGACGCGGTCTGGGCGGTCAAGGTGCGCTACAGGGCCGTGCGCAAGGCGCTGCGCAAGGGGCGCCGGCAACGGCACCAGGAGCTTTGAAGCGCCTGCTGCCGATGCCGTCAGAGCGCATTGAGAAGCGCGGGGGTTGCCCAGCCGTCGGCCGGCACGCCGAGCCGCAACTGCTCCTTCTGGATCGCAGCACGGGTGCCCGATCCGAGAATGCCGTCGATCTTGCCGACGTCATGGCCGAGGCCCTGCAGCTTTACCTGAAGCGCCTTCATCTGCTCGTCGCCGAGACCCTGCTCGGGCTCGCCCCTGGCATAAGGCGGCGCGCCGGCGAGCCGCGTCGCGAAATAGGCGGCCGACGTCGTGTAGATGAAGGACTGGTTCCATTCGAGGTAGATGTTGAAGTTCGGGTAGGTGATGAAGGCCGGCCCCATTCGGCCCTGCGGCAGAACCAGCGAGGCGCCGAGGCTGGCAAAGGAGGTGTCGCCGTCGCGCGGCGCGACGCCAAGGGCAAACCAGTCGCCGGCGGTCATGCCGGGCTGCAGGCCGGTCTTCTCGAAAGGCAGGCTCTCGGGCAGTGTCACTTCCTGGATCCAGGGCTCGCCGCGCTTGAAGCCGAGATGCTGGATAAATTTGGCAGCGGTCAGGATGGCATCCGGCGAGCTTGCCTTGACGTTGACATGGCCATCGCCGTCGCCGTCCACGCCAAAGGCGATGATGTCCTCGGGCAGCATCTGCACCTGGCCGACTTCGCCGGCCCAGGCGCCCGTCGTGCCGCGCGGGTCGAGGTCGCCGTGCTCGACCATGCGGATGGCGGCGATGAGCTGCGGACGGAAAAGCTCGGGGCGACGGCAGTCATGCGCAAGCGTCACCAGGGCGTTGCGCGTGTTGAAATCGCCCTGCACGACGCCGAAGTCGGTTTCCATCGCCCAGAAGGCGGCGATGACGGGACCGGGCACGCCGAATTCCTGTTCGGCGCGCTGGAAGACCGACGAAAGCTCGTTGAGCTTGGCGCGGCCGATGTCGAGGCGCGCCTGGCTTACCGTCCGGCGGGAAAACTCGAGGAAGGTCTGGCGGAACACGCCTTGCGCGCGGTCGCGCGACAGCACCTTCTGGTCGATCGCGGCGCCGGCAAGCGCCTGGTCGACGGCCGCCGCGGGGATGCCGGCGGCGACCGCCTCGGCCCTGACGCCGGCAAGAAAGGTCTGCAGATCGCCGCCGCAGGCAGGGCTTTGCGCCCATGCGGACCCCGCTGAAAGCAGGGCCAGCGTCGCTGCCGCCAACGTAAGGATGCGCGCTTTGGCCATCGGATGCTCCGTAATGAGGGGTTGTGGTCCGGCTCTCTCAGAAGATTGTGACCGAAGCAAGAAAAAGATGAGGATGCGTTGTTCTTTCGGGTGTCTCCGACGCCGGCCGGCGATCGACGCTGCTACTTTGTGTAGGCCGTCATCCATTTCTGCCAGGACTTGGGCGACCCTGCGAAGACATTGATGTCGGTGTCTCCCGAAATGCCCGGCACCACACCGGTCGACGTATATTGCCAGAATGCCCAGCGCCGCGTGGCGTAGATGTTTTCCGGATGGTCGGCGACCGAACGAAGCCAGAAGTGATGGCCCTCGAAATGACCGACGAGATTGTCGCGGTGGAAATCGACCGTCGTGTAGATGATCGGCCGCTTGCCGTAGTGCGCCTCCAGCCGGTCGAGGAAACGCTGCAATTCGCTTCGCACGGTTGCCGGGTCGGGTCGCGTCTTGCAGGTCGGCGAATGGCTGTTCCATTCGGCATCGAGTACCGGCGGCAGTTGCACCGCTTCCCTGGGCACGTTGCGGATGAACCAGTCCGCCTGGTCGTCCGCCGTCGAGCAGAAATAGTAGAAGTGGTAGGCGGCGGTGGGGATGCCGGCCGCCCGCGCGCCGCGCCAGTAGTCATGGAACCGTGCATCCAGTCGGTCCGTGCCTTCCGTCGACTTGGCGAAGACGAAGGAAACGCCGGACGTCCTCACCGCCTGCCAGTCGATGTCGCCGTTCCATTTGGAGACGTCGATGCCGTGGATAGGGTGGTTGTGCGGCGTGCGGGCGCCGAAATCCTGCGGATCCTTGTCCTCGAAGCGCGGCGGGATCGCGGCGGTGGATACGAGATCGTAATCGGTGGTCGAGCACGCGGCCGCAAGAAGGGCGAGGGGCAGGAGTGCCAGAATCAGCCGACGCATGAATGTCCCGTGTCTTAGATCGTTCTGATAGTGCCTGACACGGGCGCATCGGTAAAGGGGCCGCACGCCTTGCGCGAACCCTTGCGGGAACAACCTGGGATCAATCTGCTGCGGGGCGAACGGGGAGGCTCGCCTGCCTCCCCGAAGGATCAGAACTTCCAGCTGACGCCCATCATGACGGCATTGCTGTCGAGATCCGTCTTGACGCCGTTGATGCGCTTGTCCTGGTAGTCGGTGTAGCGGTATTCGAGCCTGCCCGTCATGTTGTCGGTGATGGCGTGCTCGACGCCGGCGCCGATCGTCCAGCCATGCAGTGTCTTCGAATCGTCGTCGCCGGTCGTGCGGTTCGTGACCTCCGCGTTGGTAAAGGCCCAGCCGCCCGTCGCATAGAGAAGCGTGCGGTCGAAGGCGTAACCCGCACGGGCGCGAACGGAGCCGCCCCATTCCGTCTGTGCTTCGTAGGGCGTGCCGGCAACGCCGAAGCGCTGGTCGTTGAAGTCGTGCTTGATGTCGGCTTCGACGCCACCGACCCAGTTTCCGCTCTGGTAGTTGTAGCCGGCATGCAGCCCGGCGAGCCAGCCGTCGAGACTGGGATCGGACGAGGCGCCGCCGGCGCTGAAATCGCCGTCCGTCCAGCCGTAGCCGACGTTGCCGCCGACATAGAAGCCGTTCCAGTCGTAGATGCCGCTTACCTCGGTGATCGGCGCCTCGGTGGGCGGTTCGGCAACCGCCATATCGGCGGCGCGCGCTGACAGCGTCGTTGCGGCGAGCATCGCCGTGCCGAACAATAGGAATTTCATGGCATGTCTCCTGTGCAATTCGGCATCCCACGCCGTCCGCTGGACGGTAAAGAACTCCGGGTGCCTTCGGTCGCAAGTCGCGCGGGAATGAACTCCCCCGCGATGTCGCCGGAACGCGCGGAATGCGATCCGGTTCCGCGAACAGGACTAGGTGATGATTGCCACCGAAAGAGGGCCGTCAGATCGCTCGCGCAATCGTGATCGTCGCGACCCAGGCGTAGCCGCCGGCCACCTTGCGGAAATCCAGTGCCGCGCCGCGGCGGGACGCGGCCGCTTCGAGCACGGATTTGAGGCCGGCGCGCGGCGTGACGTGGAACCTGGAGAGCCAGAGATGCAGCGAGCGGCGGAACGCCGCCGGCAGATTCTCCTGCTGGCCGAAATCGACGACATGCAGCGATCCGCCGGGATTGAGTGCATCGACCGCGCGATCGATGGCCTGCTCCCAGTCGGGGATCATGGAGAGGGCGTAGGAGACGACGATTCGGTCGAACCCGCTGACGCCGAAGTCCGACGCAGTGAAGGTCGTCGCGTCGAGGACCCGCAGGCCGGGCAGGCGGGCGCGGCCGGAAAACTTCCGCTCGGCCGTTGCCAGCATCTCCGCGGATATGTCGAAGCCGAAGAGGCGCGCCCCGGGGTAGCGGCGCGCGATCTTCTCAAGGTTGCGGCCCGTTCCGCAGGCGACCTCGAGAACGCTGCCGCCCGCCGGCGGCGCGAGGCGGGCGATCACGCCGTCCCGGCCGAGCAGGTAATATTTCCGCGTCGCATCGTAGATGTGGCGCTGGTAGCGATACATGCGGTCCATGCGGCGAGCATGTGCCGCATCGATGGGGGCCGGGTCCGGAAGCGCCATCGTCAGCCCTTCTTGCGATAGATGTGGAAGCCGCCGTAGATCGCCGACCGGTCGCGCGCGCCGAGCGCACGCGACCGGTCGCGGTCGTAGTCCCACAGGTCGAGCACTGCTCCGGAGACCCGGCCCTCGAGGATGCTGGCTTCGGCGGCCGTGCGGAAGATCACGATTGCGCCGTCGGTTGCCGTGCGGCTGATCTCGCTCCACAATGCATTGAGCTGCGCGTCGGTCATCCAGTCCTGTGCGTCGAGCAGGACGAAGCGGTCGACGGAGTTCGCCGGCTTGCCGGCAAGCAGCTCGGTGAAGTTCGCATGGTGCACCGCGACATTGGTGCTGTTGTCGCGGATGCGTTCGTAATTCGCTTCCGCGAGATAGTCCGGCAGGCTGCCCTCGTGCGGCAGCGGATAGCGGCGTGCGAAGGCCTGCCAGGCGAAATAGTTGTCGCGCAGCGGGAAATGGCAGGTGAGCTTTTCGAGCCGCTGGCGCAGCACCGGGGCCAGTGACTTGCCGTCGCTGAGGCTCGCCAGTTCGTCGAACTGCTGCGGCGGAATACCGAGGCCGAAGAGCGACGCCTTGCGGGAGGTCATCCAGCGGATGAGCGGCCGGTCGAAGAGCGGCGCGATGCGGGTGTCGAAGAACTGCCGCTGCTCGCGCATCGAGCGCGTCTCGGCAAATTCCCGCGGATCGACGCCATGCAGCCGCGCCATCACGTGGCCGAGGGTGATGAAGCGGCCGAGCAGGCCGGTGCGATAGATGTTCCGGTTGAAGACGCCGATGCGCCGGCGGCCGAAGAGGTCGCGGCTGCTCCAGTACTGCTGCGTCGCGGCGTCGAGCTTCGGCTCGATGAAGAGCTCGTAGGTCTGGCGGTTGGTGACCGTGACTTGGCCGGACAGGAAACGCACGACATCCGCGTGGGACGGCATGTGGCGGAAGACCGCAAGCTTCAGGCGATTGAGCGCGATGTGGTGCGGATTGAGGTCGACGACGTCGATGCGGGCCGGCGAGCGGCTGAGATAGGCGAGCATGTTGCAGCCGCCTGAACCGATGGTCACGATGCGGTGGCCGGGGGCGAGCGCCATGGCATCGATGTCGACGGCCGGATCCTCCCATATCTGCGGATAGACGAGACCCGAGAAAAGCAGCCCGAAGAGGCGTTCGGAAAGGCCGCTCGCCGAGAGCGGCTTGTGCTGGAGCAGCGCTGTCTTCAGTTTCCGGTTCTTGCGGTAGCCGGCATCGGGTGCGAGTTCGGTCATGGCGGTGTCATCCCCTGAGGTTTCGGCTGCATTAGCCGCTTCGCGCAACAGTTTGATGACGTGGCCTGGGGACTGCCGGAACGACGAACGCGCCGGCAATGCCGACGCGTTCGCGATGGGAGGATGGCATCGATCAGAGGATGAAGTCGGTTTCCTTGATGTCGAACGCCTTGTCGATCGAAAAGACCAGATCGGCCACTTCGTCGCCATCCAGATCGGCAAGCACGCGGGTCTGGCCGCCGACGATCTTGTAGCGCACCTGGCCCTCCTCGCCGCTGAAGGCATCCTTGCCGAGGAACGTGAAGGCCTGGTCGCCGGCCGTCGACGTGCTGGCATCGATGAGGGACAGGTCGATCTTGTCGGCCTGACCGCGGAAGAAGTCGGTGATGAGGTCGCGCTGTGCGGGAACCTGCTTGCTGTCGTTGATCGTCTCGAACACGAACAGGTCGCGGCCGAGACCGCCGGTCAGGATGTCCTTGTCGAGGCCGCCGATCAGCGTGTCCTTGCCCTTGCCGCCCTTGATGGTGTCGTTGCCGGCACCGCCGTCGAGCGTGTCGTGCAGCAGTGCGCCGTTCATGATGTCATCGCCGGCGCCGCCGTCGAAGAAATCCTTGAAATTGCCGCCCTTCAGGGTATCGATGCCGTCGCCGCCGAAGACCGTGCCGACAATCTTGCCGCCGCCGGCCGTGTTGAAGAGGTCGTTGCCGCCCTCCAGGTCGATGTCGCCGTTCATGAGACCCTTGTTGCGGATCTCCTCCACCGCCGTCGTGCCGTTGGCGTCGAAGGCGAAGACGTCGCCGTTGATCGTGCCGGTGTTGAAGATCGTCAGCTTCTCGGTCGACGGGTTGAAGCGCGTGATGCCGTCGTCGTTCTTTCCGGTAATGGTGCCGGAATTGACGATCGAGCTCGTCGTCGTGTCGTTGATGCCGCCGATGATGACGCCGAAGCTCTCGCCAACGACGCTGCCGGCATTGTCGATCAGGCTGTCGAAGCTGCGGATGCGCAGGCCGTAGTGGTCGGAACTGCGGATCTTGGCCGTGCTCGACAACAGCACTTCGTTGTTGCTGTCGGCTGACTGGGAATCACCGAGATCGATCACGCCGCCGCCGGCCGAAACGGTGCCTTCGATTTCGGCGGTGTGATTGCTGCCGGTGCCGACGATGGCGCGGTCGAAAAAGCCGACGCCGTCGGTGCGGCTGACCGTGACGCCCGCGTTGACGATCACGTCGTCGGTCGTGCCGAGATTGGCCCGGATGCCGGCGCCGATCGAGTTAAATGCAAAGGTTTGCAATGCCATGACAATCTCCAATGGGATTCGGGACCATCGAGTGGTCGCTCTCTAGATTTGGTTATGCCCCTCAGCCTGCTCTTATTTCTGCTGCGCAAGTGAAACGCGGCTGCTCACCGATTTATTCTTCGCTGGCCCGCACTTTTTTCTTCCGGCCTACATCGGCGCCTGCGCGTGTCGTTGCGCGGGGCGATCGCGCGGACCGCTTGCCCGGCGGCCGACATCGTCCGCCGCACCGGGACTACGCCCAGATGTTGCATTAACGAAGTGTCATACATTCCCGAATAGAAACGGCGTGGGGGCAGTTCGCCCTTTCACCCTGTTGTCATGATAGCAACTGTCTCGGGTAACATGATGTTAAAGGCTGTCCTGCCGCGCATTGAGCAGCGCTACGCCCTTGCGGGCTTCATCTTCGGTTCGTTCCTGCCTGCCATCTGCCTCGTCGTCCAGGCATTTCTCTGGAGCGGCGAGCAAGGCGGCTTCACCGCCTTCTCCTTGCCGGCGGCCACGGCGCTCGGCCTGATGCCCTTCTTCTTCTCCGTCGGATTCTTCCAGATCGGGCGATCCAGGGCCCAGTTGCTCGCGGAGCTGCAAAACCGCCGCCATACGGAGGAAAGGCTGAGCTTCGAGGCCTATCATGACCGGTTGACGGGCCTTTCGAACCGGTTCAGCCTGGAGCGCGATATCGGCGGGCTGGCGGCATCGGGCGATGCGGAGCGGGGCATTGCCCTGCTTCTCCTCGATCTCGACCGGTTCAAGTTCGTCAATGACAGCCTTGGGCACGACGTGGGGGACCAGCTCCTCGTCGCCATCAGCAACGCGCTTCGTGAGATCCTCTCGCCGTGCACCCGCATCTATCGGCTCGGCGGCGACGAATTCGTCGTGATGATCGCCGGCCACCCGTCGCCGGGCAAGATGGAGGACATCTGCCGCACCGTGTGCCGCCGCTTCGGCGAACCCTTCGTGCTCGCGCGTCATACCGTCCTCAGCGGCTGCAGCATCGGCATCACCTACATGGAACGGGCGGACGAGGGCATGTCGACGCTGCTGAAGCGGGCGGACGTGGCGCTTTACGAGGCGAAGTCGGCGGCCGGCAATACCCATTGCTTTTACGACAGCAGGCTCGCCGACGAGACCGACCGGCGGACGCTCATCGAGAACGACCTCGCCCGCGCGCTCGCCAACGGCGAGTTCTTCCTCGAATACCAGCCGATCATCGGCGTCGACAGCCGTGCGGTCCGCTCGTTCGAGGCGCTGGTGCGGTGGCGGCACCCGGAGAAGGGTGTCATCGCCCCGGGCGATTTCATCCCGATCGCCGAGAAGACAGGCTTCATCATGCCGCTCGGCGACTGGGTTCTGGAAACGGCCTGCCGGGAGGCGGCCGGCTGGCCGGCGCCGACCGGCGTCGCCGTCAACGTCGTCGGCGACCAGTTCAAGGGCCGTGATTTCATCGACCATATCAAGCGCTGCCTGGCAATGACCGGCCTGGCACCCGGCCGGCTGACGATCGAAGTGACCGAATCGATCTTCTCCGTGGAGGAATCCGTGGTGCGCGAGGCGCTGGCGGAACTGCGCGCCTTCGGCGTGCGGGTGGCGCTCGACGATTTCGGTGTCGGTTTCGCCTCGATCAGCAATCTCAGAACCTTCCCGCTGGACCAGCTCAAGGTTGACCGCTCCTTCGCCGGGGCGATGCTTTCCAGCAAGCGGGACGCCGATCTCGTGGACATCATCCTGAAGCTCGGCAGGACGTTCCAGGTCGACACCACCATTGAAGGAATCGAGACGGAGAGCCAGCTCGACTTCATCCGCGCGCGGGGTGCCGACGAAGCGCAGGGCTTCCTGATCTCCCGTCCCGTGCCGGCGAATGGCGTGCTTGCGTTCCTCGCGGGGCCGCAGGCCGCGCTGTCCGCGTGAGCCGGCGAACGGCACCCCGTCGCGGCGGCGCGCTCGCCAGGGTGCTTTTCTTGGGGGCCGATTCCTGATTGTGTACGGGCCGGACGAGGACGGAGAAGGATCATGACCCGTTTCGGTCGCTATGTCATGCGCCTGCTGGCGGTGCTTGCCGCGCTTGTCGGGATCGGGGCCGCATGGCTGATCGTCCGTCCGCCGGAGTTGCTCAGCGTCGGCGCGGATTACGCGGCCAAGATCGTCTGTTCCAATGTCTTTCTTGCTGGCCGCGATCCGGCGGAGGTGCTGGCGCTCGACGTGCAGGCGCCGGGCCACCCGCTGCTGCGTCTGATGCGGCAGCATGTCGACCGGGAGGAACGGACCGTCACCGCGCACCTTCTCGGGCTCTTCGCGCCCGGCTATGCCGCCTACCGGCCGGGCTTCGGCTGCACCAGCGTTCCGGATGGCGATTTCGTTGCTGCGCGGCAGGCGGTCTCGGACGTGGCGGTGCCCGTCGCGCCTGCGGCGGACGAGGGCAAGCCCTGGCCGGCGGGACATGCCGTGAGCACGGATCCGCGCCTCGCCGCGGTCCTCTCGGATGCCACGCTGACCGGGCCCGGCATGCGCGCCGTCGTGGTGGTGCATGAGGGACGCATCGTCGGGGAGGCCTATGGCGGCGGCTTTTCGGTCGCCACGCCGCTGCTCGGCTGGTCGATGACCAAATCGGTCAATGCGGTGCTCGTCGGGCGCCTCTTCGCCATGGAACGGCTGGCGCCGCAGACGGCCGAGCTCTTCCCCGAATGGCTGCAGGACGGCAGGGCGCGCATCACGGTCGCCGACCTTCTCGCCATGCGCAGCGGCCTTGCCTTCAACGAGAACTACGGCGGCGTCGCGGACGTCACCCGGATGCTCTATCTCGAGCCGGACATGTCGCGCTTCGCGATCGCACGGCCGCTCGAAGCCGGTCCCGGCACGCGGTTTCGCTATTCGAGCGGAACGGCGGTCATCCTGTCGCGCGTCTGGATGAGTGCGCTGAAGGACCGGTGGGAGGCGCTGACCTTTCCGGCGCGCGCCCTCTTCGTGCCGCTCGGCATGGCGAGTGCGGTGCTCGAAACCGACGAGACCGGTATCTTCGTCGGATCCTCCTACATGTATGCCACCGGCCGCGATTGGGCGCGCTTTGCGCAGTTGCTGCTGAACGACGGTGTTTGGAACGGCACACGGCTTCTGCCGGAGGGGTTCGTCGCCGCGATGGGGACGCCGACCCCGGTTTCGAACGGCGCCTACAGCGCATTGCAGACCTGGACGGACGGGCCGGGCGGCGAGGCGGATGTCGCGGCCGGCCTGCCGGAGGACGCGTTCTGGATGCTCGGCCATGACGGGCAGTCGACGGTCGTCATACCGTCGCTGCGGCTTGCCGTCGTGCGGCTCGGGCTCACGCCGTCACGGCTCGACTACCGGCCGCAGCCCATGGTGCGGCGGATCGTCGACGCGCTGAAATCCGGAAACTGACTGAAATCGCCGGCGCTCAGCGCAGGCCGGCTTCCTCGAGCAGGCCCTTGCGCTTGGCATGGTAATAATAGCCGCTCGCATAGAGCATGACGGCACCGTCGTTCTTGTCGTCGGCGACGAGCCAGGCGCCGCGCAGATACTTCGCGGCGTATTTGATGTTGGTTTCGGCGTCGAACAGGCCGTCTGCCGGACCGTCGTAGCCCATGCTCCTGGCGGTCGCGTACTTGATCTGCATCAGGCCGTAGTGGCCGCGGTTATAGGCTCTCGGATTGTACCGGCTCTCGCGCTTGACGACGCGATGCAGCAGTGTCTCGGGAATGCCGTAGATATCGGCGTATTTGGTGATCAGCGCGTCGATCGGCGTACCGGATTTCTGGATCGGCTGTTCCGCCTGCTGCGTGACCACGAGGCCGTCATTCGTGGCGGTGACGCCAGCGATGACCATGACCGGCTTGGCGACGGGCACGATCTTGCGCGTTGCGACCAGTTGTTCCAGGCCCTCCGGCTCGCCGCTGTCGAAACCGGGTTCCATGGCGGACACGCCGATGGTCGTCGCGGTCAGGGTCGTGCTGCCGGCAAGTGCCGCCGTGGCGGCGGCCGCGCCGGTCAGGGGCCTGGCGCCGGCAAGCGCGGAGACGGGTACGGCGTCGGCTCCTTCGGCCGCGACCGGCGTCGGCAGGCCTTCCGGGGTGTTTTCCGTGCCGGGCTTGGCGGATGGCAGGACGGCATAGGCGACCTCGCTTGTGGCGCCGGCGGTCGCGCCGATCGTCGTCGGCGCGCCTGCAAGCTGCGCGTCGGTGGCGGTCTCTGTTCCGAGCGGCCTCGCGCCTTTCGCGGTCGTCACGTCGTCGGCGACGCTGGTGCAGCCGGCCAGCGCGGCAACGAGCCCGACGCAGGCGAGCGAGGCGATGCGGAAAGCCGGGAAGTCTGCCATGTCGTCGCTTTCGTTTGCGGAAATGCGCGACGGGCAGGACCGGCGCGCCGATGCAAATCAACCGGCTCCAAGGCCGTTAACCGTCCTTAACCCATCGAGGGACCTGCGGCAACCCGCAGGATTGGCGAGGTCAGGCGCCCGCGCGCTTCAGCCCCGCAGTCAGAAGACCCGCGCCGATCAGCAGCGAGCCGCCGACGCGGTTGACGATCCGCTGCACGGTCGGCTTGCGGATCGTCCGGCGCGCCGCCGAGGCCATCCAGGCATAGGTGAAGGCGTTCAGCGTCGCGAGCACGAGGAAGGTGATTTCGAAGATCGCCATCTGCGGCAGGACCGGCTGCGCAAGATCGAGGAACTGCGGCAGGAAGGCGACGAAGAAGACGATGCTCTTCGGGTTCAGCGCGGTCACGACATAGGCATGGGCGAAGATGCGGCCCGGACGGTCGTTCGCGGCGGTCGAAGCGCTGTCGGCTGCGCTCGCAACGGGCGCGCGCCAGAGCTTGATGCCGAGCCAGATCAGGTAGGCCGCGCCGACCCATTTCAGAACGGTGAAGATCGCCGCCGAGGTGGCGAGCAGCGCGCCGAGGCCGAGCATCGAGGCGGTCATCGCCGTGAAGTCGCCGAGCGCCACGCCGGCGACGGTCGCGCCCGCGGTCCTGCGGCCGTGGCCGAGCGCATAGGAGATGACGAGCAGGATCGTCGGCCCGGGAATGGCCAGCATGACGGCGGAGGCGGCGGCGAAGGCGAACCAGTGTTCGAAGGACATGAAAACTCCCCGTGGAAGGAACCACGGGGAGCAAGCCACCGGACCGAGCGGCGGTCAAGGGGCTTTGCAGTCGGCGCAGACGGATCGCTTCCGAGCGGATGCGGGCTCAGTCGGCGGTCTTCCAGGTCTGGCCGATCGC
Source organism: Rhizobium alarense (assembly GCF_021555155.1). GTDB lineage: Bacteria > Pseudomonadota > Alphaproteobacteria > Rhizobiales > Rhizobiaceae > Rhizobium_D > Rhizobium_D alarense. The sequence goes on from NZ_JAKGBU010000010.1 coordinate 67,106, forward strand.
CTGCATCACCTCGCCGAACCACCGGGCCGTGGTGTCGAAGTGCTTGCCGCCCTTGATGCGCGGGAACTCGATCGTCCGCAGTTTTCCGCCCTGCGCCTCGTCATGGCCCGTGACGCCGGAGACCTTGTTGAGGGCGCTTTCGACGGCAAGGTCGACCATGCTCTGGATCAGCCGCAGGTCGTCGCGGTTGGCGGGAGCCGAGCGCGCATAGTAGCCGGACTTCTGCACCATCGAGCGCTCGGCGCCGAGCAGGTTGGCGAACTGCTTGGAGAACCAGTTGCCGACATTGATCGTGTCGATCTTCACATGGCCGAAGGCGTCGCGCTTGACGGTCTCGCCGGCCGCCTCCCGCTCGGCGACGATGGCGTCGAGGCAGGCGCCTTCCGAGACGAAGAGCGTGACGAAGCCAGTGCGATCCATGATGCGGCGAAGCCGGTCTGCTTCCGACTCGAGGTCGAAGGCGAGCTCGGGCAGGTAAAGCCCGTCGATGTTTTTGAGCTGCGCATCCATCATGAAGCCTTCGACATATTCGTTGGCCGAGGTCTTCTGGATGTAGGCGCGGGCGGTCGCCGCCGTCAGCCAGCCGCAGTGGCGGCCCATCACCTCGTGCACGACGAGCGTGCGCGGCGCAGCGCTCTGCTCGTTGCTGACATGGTCGAAGAAGCCGGCACCGACTTCGGCGGCCGTCCAGGCCCCGAGCGATTGGCGGATCGGCACCACGTCGTTGTCGACCGTCTTCGGAAGGCCGACGACGGTCAGGTTGTAGCCGTTGGCGCCGAGATAGGCGGCAAGATCGGCCGCCGTCGTGTTCGTGTCGTCGCCGCCAATCGTGTGAAGGATGGTGATTCCGTCGGAGGCGAGGCGCTCGGCCGCCACCCGGAGGGGATTTTCGCCGTCCTTGACGAGGCCGCGCTTCACGCAGTCGGCGGCATTGGTGAGCTTGACGCGGCTGTTGCCGATCGGCGAGCCGCCGTGACGGTGCAGGAGGTGCGCCTTTTCGCGCATCGCCGGCGTGATTTCGATCCGGTCGGCGAGCAGCAGGCCCTGGTAGCCGGAGCGATAGGCGACGAGGTCGAGATCCGGAGCGATGTCGCTGTAGCGCTCGATGAGGCCTCCGACCGCCGAAGACAGACAGGGGGCGAGACCGCCCGCGGTGAGCATTGCGACTTTCTGCTTGGCCATGAATCCTCCTTGGCAACAGTGCGTCTCATCGGGCTCCCGCTCTAGCGCATTCGCCGCCGGAGCGGAACCTGTTTCGCTGAGCCGCCGTGCGAACGTTGCCGGCGGCCCGCCCGAATCGGCCGGACGGACCATACTGAGCGAACATGAAGGATCGGCAGCGATTGCGGGTATGACGCGCGGGGCCGTTTCCAACGGGTTCCCGGCGTCCGGCGGGTCGGTTTCATGGCGCTGATCGCAGCATCAAAAAAAAGAATGCTTCCACTTGTTGAGGGACTTCAAAATTCGGTTATCCTAGGATCGGCGCGCGGCGCACGACTTGCTTTCGCCGTCAATGTCTGGTCAGGATTCGCCGATGTTCTCCAATTCGGACAATTGCGTGCTCTCTTCGCTCTGGGATCGTCTTGTCGGCATGGTCTCCGACGCCGCCAGCAATGTGCTGTCGGGCGTCGTGGAAGCCGTGCGCACGCTGTTCGAGGGGGATCCGGAAACGCGCAGGCAGGTGGCCTTCTCCGTCGCCATGATTGCGCTCTCGGCCAAGATGGCGAAGGCGGACGGCGTCGTCACGACGGCGGAGGTGGACGCCTTCCGCGACATCTTCAAGTTCCCGGACGATCAGGCGGCGAACGTCGCCCGCCTCTACAATCTCGCGCGCCAGGACGTCGCCGGCTACGAGGCCTATGCGGAGAAGATGGCGGCACTTTGCGTCTCCTGCGAGCGCAACTGCCCGATCCTTGAGGACATCGTCGACGGCCTGTTCCATATCGCCAAGGCGGATGGGCTCATCCATGACATGGAGATGGCCTTCCTCTCCCGGGTCGCGGAAATCTTCGGCATGGCGGAAGGCCGCTTCGAGCAGATCATGGCGCGCCACGTGCATATCAGCGGCCGCGATCCCTACAAGGTGCTCGGCGTTTCGCCGAAGGACGATTTCCCGACGATCCGTCGCCGCTACCGGCTGCTCGCCTCCGAGCACCACCCGGACCGGCTGGTCGCCCGCGGCGTGCCGCAGGAGTTCCAGCAAATCGCCAACGACCGCATGGCGGCCCTCAATGCCGCCTATGCCGCCATCGAGAAAGAACGCCAGGCGGCATGATCGCATTCAAGCCGGACCATGCTGGAGCAGCGGTCGAGCCGTCGCCGAACCATGGACCGCGTGCCGGTGACCGCGCCCCCGACATGATCGTGCTGCACTATACCGGCATGCCGAGCGCCGAGGGCGCGCTGTCGTGGCTTCGGTCCGAAGAAAGCCAGGTGTCGAGCCATTACTTCGTTCACGAGGACGGGCGGATCACGCAGCTCGTGCCGGAGACGCGGCGGGCGTGGCATGCCGGGCGCAGCAGCTGGAAGGGTGATACCGACATCAATTCGGCGTCGATCGGCATCGAAATCGCCAATGCCGGCCACCCGGGCGGACTGCCCGATTTTCCCGACGCGCAGGTCGATGCCGTCGTCGAACTGTGTCGTGATTGTGGCGGAAGGTGGAATATCCGCCCGGAGCGGGTCCTCGGGCACAGCGATGTCGCCCCCGTCCGCAAGGTCGATCCGGGCGAAAAGTTCCCCTGGCGCCGGCTCTTCGAGGCGGGTGTCGGGCACTGGGTGGAACCGTCGCCGATCGCCGGCGGCCGCTTCTTCCAGCGCGGCGATCAGGGGCAACCCGTCGAGGCGCTGCAATCGATGCTGTCCCTTTACGGTTACAGCACTGAAATCACAGGCCAATTCTGCGATCGTACCGAGGGTGACGTGGCCGCTTTCCAGCGGCATTTCCGGCCGTCCCGCGTTGACGGGATCGCCGACTTTTCGACGATCGACACGCTGCACCGGCTGCTGTCCGCCCTGTGACTTGCATCGTCTCCGGACCGCGAATTTCAGTGCGGCCTAATGGAATGTTACGCGCTGTAACAGAAGTTTACCGCCGCGCCTTATCCTGACCCGATTGCACCTGTCTTTTCCGCCGGCCTTCGACGCCGATGGCGCTTCGACCCCTTGAACCCGGTCGCTGCACCGTCGGGCGAGGGGGCGGACGGCCGTGTTTGCGGAGGTAGGGCCTCCTTCGGGCCGATCCGCGGCTCCGCCCCATCGGGCGGCTGCCATCCCAAAAGTGGAACTCAGTGCGCTGGTGCCGGGGCCGACCGCCCGGGTGCCGCTGGCGAAGCCATGCGCCATGACCGGAGACTTGAATACGAATGTTGAAATTTGTCGTGGCCGCCGGTGCGGCCTGCCTCTGCGCGCTTCTCATCCAGGCCACCGCCGCTGAAGCGGCCAACAAGGAGACCACGGCGGAGAAGAAACCGCTCAAGACCGTTTTCCGCACCACGGGCTATGCGAAGCCCGACAAGCCGACCGGCGGGGTCTCCGGCATCATCAACAGCTATGCGCGCCAATACGGCGTTCCGGTCGATCTCGCCCATGCGGTCGTCCGGGTCGAAAGCAACTTCAACCCCAGGGCCCGCGGCAGCGCCGGCGAAATCGGGTTGATGCAGATCAAGCCCGCCACGGCCCGCATGATGGGCTATCGCGGCAGCGCCAAGGGGCTCTTCGATCCCGAAACCAACATCAAGTTCGGCATGCTCTATCTTGCCAAGGCGCATGAGCTCAGCGGCGGGACGACCTGCGGCACGATCCTGCGCTACAATGCCGGCCATGGCGCCCGCCGGATGAACCCCGTCTCCAAGCGCTATTGCGGCAAGGTGCAGGCAATCCTCAACTGAACCGTCGCCGCGCCGTCACGGGCGATCGCGGCGGCGGCGCTACCCGCTTTCTTGCCGTGGCGCCGCGCCACTTCTCCGTGTTATCCCGGTCGAAATCCGACCGGGAGCTTCGCATGACAGGGACATTCGATTTCATCGTGGTGGGCAAGGGCATGATGGGCGCGGCGGCGGCGCGCCACCTCGCGTCGTCGGGTGCGAGCGTCGCGCTCGTCGGTCCCGACGAGCCGGCCGACCGCTTCGGCCATGACGGCGTCTTCGCCAGCCACTACGACAACGGGCGAATCACCCGGACCATCGACGGCAACCTGGTCTGGGCGCGTCTCGCCAACCGTTCGATCGCCCGCTACCGGGAGATCGAACGGCACAGCGGCATCGACTTCTATGCGGAGGATGGCTGCCTCATCTCGGGGCCGGTTGGCGTGGGGCGGTTCATGGACGACGTTGTCCGGGTGACCGCCGCCATGCCGGTCGACGCGCCGGTCTTGGCGCCGGAAGACCTCGCTGCCCGCTTCCCGTGGTTTTCTCTGCCGCCCGTGTCGAGCGGCCTCTTCGAGGCGAAGGGAGCCGGCTGGATCAATCCGAGGGCGCTCGTCGCCGCGCAGGTGGCCTCGGCGGAGAAACACGGCGCCACGACGATCCGGGAGGAGGCGGCCACGGTGCACACGGCCAACGGCGGCGCCGAGGTCCGCCTGCGCGGCGGAGCGATGCTCTCGGGCGGCCGCGTGCTGGTTTCGGCCGGCGGGTTTTCCAATGCGCGCGGCCTCCTGCCGCGGCCGCTTCATCTCACCGTCTATGCGCGAACCGTCATCCTGGCGGAGGTCGGCGAGGCGGATCTGCCGGCGCTTTCCGGCATGCCGTGCTGGATCGACGAAAGCCGCGACGCTAGGGATCACTTCTACCTGCTGCCGCCGGTCCGCTATCCGGATGGACGGCACTACATCAAGATCGGCGGCGATCCGACCGATATTCCGCTTTCCGACGAGGCCGCGGTGCGCGCCTGGTTCCGCACGGACGGCGATGCCGCGACCGTCGCCCATCTCACGCGGCTCCTGTCCGGTGCCGTTCCCGGCTTCACGCCGCGCTCGATCGTGCCGGTCCCCTGCGTCACCACCTACACGAAACACGGCAAACCCTATGTCGGCTTCGTCGATGGCGAGCGGATCGCGGTCGTCACCGGCGGCAACGGTGCGGCGGCGAAAAGTTCCGACGAGATCGGCCGGCTCGGCGCCGTCCTCGTCCGCGCCGGCCGTCTGGACGAGCCGGATTACGACACGAACGACTTCGCCGTTCATTTCGCCTGAGCGATCCCGCGCAGCCTCTGGCCTTTCGCGGCGCCGTCCGCTAAGGAGCGCGGGCCAGTCGGCCGGGCAGCCGCGCTCCGCACTCGCCGAAAGGCCGCGGGGGGAGGAAAGTCCGGGCTCCACGGAAACACGGTGCCGGATAACGTCCGGCGGGGGCGACCCCAGGGAAAGTGCCACAGAAAGCAAACCGCCTTCCATGGAAGGTAAGGGTGAAAGGGTGGGGTAAGAGCCCACCGCGTCCATGGCGACATGGACGGCACGGTAAACCCCACCGGGAGCAAGACCGAATAGGGATGACGCGGGACGCGCGAGCGCCCCAGCCCGTTTCCGGGCCGGTCATCCGGGTGGGTTGCAAGAGGCCGGGTGCAAATCCGGTCCCAGATGAATGGCTGCCACGTTCCGGCTTCGGCCGGAGCCATACAGAACCCGGCTTACAGGCCGACTGGCAAATTCCGCGTCGCAAGATTTTTTCGGCGACGGCTAACGCACTGATATTGTTAGCGGCATGCCGCCGGCACGGCGTGCGGCGCGACGATGCGAGGCGTTTTTCCCGCCTGCCGAAACAAGGGCTTAGGCGTCTTTTCATAACCATTTGTTAAACTTAACGGCTTATAAAGATTTGGAAGTGTGAGATGGCTGAACCCATGTCTCATCCCATTGACGCCCAAATAGTCCCATGATATCCCAAATACATCCTGCACAGGGGCGGATGTCCGCCCTCCAATCGCAAAGTTTCATGGGGCGCCGGCTGGGTGCGGCGCGGTGCGAATGTGCCGCGTTCGCAACGCTGTGCATGTGCGGTTTCGGTGTTGAGTTTCCGGCGCGTGTTTGTGGTGCGCCGGCCAGGGAAGCGGCTGTATCGCGTCATGAACCGGTTCCTGTCCAATGCGACGAACAGGGTCGATGCCAAGGGAAGGGTATCCGTTCCCGCGGCGTTTCGGGCCGTGCTCGCGCAGCGGGACATCCGGGAGTTCTACTGCTTCCAGGATTTCATATATCCGGCGATGAACGTCGGCGGTCCGGATGTGCTCGATCGTTTCGAGCGCCAGATCGCCGCGGAGGATCCCTTTTCGCCGGCTGCACATCGGATGTCGCTCCTCATTCACGGGGGCGGGGTCTTCATGAAGCTCGACGCCGAGGGTCGGTTGATGGTCACGGATTTCATCCGCGATTTCACCGGCATCACGAACGAGGTGACCTTTGTCGGTCGGGCGGATCATTTTCAGCTTTGGGCGCCGCAGCGGTACGAGGCCATGGCGGCGGCGGCCCGGGAAGAGCTCAGGTTGCGTTCGGGCTCGGGGTAGGACGGAGAATCGGAATGGCGGCGGATCTTGGCGCAGGTTCTACTGATGCCGATGGCGGACCGGTCCGTCACATTCCGGTTCTCCTGTCCGAAGTGCTGGCGGCACTGGAGCCGCGGCCGGGCAAGACGATACTCGACGGCACATTCGGGGCGGGCGGCTACACCACCGCGATCCTCGATGCCGGAGCGGACGTGATCGCGCTCGACCGCGATCCGACGGCAATCGAAGCCGGCAGGGCTCTCGCCGATGCCAGCGACGGCCGGCTCTCCCTCATCCATTCACGCTTTTCCGACCTCGAGCGTCATGCGCCGGCGGGCGGGCTTGACGGCGTGGTGCTCGATATCGGCGTCTCCTCCATGCAGATCGACGAGGCAGAGCGCGGCTTTTCCTTCCAGAAGAACGGCCCGCTCGACATGCGCATGTCGGCGGCCGGCGTCTCGGCGGCGGATGTCGTCAACCGGGCGAAAGTCTCGGACCTCATCCGCATCTTCGGCTTCCTCGGCGAGGAGAAGCAGGCGGGTCGCATCGCCCGTGCGATAGAGAAGAAGCGCGCGACGGACCCCTTCGTCACGACGCGCGATCTCGCGGGGCTCATCGAGATCGTCACGCCGCGCAAGGCCAAGGACAAGATCCATCCCGCGACACGCGTCTTCCAGGCGCTGCGCATTTACGTCAACGACGAACTCGGCGAGCTTGCCCGCGCGCTCGTCGCGGCCGAACGCGTGCTGAAGCCGGGCGGGCGGCTTGTCATCGTCAGCTTCCATTCGCTCGAAGACCGGATCGTCAAGAAGTTCTTCCAGGACCGCTCCGGCCGCGCGGCCGGTTCGCGCCATCTGCCGGCCGTGCATGAACGTGCCGCAACCTTCGCACCAGTCGGCAAGCCTATGGTGTCGGCCGGCGACGCGGAAAGCGCCGCCAATCCGCGCGCGCGCTCCGCCAAGCTGCGCGCCGGAGAGCGCACGACGGCCGCGCCGGGGCCTGATGATCTGGCCCTTTTCGATCTGCCAGCCCTCGCAAGCCTCGATAAGATGGGAGTCTGACGATGTTCAGGACCTTCGACGCCGTGCTGATCGCGATCATGACGACGGCCGCGACCGTGACATACACGATCAAACACCAGTCCGAGAACAAGCTCGAGGAGGTGCGCCGGATCGAGGCTGAAATCCGTCTGGAAGAGCAGACGCTGGACCTGCTGCGCGCCGACTGGGCGCTGCTGACGCAGCCGGCGCGCCTCAAGAAGCTTGCCGAGACCTATGCCGCCGACCTTCAACTCGTGCCGACGGAATCGACGCAACTCGTTCAGCCGGTCGAACTGCCGATGCGCGTCGACGAGTTGCCACCACCCGAGGAGGATGGAGCCGGCAAGGAGATTGCCGGCAAGAAGGCTGCAACCGACAAGATCGCAACGGGATCGGTAAATCGCTGATGTCATTTCTTTCGCGGATCATGACGAACAAGAGCAAGGCGCATTTCTCGGCCGGCAGCGGCCGGGCACCGGGTCTTGGCGAGGCGACCTTCCTCGGCACGCGCAAGCAGACCGGCAAGCAGACGAAGAGCCGGGTCGTCGTCCTCGTCGCCTGCTTCGGCATGGCCTATGCGGTCATCGGCGGGCGCCTGGTGCAATACGGCCTGGCCGCGCCGGAAACCGTCTCGAGCATCGGCCCCGCCGACAGCCTCATGGCCTCGCGGCCGGACATCATCGACCGCAACGGCGAAGTGCTCGCGACCGACATCCGCACCGTCTCGCTCTACGCCGAACCGCACAAGATCGTGGACGCGGACGAGGCGCTGGAAAAGCTCCAGCTCGTGCTGCCGGATCTCGATCCCAAGGACATCTACGGCAAGCTCGTCGCGAAATCCCGCTTCCAGTGGCTGAAGCGCCAGCTCACGCCGCGCCAGCAGAGCGAGATCCTGGCGCTCGGCATCCCGGGGGTCGGCTTCCGACCGGAGAAGCGCCGGTTCTATCCGGGCGGCCCGGTTGCCGCCCATCTCGTCGGCTACGTCAATATCGACAACCGCGGCATCGCCGGCATGGAGCGTTATATCGACAACCAGGGCCTCGCGGACCTCGCCGCGATCGGCATGACGAGCGACGCGAAGCTGGAGCCGGTCCGGCTTTCCATCGACGTCCGCGTCCAGTCGATCCTGCACGAGGTTCTGGCCGAGGGCGTCAGCAAGTACAAGGCGATCGCCGCCGGCGGCGTCGTGCTCAATGCCCAGACCGGCGAGATCCTCGCCATGGGCTCGGTGCCCGATTTCGACCCGAACAATCCGACGGCCGGCGCCGAGGACGGCTGGCTCAACCGCATGTCGAACGGCACCTTCGAGATGGGCTCGACCTTCAAGAGCTTCACCACGGCGATGGCGCTCGATTCCGGCAAGGTCAAGATAACCGACAGCTTCGACGCGCGCAACGCCATCCGCATCGGCGGCTTCACCATCAAGGACTTCAAGGGCAAGCACCGGGTGCTGACCGTGCCGGAGATCTTCAAGTATTCATCCAACATCGGCACGGCGAAGATGGCGGACGTCGTCGGCATCGAGGGGCACAAGGAATTCCTCACCCGCCTCGGCCTGCTGACGCGCATGGAGACGGAACTGCCGGAGGTCAAGACGCCGTCGCAGCCGCGCGAATGGAAGAAGATCAACTCGATCACCATCTCCTTCGGCCACGGCGTCTCGACGACGCCGCTGCAGACCGCCGTTGCCGCCGCCGCGCTGATGAACGGCGGCAGGCTCATTCCGCCGACCTTCCTGCCGCGCACCGCAGAGGAGGCGAACGAGATCGCCAAGGCGGTCGTCAAGCAGTCGACCGTCGACAGCATGCGTTATCTTTACAAGCTGAATGCCAACGACGGTTCCGGCAAGCGCGCACTCGTTCCAGGCTTCAATGTTGGCGGCAAGACCGGAACGGCCAACAAGGTCGTGAACGGTCGTTATTCCGACACCAAGAACTTCAACGCCTTCCTGTCGGCCTTCCCGATCGACGATCCGCAATTCGTCGTGCTCGTCTTCATCGACGCTCCTGAGACCGGCGAGGGCGGCGGGCGAACCGCCGGCCTCAACGCGGCGCCGATGGTTGGCGAGGTCATCCGCCGCAGTGCGCCGCTGCTTGGCGTGAAGCCGAAATTCGGGCAGGACGGTTCCGCCTTGCTTGTGTCTTATTAAACGGAGACAGAACCGAGGCGCCCGATTCCATTCGTGAGCGGCATCCGATGACACAAGCAGGGCACACCATGAAGATTTCAGACCTCGCCGGACCGGAACAGCAGGACCTCGGAGCAGCGGGCGCGCTTGCGGTCGGCGGGTTGTCGTCGGACAGCCGGACGATCCATCCGGGCGAACTTTTCGTGGCCGTCGCGGGTTCGCGGGCCGACGGCACGGCCTACATCGCCGATGCCGTCGCGCGCGGCGCCGCGGCCGTTGCGGTCGGGCCGGACGTGAAGGTCGAGGCCAAGGTGCCGGTCTTCAGCGTTGCCGATCCGCGCCGGTTCCTGGCGCTCGGCGCGGCGCGCTTCTTCGGCCGGCAGCCGGCGACGATGGTCGCCGTCACGGGCACGGCCGGCAAGACCTCCGTCGCCTCCTTCACGCGCCAGATCTGGGCCCATGCCGGCCATGCGGCAGCGATGATCGGCACGACCGGCGTCGTGTCGCCGACGCGCAACGACTACGGTTCGCTGACGACACCCGATCCGGTCTCGCTGCATCGCCTGCTCGCCGGACTCGCCGACGAGGGCGTGACGCATGCGGCGATGGAGGCCTCGAGCCACGGCCTCGACCAGGCCCGCCTCGACGGCGTGAAGCTCGCCGCCGCCGGCTTCACCAATCTCGGCCGCGACCACATGGACTACCACCCGACCGTCGAGCACTACATGGCGGCGAAGATGCGCCTGTTCGACACCCTTCTGCCGAAGGGGTCGCCGGCGATCGTCTTTGCCGACGACGAGTGGTCCGGCGTCGCATCCGACGCGGCACGCAGGGCGGGTCACGACGTGCGCACCGTCGGGCGCAAGGGGTCCTATCTGGCGCTGAAGCGCGTCGAGCATTTCCGCCACAAGCAGACCGCCGAAATCCACGTCGGCGACGACATCTTCGAGGTCCATATCCCGCTTGCCGGCGACTTCCAAGTGGCGAATGCGCTCGTCGCCGCGGGGCTTGCCATGTCGACCGGCGTGCCGGCGAAGACGGCGATGCAGGCGCTCGAGACGCTCGTCGGCGCCTCCGGACGCCTCGAACTCGTCGGCCATGCGAAGAACGGTGCGCTCGCCTATGTCGACTACGCCCACAAGCCGGACGCCCTCGAAAACGTGCTGACCTCCGTCCGTCCCTTCACCACCGGCCGCGTCATCGTCGTCTTCGGCTGCGGCGGCGACCGCGACAAGGGCAAGCGCCCGATCATGGGCGAGATCGCCGTGCGGCTTGCCGACGTGGTCATCGTCACCGACGACAATCCGCGCTCGGAAGTGCCGGAGGTCATCCGCTCGGAGATCATGGCGGCGGCCAGGGGCGCGATCGAGATCGCCGACCGGGCGACGGCGATCCGCGAGGCGGTCGCGATGCTCGGTTCCGGCGACACGCTGATCGTTGCCGGCAAGGGACACGAGGAGGGCCAGACGATCGGCACCGTGACGCTGCCCTTCTCCGACCATGCGGAAGTCCGAAACGCACTGGAGGATATCGACCGTTGAACTGGCTCTGGACTAGCGCCGACCTCGTGGCCGCGACCCACGGCCGTCCCGTCGGCAACCTGCCGGCAGGCATCACCGGCATCTCGATCGACAGCCGCACGGTGGCCGCCGGCGAAGCCTTCTTCGCCATCAGGGGAGACCGGGCGGACGGCCACGATTTCGCGAGCCTCGCGGCCGCCAATGGCGCCGCGCTGCTCATCGTCAGCGAGGCGAAGCTGCCGGCCATGGGGCGGCTCACCGTGCCGATGATCGTTGTGCCGGACGTGCTGAACGCGCTCGTCGACCTCGGCTGTGCGGCGCGCGACCGCAGTGCGGCGCGGGTGATCGCCGTCACCGGGTCGGTCGGCAAGACGACGACGAAGGAGATGCTGCGCCAGGGGCTTTCGGCCTGCGGCGCGGTGCATGCGTCCGTCGCCTCCTTCAACAACCATTGGGGCGTGCCGCTGACGCTCGCCCGCATGCCGGAAAACACCAAGTTCGGCGTCTTCGAGATCGGCATGAACCACGCGGACGAGATCCGCCCGCTCGTCGGGATGGTCAGGCCGCACGTGGCGATCGTCACGACGATCGCGCCGGCCCATCTCGGCAATTTCAACGGCCTGGAAGAGATCGCGGCGGCGAAGGCGGAGATCTTCGAAGGCGTCGTGCCGGGCGGCCATGCGCTGCTCAACCGCGACAACGAGCAGTATGCCTTTCTCGAGCAGGCCGCGCAGGCCGCCGAGGTGGCGCATATCCACAGCTTCGGTGCCCACGCGCGCGCCGAGTACCGGCTGATCGAATTCACGAGCGGCGTCGAGGGGAGCGTCCTGTGGGCGGGCATCGCCGGCCAGACGCTGGAAATTCCGATGGCGGCGCCGGGCCGCCATGTCGCCGAGAACGCGGTGGCGGTGCTGGGCGCCGCACACCTCGTCGGGGCGGACGTCGAAAAGGTGATGATGGCGATATCGGCCATGCAGCCGGAAAAGGGCAGGGGCCGGCGCTACCGCCTGACGACGGACGGCGGTTCCTTCACGCTGATCGACGAGAGCTACAACGCCAACCCGGCCTCGATGCGGGCCGCCATCGCGCTTCTCAGGGATACCTATCCGACGGAAGGCGGGCGGCGCGTCGCGATCCTCGGCGACATGCTGGAGATGGGCGAATTCTCGGCATCGGTGCATGCGGAACTCGCCCGGCCGTTGCAGGAGGCGGGCATCGAGGACGTCTGGATCGGCGGGCCGGACATGGCGGCACTGCGCGACGCGCTGGA
>NZ_JAKGBU010000100.1 GCF_021555155.1 Rhizobium alarense
CACATTCAGAGAACTCGTATGCCCGAAATACCCTGCTCAGCATCAGCCGCGCCAGATGGGGTCTCCTTGCCGCTTACGTTTGAACCGTGCCTCGCATGTTTTCATCGGAGGCTCTGGAGTGATCGACATAGCGTTACTGGGTGTGATCCGGCGCTGGCATTTTCGAGAGCATCTACCGATCTGGGAGATCTGCCGTAGGACACTTTCGGCCTTTGGCGGGAGGTGTTGATGCCGTGGAGAGAGACTTCGGTGATGGAGGAACGTCTACGCTTTGTCGCCCGGCTTCTGGAGGGCGAAGGCATGAGCGATGTGTGTCGGGATTTCGGCATCTCGCGCAAGACCGGCTACAAGATCTTCAACCGCTACAGGGATCAAGATCTTCAACCGCTACAGGGATGAAGGGCTTGAAGCCCTGACCGACCGGTCGCGGCGGCCGGTGCGCTACGCCAACCAGTTGCCCGATCCGGTAGAAGCCATGATCGTGCGATTGAAGAAGGAGAAGCCGCATTGGGGTGCGCGCAAGATCCGGGAGCTTCTGGTGAAGAAGCTTGCCGGCGATGTGCGGATCCCGGCCAGGAGCACGGTGCATGCGGTGCTCGATCGCCACGGTCTTGTGAACCAAGCCCGCAAGAGGAACAGGGCGAACAGGGCCGTGGGCACGGCGCTGTCGGACGCGACCGGTGCCAATGACCTGTGGTGTGCCGACTTCAAGGGCGAGTTCAAGCTGGGAAACGGCCGGTATTGTTACCCCCTGACGGTGACGGACCAGGCGACGCGCTATCTGCTCGCCTGCGAGGCTTTCGAATCAACGCGCGAACACGCCGTGCTCGAAGCCTTCCGGCGGCTCTTTGCCGAGCATGGCCTGCCGCGCGCGATCCGCACCGACAACGGCCTTCCCTTCGCCTCACCCAACGGGCTCTACAATCTTTCGAAACTGTCGGTCCTCTGGCTCAGGCTCGGCATCGCGATCGAGCGCATCAAGCCCGGCCATCCGCAGCAGAATGGCCGCCAAGAGCGCATGCATCTGACGCTGAAGACGGAAACAACCCGGCCGCCGGGACGGACCCTTCTTCAACAGCAGGCGCGTTTCGATGAATTCGTCAGCGAATTCAATCGTGAGAGACCGCATGAAGCGATCGGCATGAAGGTACCCGCCGATCTCTACGCGTCCTCGCCGCGGCCCTATCGCGGCCTGCCGGAGATCGACTATCCCTTCCACGACCGCGACATCCTCGTCACCAGCTGCGGAAGGGCATGCATCTATCGCAAGAAGATCAACATCTCGACCGTGCTGGCCGGTCAGAAACTGGGCATAAAGGAGGTCGACGACGGCATTTGGCTTGTCACCTCGCGACGATCGGTGCTGCGCGGTAGGCAGGCAAGGCGAGATCAATCCCCATTCCCGGTCCGTCAGATCGCTTGCATACCGCATTGCGCGTCGAGCATGTTGCAGACGGGTGAAATCAGTCCAGCCCATTGTGGCCTCCGCTCGTCCTAAGCAAACAAACAGAATCACAACTGCCTGATTTCACTCGACTCTTTTTCGGTCAGACTCTAAAGACCGGTTTCCATGCTGGTTGCCTTCCTATTTCAGAAGTGCTTCAGCCAGGAAACTGCCAGCTCTCGCCGCACCCTCAGCAGAGATTGTGTGCGGCACACCTGACAGTGTCAACAGCTCTACCTTGAGACCGAGGGTCTGAAGAGTGGCGGCGGCCTTGCTGCTTTCTGTTGCAGGGATGACCGGATCGGCACGTCCATGGACCAAGAGAACGGGCGTTTCCAGAGCCGGCTGAAGCGGAAGTGGCGAGGCAAGGCGGCCGGAGAACCCGACCACGGCGCCAATCGGCCAGCGGCCCGATGCCACCGCGTCCAGTGCCATGATCGTGCCTTGCGAAAAGCCGACGAAAGCGACGCGATCGAGTTTCCCGGTAAATCCGTTCTCCTCGATGATTGAGGAAATCACCTCGTCGAAGGATGGCCGTGCATCCGCAATCCGGGCGCTGCGGTTCTCTTCGGTGACACCTGCCACGCTGAACCACTGATAACCCGAGCCAAAGCTGGAGGGGGCGGGGGCATTGGGAGAAACAAAGACGGCACCCGGCAAGGAGGCCTTCCAAGCGTGGCCAAGCGGCGCGAGATCGTTGCCGTTGGAGCCGACGCCATGGAGCATTATGACAAGAGTATTGGCTGCGATTGTCGACATCGGGTTTCGTCCTTTATGCCTGCTCAAACGGCAGTTGCGGGCCGACTGGCACGATGCCGTTCGGGTTCAGTGCCTTGATCGAGTAATAGCCGCGCTTGATGTGGTCTATATTCACGGTGGCGCGGATGCCGGGGATTGCGAGAATGGTCGTCAGGTAGCGGCTGAGGCAGGCGTACTCCGTCAGCCGGCGCAGATTGCACTTGAACAGGCCGTGATAGGCCGCGTCGAAACGGACGAGGGTGACGAACAACCGGACATCCGCTTCCGTCAGCCGATCGCCAAACAGGTATGGTCCCCGGTTGTCCAGGCGCGTTTCCAGCTCGTCGAGCATGGAAAACACATCGGAAAACGCTTCTTCATAAGCAATCTGGGTGATCGCAAATCCGGCGCGATAGACGCCATTGTTGAGTTTTGGATAGATCCGCTCGCTCAAGGCATCGATATCGGCGCGCAGATCCTCCGGGTAGAGGTCGATGCTTTCATTTGCCAGCGCACCGAAGCCGGAATTCAGCATGCGCAGGATGTCGGCGGACTCGTTGTTGACGATCGTGCCCCGGACCTTGTCCCACAAGACAGGCACTGTCGCCCGTCCGGTGTAGACGGGGTCCGCACGCGTATAAAGTTGGTGCAGATAACTGGCGTCATTGAGCGTATCGAGATTGGAGCCAGGGTAGTCGCCGAAGCGCCAGCCCTGCTCCGAAAGTGCCGGCTCGACGATGGATACCGAGATGGCGCCTTCCAGTTTCTTCAAGGCGCGGCCCATGAGCGTGCGCGACGCCCAGGGGCAAATCAGCGCGACATACAGGTGGTACCGGCCGGCCTCGGCCTTGAAACCGTCTTCACCGGTGGGTCCAGCACGGCCATCGGGGGTGATCCAGTTGCGGAAGCCGGAGATCTGCCGGACGAAGCCGCCCTTGGCGTCGCTTGCCTGCACGGGGTGCCAATCGGCGGTCCATTTACCTTCTACAAGCATTTTTTACTCTTGGATGTCGGTAGGGGCGGATGAGACGATACTGATCTCGGTGCCCCATGGATCGCTCAAGGTCAGCCCCTGCCGCAGAGCAGCCGTTGCAATTCCGGCCTCGGCGGACTTCGCGCCGGCGGACGCCAGAAAATCTGGGTTTGCGACGATCTCAATATTGGCGAGGCCCGTGCTGGGGAAACTGCGTTCACCGGCGCCGCGGCTGTTCCAGATATTGGTCGCAAGATGATGGTGGTAGCCGTCGGCGGCGTAAAAGGTGCCGCCCGGGTAGCGCGAGGTGACGGCAAAGCCGAGAAGGTTGGCATAGAATGCTTCTGCGGCGGGAATAGCGCCGACCTGCAGGTGCACGTGGCCAACTGTCGAGCCTTCTGGAAAACCGTTCCAATCGCCGCCACCGCTCGCTGCGACCAGCGAATCGAGGTCGAGCGGATCGCTCGGCATATGGACCAGTCCATTCTTCCATTGCCACGACAGAACCGGTCGGTCCGCATAGATCTCGACACCGTTGCCTTCGGGATCGGACAGGTAGAGCGCTTCGCTGACGGCGTGATCGGACGCGCCCACCACGGGTGGCCGCGTTTTCATCGCATGCGTGACCCACCGACCCAGGTCTGCGCGCGAGGGAAGCAGAAAGGCGGTGTGAAACAAGCCTGCCTCGCGGGGAGAGCGCCGGCGTGCCGACGGATCACGCCGCAGCTCGAGAAGCGTCTTTCCTTCGACGCCAAGCTCTGCAGTGGCCCCGTCGTTGCGGAGAAGATGGAGGCCGACGGCCTCCCGGTAGAAGCCACTGACCCGATCGAGATCGTTGACCGTCAAGGTTACTTTGCTGACGCCGGTCTTCAGGCTTGGTATCGCGCTCATGGCTCTTTCCGTTCGCAGCCGTCGCTGAGCTGTTACTTGCGGACCGGCGTGGGGCGCAGTGCCTTTGCGCCATCGCCGGTCAATGCCAGAACGATCAGGCCGACGATCCAGAAAGCCGGAAACTCCCAGCCACCGTTGGCATTGTTGAAGAAGAATCCCGCTGCGCCGTGAACGGTGAAGATTGAGCCGAGCAGAACGGGGATCATTGCGATGGCAGCAAGGCGCGGCCAGATGCCGAGGATGAGAGCGACCGCACCAGCCAGTTCCCACAGGATGGTGACATAGGCCAGCCAGCCGGGAAGACCGAGTGACCCGAAGAAGCCGGCGGTGCCCGCCGGAGTGAACACGAAAATCTTCAGGCCGGCATGGGCGAGGAAAAGCAGGCCAAGTGTGACGCGCAGAGTAAGGGCGGCATACGGAGCAGTACGGGTATCGATCATGATCGTTCTCGTCTCATCGGGTGAATTCCTGAGGTGGAATATGGCCCAATTCCAGATCCATGATTATCCCGCCACGTCGAGGGAAATTGCTTCTAAAATGGAATCAATCAAATCCAGCCTTTATCCCACTTTGGCTGGCCGCGAAAAGCGTCAGCGAGAAAGTCGACCAGGACCCGCACTTTCAAAGCTAGATGACGCCCGGGCGGATAGACGGCGTAGAGTCCACGCGGCACGTCTTCGTACTGGCTGAGAACTGATCTGACTGATCCTGCCCGTAGACTGGCTCCGGCGACGAAACTTGGTACGCGAGCGATACCCAATCCGGCTTCGGCCGCCGCAAGGCAAGCTTCGGCATTCGAAAAATGGAGACGGCCTCGCACTTCGGTCGCTATCATTTGTTGCCGATCGATGCTGTTGAACCGCCATGACTGCGGATCGCTGAAATTCGTGTCGACGATGCAGCGATGATCGGCAAGTTCATTTGGGCTCTCCGGCGTCTGTCGAGACGCGAGGTATGACGGCGAGGCAACAAGCACAATTCGGACCGGACAAAGCTTCTTCGCAATCAGGCTGCTGTCAGCCGGCTGGCCGATGCGGACCGCCGCATCGAAGCCCTCGTCGACGAGATTGACGAGGCGGTCGGCAAAGCTGATGTCCAACTGGATCTCGGGAAAGGCTGCGGCGAAAGAAATCAGAACCGGGGTCAACTGGGTCGTGCCAAAGGTGACGGGCGCGGTTACTCGAAGCCTGCCGGAAGGTGTGCCCGAGGCGTTGCGTACGGACGCATCAAGAGAATCCAGATCTTCGATGATACCCTTTATGCGATCGTAGTAGGCACGGCCGACTTCAGAAAGCGCCAATGCCCGTGTCGTTCGCATGATGAGCTGGACGCCGAGTTCCTTCTCGAGCCGCGACACAAGTTTCGATGCTTGTCCTGAACTTGTTCCAAGACGCTTGGCCGCCGCCGCGAAGCTACCTGTATCGATGACTGCCGCAAACATGCGGTCGCATTCCAGTCGGTCCAAGATAATTTTCCTCTACATGAAATCGCTCGGCGCCCGCGCCGTCAGGCCTCGTTTGTACGCACGCCGAAATTTGCGGCGACGAAATCCAGGAAGCTTCTCAGTTTCGGCGTCAATCGTCGATCCGACGCATAGAGGACATGCAAAGGTCGTGTCGGTACATTGTAATTTGGAAGAAGCTCGACGAGCCGTGCGATCAACTTTCCTGAAACCGCTGCAGCATGTCTTCCATGGCCGCGGCATGCTGCATTCGTATGATCGCTTCGCCGAGTTCCAAGTCGTGACGTTTGATCGCGTCGACCAGCAGGCGTTTCTCACGTGCCAGTCCTGATTGTCTGCCCGCACCGTATCCGAAGCGGCGTCGGAAAGCCCCAATCAGCTCCCAGCCGCGCAAAAAAATCCGGAGTGCTTCGAAATTGCCGCCGATTTCGACGATCTTTGCGTGGAAGTCCCGGTTGAGCGTCAGGCCGCGCTCAAGATCGCCACGCGCCACTGCATCCTCGAAGGCCGTGACGATGCCTTCGAGCAGGTCGATCTTTTCCAGTGTCATCAGGCGAATGCCGCGCTTCAGGGCGAAGACGCGCAGCTCGGTGTTGATTTCGAACAGATCCTCGACGAAGTGGCGATCAAGCTGGCGCACTGTCGCGCCCCGATTGGGTTCGATCTCGATCAGGCCTTCCCCTTCAAGCTTGCGAAGGGCCTCGCGCAGCGGCATAGGGCTGAAGCCGAACTGCTTGGAAAGTTCGGCAACCTTCAGTCGCTCGCCCGGCCCGTACTGTCCCGACAGGATGGCCTGCCGAATGAGTTCGGTTGCTTGCTCGACGGACGTGGACGACAAATCCTCGGCCGCGTTCTGCTCGCCGTTGCCGTTTGCCTTGGATCGACGGATCTGGGTTGATCTCATACTTGTTTCCTGGATGTCCCGAGGCCGCGATAATGTCCCACGAAACGCGACTGTCGCAAACTGCCTGTTGTTGCTGGTGTCCGAAATCAGCCTCGCACTGTCAACCGGTGCTTGCAGGTTGAGCGCGCTGCCGCTTGCTATGCCCCTGGTCGCCGCTGGACCATGGCGGCGTGTTCGGCATCGATCACGATCAGCCCGTGCTGATTGATCAGTTCGGTCTTCTCAATGACGATACCGTGGCCTTTGCGGCTTTCCCGCTTGTCTTTGAAAACGACCCTCACATGCAGGCTGTCGCCGGGAAAGATGGGGGCCATGAACCTTACCTTGTCCCAGCCCAGCGAGGCGATCGACGTATTCTCGTAGAGCTTCAGCTCCGATTTCAGCCCCTCGATAAGGGCTAGGCCGTACAATCCGTGAGCGATCGGGCGACCGAACGACGTCTTGCGACAAAACTCCGCGTCGGTATGGAGCGGGTGGAGGTCGCGCGTCACCTTACCGAAGGTCAGGACGTCGTCCATTGTCACGTCGTGCGCATCGGTATGGACTTCGTCGCCAACGACGACGTCTTCGTAGAAGAGGTCGACAAAGGCTTCTCTGGGTCTGGTTTGCATGGCGGATTCCTCGAGTATGAAAAAAGCTCTCGGGACGGGTTAGAGATACCGGCGAAGGTTGGCCTGTTCGGTGCATTCGGCGATCCGGCGCGCCACATCGGCGGTCACGGGCAGGAGCGGCGGACGAGGCCTTGCACTGGCGATCACGCCCAAGTGCTCCAGCGCCACCTTCATGCGCGTATGCATGTCGATGAGCGGCGGGGCGCCGTAGATCATGCGCGCAAGTGGATAGATCCGGTCGTTGATGGTGCGCATGGCCCTCAGATCCTCGGCGACCGCGGCTTCCCACAATTCGCAGAGAAGATGCGGTATCATGCTGGCCATGCCTGAAAGGATACCGTCCGCGCCGGTCGTCATCTGCGCGAAGAGCCAGTGGTAGTTCGAGGCCAGAATCGCGACGTCCGGACTTTCAGCCTTGATGCAGCGAAGATTGTGCTCGTAGAGACCGACATCGCCGCTACCCTCCTTGACGGCGATGACGCGCTCGCGCCGGCACAATTCGAGCAGAACCGGTGTGGTGAACCCGCTGCCGGAGGCCACCGACTGCTGGAAGATGGAAACGGGAAGTTCGACGGCGTCAAGAATCCGATCAACGAGATCGACGACGTAACGCGGGTCGGCGGATGCCCCGGCTGAGAACTGCGGCATGGGGAAGACGACAACGACGTCGGCGCCGTTCTCTTCCGCTTCGCGCGCCTGCTGGACCGCATCCGCGGTGGAATAGGCGATGAGGCCGGTCAGAAGCGGCTTTTCCTCTCCGATGAAGGCGCGCGTGCGCTTCAGTACCTCGATGCGCTCCGCCGGGGTCAGCGTTGCCCCTTCGCCAGCATGGCCGTTGACAAAGACGGCGTTGATGCCGCGCGGCGTGGTGCAATATTCCAAGAGCCGGTCATAGCTCTTCCAGTCAATGGCAAGGTTCTCGTCGAAGCTGAGAACTGTTGCGACGGTGACGCCGGCGAGTGAGATGTGTTTCATCGGTCTTCTTCCGTTCCTGCGGTCGCAAGCGCCTTGCCGAGGCCCATCGAACCTTCGGCAAACAATCTTGCATCCATTGTCTTGAGGTCGCAGGCGACGCGGGGCGCAAAAGCCAGTTGATCGAGCACGTCTTCCTTGAGGCGAACGCCAGGCGCAATCTCGGTGAGCACCAGTCCTTCTGCCTCAAGTCTGAAGACCGCCCGTTCTGAAACGAAGGTGACACTCTGCCCCTTTTCGCGTGCCAGGCGACCGTTGAAGCTGATCTGCCCGACCTTCGGGACAAATTTCCTGAACTCGCCTTCCCGCCGGATGGCAAGCCCTCCATCACCAACGGCGATGTCCAGGCCGCCACCGGTCAGCGTGCCGCTGAACACCAGACGTCTGGCGTTCTGGGTAATGTCGATGAAGCCGCCGGCGCCGTCATAGCGATCGCCGAAACGGGTCACGTTGACATGGCCTTCAGCATCGACCTCTGCGAAGGACAGGAAGGCGCAAGTGAGGCCGCCCCCATCGTAGAAATCGAACTGATATGGCTGATCGATGATCGCGCGCGGGTTATAGGCTGTGCCGAACTCCCGGGCATAGCCAGGCACGCCGCCGATGACACCGGCTTCGACCGTCAGTGTCATGATGTCCTCGATGCCTTCCTCGGCTGCCACATTCGGGATCATGGCCGAGACGCCGACGCCGAGGTTTACGATATCTCCGGGTCTGAGCTCCAGCGCCGCACGACGGGCGATGACCCGCTTTTCGGTCAGGAGATCCGGCTTGAGCGCCGAAATAGGCATGCGCGTCTCGCCGCAACGGCTTGGATCATAGACGGTGGTGTAGGTCTGCATCTGCTTTGGCTCGAGGACGAAGTGATCGATCAGGAAGCCCGGTATTTTCACCATTTGAGGATGCAGCGTGCCGCGCTTGACTTGGCGTTTCACCTGACAGATGACCGTGCCGCCGGCATTGTGGACGGCTTGTGCGATCGACAGATCCTCGCGTGTGGTTGCCTCATGTTCCATTGAGACATAGCCGTCCTCGTCGACGCTGGTGCCGCGCAGGAATGCAATGTTCGGCGTCGGCGCACGGTAGAAGAGCCATTCATTGCCGGCGAGTTCGACCAGTTCGATCATGGGTTCCCGGGTACGCGCATTCATGCGACCGCCTTCCTGGCGCGGATCCATGTAAGTCTGCAGGCCGACATGGGTGATCACGCCCGGCTGCTTGGCGGCCATTGCACGGAACATCTGCGTCATCACGCCCTGCGGGAAATTGTACCCTTCCATGCGCTCCTCGACGATCAGCTTCATGAAGGGGAGCTGCAGGCCGAAATTGCTGCCGAAGACACGGGAGACCAGGGCATCGTGCGCGAGGCGGCAAAGGCCTTTTTCGGTAACCGCACCTATTCCGGTGACGTGGATCAGCGTGAGTCCGGCGGGATGCGAACAGGCAAGAAAGCGCTTCTCGAGGCTCTCGAGGATGGCCTCGGGGACACCCGTGCCGCCATTGCCGCCGACGACAAGAATATCGCCATCGCACACGAGGCCAGCGGCCTCATCAGGTGTGATGAAACTGATCATCCCCAAGCCTCACGCATATTCTTTTTCGAGCTGGCGCGCGATGATCATGCGCTGGATCTGGTTCGTGCCCTCATAGATCTGCGAGAGGCGAACGTCGCGGAACAGGCGCTCGATGCGGTATTCCTTCGAATAACCGTTGCCGCCATGGATCTGCAGCGCGTTGGAAATGTGCAGCATGGCCATGTCGGTCGTAAACAGTTTGGCATGCGCGGCTTCCTTGGCGATGGAGTGGCCGGCATCGTAGAGTCGGGCTGCGTGATGGATCAGAAGCCGGGCAGCGGCGATATCCTTTGACATGTCGGCGAGCATGAACTGGATCGCCTGAAACTTGATGATCTCCTGACCGAACTGCTTCCGGCTCTTGGCATAGGAAATGGCGTCCTCCATCGCCGCCTGCGCCATGCCCAGTGCCATTGAGGACATCATCAGCCGTGAGAAGTTGAAATTGCCCATGGCCATCTTGAAGGCTTCGTTTTCCGGCCCGAGGCGGTTCTTCACCGGCACGCGCACGCCGTCGAAGCTGACCTGGCAGTCTTCCAGGCCGTGCATTCCGAGCAGGTCCTCGGATTTGCCCAGCGTGACGCCAGCGCGATTGGTTTCAACCAGGATGCAACTGATACCCTTGTGACCGGCATTGCGGTCGGTCTTTGCGAAAACCATGATGAAATCGGCAATACGACCAAAGGTGACCCAGGCCTTGGTGCCAGTGATGATATACTCGTCGCCGTCACGCTCCGCGACGGTGCGCATGGCGGCGACGTCCGAGCCGCAATCAGGCTCTGTCGCTGCCGTAGCCGGAATGAGCTTGCCGCTCAGGATGTCTGGTATCAGTCCGCGGTGGAACTCGTTGCCATGTTCGTGCAGGAAATGTGCGGCTTCGACCGGGATGGCATAGGCATTGCCGAGCGCACCGGCTCCGCGCGCAATTTCCTCCATGACGAGGCAGGCGATTTCCGTGTCGAGCCCGCTGCCTCCAGCCTCGGGATCGAGGGAAACGCCGAAAAGGCCAAGATCGGCCATGGCCTCATAGAGTTCGCGCGGAAAGACGTCGTCGCGGTCGATCGCGCTGGCTGCCGGCGCGACGGTCTCGTTCGAAAAGCGTCTGACGCTATCGCGCAACATCCGCTGCTCTTCTGTCAAGAAACGATCCATGGGTGCCTCTCAGATGGGTGTTCTGCTGATAATTTGATCAAATATTGCCTCACGCATCAGCCAGGCTGCCGGCGTGAGAAACCTCGTCGGGATCGCGATCGAAAAAATAGATGACAACGGATTTTTCAGGCACTCCGTAGGAGGCGGCAAAGGCGTCGGTCAACAGCCGTGCGGCTTTGCGGCGAATTTCAACCGGTCGGCGATAGGCGTGGACCTTCACGAAAATACGCTTAACTTCATTGCTTTGGCCGTGAATTCCGTTGTGGCTGTAGCCATTCTCATCGATTGCGAAGAAATAGGCCGAGACGATCTCAGACGGAATGCCGTAGGCCTCACAGAGCGATTTCGTCATCAGTTCTGTCGCGTTTCGGCGGGTCTCGGGCGCTGCCTCGAAGTCAAAGATTTCGAGAAATGGCATGGAATCTCCTGGTCAAAAAATGAGCAAATCGCGAGGTGCATGTTTTTCTCGCATTTTAGACTGATGAACAGTTGACATTCGATATGATCAAATGTCAACATTAATTGGCTCTTTTGGATCACATTTTCAAAGGGGCGAATTGCGCAGCAGAAGAGGCCTTCCAATGTCCACTTTCCGGGGTAGTTACACGGTCATGGTGACGCCGTTCGATGAGGCGCTACACGTTGACGAGGCTCGCCTTCGCACCTTCGTGGACTGGCAGATCGACAACGGTGTTCAGGGTCTCATCCCGCTTGGAAGCACAGGCGAGTTTCTCTCGTTGACGCGCGATGAACGGCGCCAGGTGGCTTCTGCCGTGGTGGACCAGGCGCACGGGCGGGTGCCGGTTATTGTCGGGACTGCGGCTGAGTGGACCGACGAGGCCGTTTCGCTCAGTCGCGAAGCGGAGGAACTCGGCGCCGACGGGGTCATGGTCGTGCCGCCTTACTATTCATCTCCGACTGAGGACGAGCTTTTTGTCCACTACCGAAAGATCGGCGAGGCGCTGTCCATCCCCGTCATGGTCTACAACAATCCCAACACCGCCAACGTCGATCTGAGAGCCGCTTTCGTTGCCCGGCTCTCCGAAATCGACAACGTGTCCTACATCAAGGAATCCAGTGGCAGCGTATCGCGCACCATGGACATCATCCGTCTGTGCGGCGACCGCATGACGGTGTTTGCCGGCTATGACGCCTGGGAGAGCTATCGAGTCGGAGCGCAAGGCTATGTTTCAGTCTTTTCCAATATTGCGCCGGGTCTTTCGACTGAACTGTTCAACGTTACGGTCGATCAGGACAATGGCGAGGCCGGCCGGCAGATTTACCATCGGATACTCCCGCTCCTGCAGGCGCTGAGCGGCGATCTTTATGTTTCGGCCACCAAGGCGGCGCTGTCCATGATCGGGCAGCCGGTCGGCGTGCCGCGTCCGCCACGTCTGCCTTTGCCGGCGGAAAAGATGGTGTCGCTGAAGCAGGTCCTCGATGAAATGGGACTGCTTCCGGAGGCCTGAGAACTGGATCGGGGCCCAGATTTTGGCCCCGCCGAACTGGGAATGAAGCTATAACCGTTCATCAAAAAGGGGAATAAATCATGACCATCAAATCGACCCTCATCGCTCTGCTTCTGTCGGTCGCGTCCCTCGTGTCCGCGACTCAAGCCGCTGAGATAACGCTAAAGGCGAGCCATAACGCGAACGCCACCGAGCCATACAATCTCGGCATGGAACGCATGAGCGAGCTTCTCAAGGAAAAGACCGGCGGAAAGGCCGAGATCCAGGTATTCCCCAATGCCCAGCTCGGCGACGAAATGGAGAGCATTCAGGGAACGCAGATCGGCACCATCGACATTGCCGTGACCGCCAACGAGACTCTCGTGAACTTCGCGCCGAACCTGGGCGTATTCAGCATGCCGTTCCTGTTTGAGGATGCCGAGCAGATGGACCGCGCGTTGAATGCGCCTGAAGTCCGTGCGTACGTCAACGAGGTTCTCGGCAAGCAGGGCTTCCGCCTGATCGGCTTTTTTTCGGCCGGCACGCGCCACATCATGACAAAGAAGCCGGTCACGTCGATGCAGGATCTTTCCGGAATGAAGATCCGCACCATGCAGAACCCGGCTCACCTTGCTGCCTTCAAGGACTTCGGCGCCAATCCGACGCCGCTTGCCTATAGCGAACTCTATGGTGCCCTCGAGACCGGCGTCGTCGACGGCGCGGAGGCCGCCAACACCAACTACTACTCCAAGAAGTTCTACGAAGTGGCGCCGAACTGGGCGATCGTCGGCTGGCTGGAGCTGGTCGCGCCGGTGATCATGGGCGAGGCCCGTTTCCAACAACTGCCGGAGGACGTACAGAAGGCTCTCACCGAGGCCGGTACGCAGGCCGCAGCCTACCAGCGCAAGACCTATCGCGAAAGTGATGCGAAACTCTACGACGAACTCATCAAGGCCGGCGTCAACGTCACCAAGCCGGACGTTGCTCCCTTCCGCGCGGAGGCCGACAAGATCTACGCCACCTATGTAACGACCGACGAACAGAAGCGACTGGTCGAACTTCTGAAAACCGTGAAGTAAGCTGAACGGGCCGGATGCAGGAATGCATTCGGCCGCTTTCCGGGAGTGGTGTTTATGCTGGTGGCTTTGACGGCCCTGGGAACAGGGATTCACGCCTTGCGCAGGGCAATGTCGGCAACGGTTGTTTTGCTTTTTTCGATCATGATGATCGCCGTTCTGGTTCAGGTCGGTGGTCGCTACGTCTTCAACTACTCGATCGCCGCTGCCACCGAAATTGCGACCTTCAGCCAGATCTGGCTGGTCATGCTGGGATCGGGAATTGCAATGGCCCGTCGCCAGCATGTGGCGATTGATCTTCTGCCTGCCCAATTGCCTTTGCCTCTGGCCCGCGCGGCCAGCGTGCTCATCGCCTTCCTGACGGTCGGTTTCCTTGCCGTACTTGCCTACGGCAGCTTTCCGTTGCTCCGCCTTGGCATGATGCAGACATCGTCCGCCATGCAGATGCCGATGTGGATCATGTATATCTGCATGCCGGTCGGTGCGGCCTACATCACCCTTGAACTCATTGTGTCCGTCGTCGAGCGATGGGCGGATCCCTTCGCTCCAATCCAATCGGACCTCGAGGAGGAGGCTGCCTAATGACAATCATCCTGGGCTGCTTCCTCCTGCTTCTGCTCCTCGGTGTCCCGGTCGTCTTCGTTCTCGGCGCCTCTGCCGTAATCGCCCTGGTCACGACCACCGAGGTGCCGTTGGCAATCGTCAGCCAGCGCGTTTTTGCGGGTCTCAATTCCTTCACATTGATGGCCATTCCATTTTTCGTCTTTGCCGGCATCATCATGGACGCCGGCGGGATTTCCAAGCGCATCGTCAATTTCGCTTCGGCATT
Organism: Rhizobium alarense; assembly: GCF_021555155.1. GTDB lineage: Bacteria > Pseudomonadota > Alphaproteobacteria > Rhizobiales > Rhizobiaceae > Rhizobium_D > Rhizobium_D alarense. Next base: position 14,075 of record NZ_JAKGBU010000100.1, read on the forward strand.
GGTCGGCTGGATCACCGGCAGCCTGCTGCTGGTATCGTGTGTGGCGGCAGCGGGCCTTGCAGCCATTTCCGGATCGGGCTCGGCCGATACGGCTGCGATCTCGTCGATCATGCAGCCGCAACTCAAGCGCCGGCGCTACGATGTCGATTTCGGCGCTGCTGTGATCGCCTGTGCCGGCTCGCTTGCACAGGTCATTCCGCCAAGCCTGACCATGGTGATCGTTGCCGTGGTCGCCAACCTGTCGATTGGCGCGCTTTTCCTGTCCGGCATCGTCCCGGGCGTGCTGTGCATGGTCGCGATCATGACCACGGCCTATATTCACGCCAAGCGTGGCGGCGCCCAGTATCGTGAGTCTGAACCATTCACCATGGAGCGGCTGCTTCGAACGGCCTATCAGGCACTGCCGGCATTCGGCATGCCGGCTCTCATTCTCGGAGGCATTCTGGGGGGCGTTTTCACACCCACCGAAGCTGCAGCGGTGTCTGCCTTTTATGGCCTGGTCGTCGGCATGTTCATCTATCGCGATCTGAAGGCCGCGCAACTGCCGCAACTCATCCTGCGTGCTGCCTCGCTGTCCGCATCGGTCATGTTGATCATCGGCACTGCGAGCGTGTTCGCCTGGCTTATCGCCAATGCGAACGTGCCGGCGCTGCTGGGCGACTGGGTCCGCAATTTCTCATCCAACCCACTCGTCTTCCTGATTGTCGTCAACCTGCTTTTCCTTGTGATCGGCATGTTCCTCGAAACGATCGCGGCCATCCTGATCGTCGTTCCGGTCCTCTTTCCGATTGCAATCGAGTACGGTATTGAGCCCATCCATTTCGCCTTGGTCATCGTGCTCAACTGTGCGATCGGCACAGTCACGCCGCCCTATGGCATTTCGCTCTTCGTTGCCTCCAGCGTTGCCGGCCGACCGGTGCTGCAGGTGGCAAAGAAGCTCACGACACCATTTCTGGCGATGATCGTCATTCTGTTGCTGACCACTTTCGTCCCCGATCTGTCGCTTGCACTGCCGCGCATGGCCGGCCTCATCCAGTAGAGTCAAAGGACACGTGAAATGCCCAGATTAGTCGTCAAGGCCGGCCCCTACGAGTTCCAGGCAAGCTTCGAAGAAGAAAAGGCACCGAGGACCGTGGCGGCCTTCCGCAAGGTTCTGCCTTTCGTCAGCCAGGTCGTCCATGTCCGCTGGAGCGGAGAGGGGGTCTGGGTACCGCTCGGCGAGCACGACTTCGGCGTCGGCTACGAAAACCATACAAGCCATCCGGCGCCCGGCCATATCCTGCTTTATCCCGGGGGCATCAGCGAGACGGAAATCCTTCTCGCCTATGGTGGCGTCGATTTTTCCAGCAAGATGGGACAACTCGCCGGCAACCATTTCATCACGCTGACCTCCAATCTCGACATGCTGGCGGAGCTGGGCAAGTCGGTGCTGTGGAAGGGCGCCCACCCGATCTCATTCGAAGAGATTTGAGGCTTGTCGACAAATGGTTGAAGGGGCAGCAGCATGACCAAGATTTCGATCCAGCCGCCGGATCCCGCGCCGGTCGGTTATGGAGCGCGGCTGCGTCAGCACGCGGCGACGACGCCGTATTCGCCGGCAGTGACGGTTCTGCGCGCGGACGGCGCGGTCGGGACTGTCAATTGGGCGGAACTCGATGCTCTGGTCGATCGCATCGCACACGTCCTGCGACAGCGACCTGTCAGGCAGGGAGATGTCGTCGGAATTGGGCTCGCCAATGGTTTGCTGCATCTTGGGACCGTTCTGGCCTGCTGGCGCCTCGGCGCGACGATCATGACCCTGGATCCGGGTTCGCCTCCGGTTCAGATCCGCGCGCTGCTCGAGCGGGCCCGAGCCGTCTGCGCGGTGGTGGAAGATGGGACAGGCACAGCGGAGGGATCGTTTCTTGCTGGTGGCGAGCTCATGGCGCTTCAGCGCCAAGCGCCGGACGAGCGGCGCGCGGATTGCATTTCGCGGCCTGGGAAAATCGTGCTGTCTGGGGGATCGACGGGAATCCCAAAACTCATGACCAACGATCAGCCGTGGGTCAGTGTTCCTGGTCGACCATGGGGAAAAATTGCCGGCAGGCTCGGATTTCGTTCCGGTCAGAGACAGCTCGTTTGCGGTGCTATGTCACACAACGCGCCGCTGACCTGGGCCCAGCTCGGACTTTTCGAAGGGCAGCACCTCGTCGTCATGGAACGCTTCGACGCCGCGTCGGCGTTGAGAGCCATCGATGCATACGGCATCCAGTTCGTCATGACTGTTCCGACGATGATGGTCCGAATGCTGGATGCACTGGACGCGGTGGGCACGACCTTTGCGTCGCTGGAGGCATTCTATCATACCGCGGCTGTCTGTCCGTCCTGGCTGAAGAAGGCATGGATCGACGTCCTTGGCGCTGATCGGATCTTCGAAATGTACGGTTCCGGCGAAAACGTCGGCCAGACGATCATTACAGGATCTGAATGGCTGGAGCATCCCGGCTCGGTCGGGCGTCCGTTCGAAACGGATGCCCGCGTCTATGGAGCCGATGGTGTGCTTTTGCCTGCCGGCGAAGTTGGCGAGCTCTTCATGCGGCGGCGGAGCCAGGAGGATGGAACTCGCTATCTCGATCCGTCCGTAGCAGTCCGCAAGGATGAGGACGGCTTCACGAGCATCGGCGACATGGCCTGGATGGACGAGGAAGGTTATGTCTATCTCGCCGGACGTCGTGACGACGTGATCAATACCGGCGGCGTGAAAGTGCACCCGGAGAAGGTAGAGTCGATTCTGCTGTCGCATCCGGGCGTCCGGGATGCGGTGGTCGTCGGTGCGAGCGACCGAGATTGGGGCGAGCGTGTTCATGCGGTCATTGAACTGCGAGACGAGGCGTCCGTGATCGAACCGGGAGACCTCAAGGACCATTGCGCTTTGTTTCTTGCCCCCGCCGAGATTCCGAAGAGCATGACGGTGGTGAAGACGTTGCCGCGAGACGGTTTTGGGAAACTGAAACGCCGGCAGATTCGGGATTGGGTTCATTCCCTGGCTGAGAGCGGCACGTCCCACGGCCCCACATTGTGCCGCGCGATGCCTCTATCAACGGTCGATGATTTATACGGCGTCTCGCAGACTTTAGCTCAGGGGCTTTTCAAGATGAGAAGCATCTGAATCGCTGGTGCAAACGGGAGGTTTGCGATGGGTTCAGCGCTTTC
>NZ_JAKGBU010000101.1 GCF_021555155.1 Rhizobium alarense
TTGCTCGCCGCGCGGCGACGCCGGGGCGGTCATCCACATCGAGGACGAACGCACGCTGATGCTGCCGGACTGGCGCGGCAACAACCGGGCCGATTCGCTCGCCAACATCGTGCGCGACCCGCGCGTCGCGCTGCTCTTCCTCATTCCGGGCTCCAACACGACGATGCGCGTGAATGGCCGCGCCGTGCTCCGGATCGACGAAGAGCTGACGCGGCGTTTCGAGATGGACGGCCGCCACCCGCGTTCGGTCGTGGTCGTCACTATCGAGGAGGTCTATTCGCAATGCGCGCGGGCGGTGCTGCGCGCCGACCTCTGGAATCCGGCCAGGCATCGCGATGCGGCCTGCCTGCCGACGGTCGGGCAGATGCTCGCCTCCGCCAAGAAGGGTTTCGACGGCGTGGCCTATGACCGCGAATGGCCGGACCGCGCCGCGAAGACCATGTGGTGAGCGGCGAATAGGCGCGCCCCGCCGAACGTCATTTGACTTTCCGACGCCGGCCGGTCACGCGCGGCGCAGTTTGGGGAACCACATGAGGATTTCGCGCATCGCGGCCGTGTTCGCCGCCTTTCTCGCCGGCCAGGCTGCGGCACGGGCCGACGACCTGATCGAGGCCTATGACGCCTATATCGGCCAGGACGATCTCTACAATTCCTACAACGAGCGGCTGACGCAGCCCTGGCAGGTGATCCGCCAGGACCGGGCGAACGTGCACCGCTTCGGCGTGCGCCAGCCGAGCGACGGCGTCGACGGCTTCTTCGGTTCGGCGAAGAACCGCGAGCTTGCCGAGCGCATGATCGCCGGCGGACGGATCGAGGGCGGTGCTGCCCGGCGCCTGCTCGCCGGCGACGTGCGCGTCCACGTGGAAATCTGGCGCGGGGCCTCGGGTGACTATATCAACATCGCGGTGGATTGAGCCGGCGCTTGTCGCCGCGCTGTGCCTGTCATGCGCGCCGGCAGCGCCTGCGGCGGAGCCCGATCCGGCGACGCGGCTCGACCTGCTTGCCAGGGCCTATCCGGAGACGATCGCGCGCATCGGCGAGGGGCTGATCCACTTCCGCGATGGCGGCGCGCCGCTTGCGGTCGACGACGGGCGGTCGAAGAGCCATGCCGAAGCGGTCGCGGAAGGGGATGTGGAGGACAGCCTGTCGCAGCTCTATGCGGCCGGTGCCTGCGAGGCCGCGCCCGGCGTCGACCACGATCCCGGCCGCATCCGCAGCGACGCGCTGATGAAACGTCTCTATGGCGGCTCGGCCAGGGCGGTGGAGGAAGCGCTCGTGCGTGTCGACTGGTTCGGCGGGACGGTGCGCGTGACGAAGCGCCAGGGCGCGGCGTCGGCGCTCGGGCGGGTGCGCGACGCGCTTGCGGGCAGGCCCGACCTCAGGCGCTATCTGGCGCCGTCGGCCGGCACCTTCAACTGGCGCAGGGTCGCCGGCCAGCCGAACCTCTCGGTGCACAGTTTTGGCGCGGCGATCGACCTCAACACGGCTTTTGCGGACTATTGGATCTGGTCGGGCGGCAAGCCCGGCCGCGTGCCCGAATACCGCAACAAGTACCCGATGGCGATCGTCGAGGCCTTCGAGCGCCAGGGCTTCATCTGGGGCGGCCGCTGGTACCACTACGACACGATGCATTTCGAATACCGGCCGGAACTGATCGCCATCGGCGCGGCGGCCGGGGTTTCGGCCTGCGGGCAACAGGGGAGCGAATAGAGAGAGTAGCGAATAGCGAATAGCGAATAGAGAGTAGAGAGTAGAGAGTAGAGAGTAGAGAGTAGAGAGTAGAGAGTAGAGAGTGGAGAGTGGAGAGTAGCGAAAGGCGGTCGCGGATTCGCCGCCGGGGCGCACCTTCAGGCCGGTTGACATCAGCCGCTGACCGACATGCCCTATTCGCTATTCGCTATTCGCTATTCGCTATTCGCTATTCGCTATTCGCTATTCGCTATTCGCTATTCGCCGCCGTCAGTCCCGCACGATCACCGTCGCGCCGATCGAGACCTGCGCATAGAGGTGTTCGACATCCTCGTTGGCCATGCGGATGCAGCCGGACGACATGGCCTGGCCGATCGAGGATGGCTGGTTGGTGCCGTGGATGCGGTAGATGGTCGAGCCGAGATACAGGGCGCGGGCGCCGAGCGGGTTGTCGAGGCCGCCCTTCATGGAGACCGGCAGGATCTTGCCCTTCTTGGCCTCGCGGGCCCGCATGTCTTCCGGCGGCGTCCAGGTCGGCCATTCCGTCTTGCGGCTCACCCGGTTGACGCCCGTCCAGAGAAAGCCGTCGCGGCCGACGCTGACGGCATACTTGACGGCAATGCCGTGGCCGAGCACGTGGTAGAGGCGGCGTTCGGAATTGTCGACGATGACCGTGCCCGGCGCCACGTCCTCCTTGAACCGGACGATCTCGCGGGCGATCGGCGCGCGGCTGACGGCGTCGCGGCGCTTTGCCGACTTCATCGGCTTGCCCTCCGAGAGGACCTGCAGCCAGCCGGTCTTCTGGCTGGTCGAGGCGAGCGAGGCGACTTCGAAGGCGCCGTCCTTCGGGGCGGCATTGGCGAGGCCGGCCGTCAGCATGAGGGTCGCGGCGAGCGTGGCGATCAGCGTCTTCATGGTTCTTCTCCCATCTCCGGGCCGCATCGTTCCGGCGGCCGCCTGTTCCTGATGGGATGGTTCTAGAAGACCGCCCGGCACACGGCTGTTCCGGCGGGAACACGGCGATGCCGGACGATAGCACGGCGCCTTTCGGCGCCGTCGCAGGGTGGGTCAGGCGGGGGTCACTTGCGGTAGATCAGCCAGCTCTTCGAAAATTCCTTCTTCATGCCGTCCTCGTAGGCCATCACCCGGTTGCGGCCGCCGTTCTTGGCGCAATAAAGGGCGATGTCGGCCTTGCTGTAGAGTTCGCCGGGCCCTTCGGCCTCCGATGCCATGCAGATGCCGAGCGAGATGGTGACCGGGCCGTAGTTGACGCCGGTCTTGGAGTTCTTGAAGGGCGTGCTTTCGAGCGCGGAGCGGACCCGCTCGGCGATCAGCATCGCTTCCTCCTCGGTATTGCCCTCGATGATCATCGCGAATTCCTCGCCGCCGGTGCGGGCGAGGAAGATGTCCTTGCGCACGATGGTGCGCACGAGATTGCCGACGGTCGCAAGGATCTTGTCGCCGACCGGGTGGCCGTAGGTGTCGTTGATCTTCTTGAAATGGTCGATGTCGGCGAGGACCAGCGCGGTCGCGTTGCGCGTCAGCGCGTTGTCGTAGACGGCGGCAAGCCGGTTGTCGAAGGCGCGGCGGTTGGAGAGCTGCGTCAGCGAGTCCGTGCTGGCGATGCGCTTGTATTCGTCGAGTTCGCGGCGAACGACGTCCATTTCCATGGACGTCTGGACGACGTCCTCGACGCGCTCCTTGCCCTGCGTGAGCGTGTCGTCGGTTGCCTCGGTGATGACGCCGATGGCGTTCTTCAAGAGATCGACGCTTGCCGTGTTCTTGCTGCTGATCCGGGCGAAGGTCTCGCCGAGCAGGGTGTTGTAGCTTTCGAGCGAATTCTGTTCCTGGCGCAGCAGGCGCAGGATACCGTCCAGCTGCAAGACGATCCGGCTGTGGGCGCCGTCGATGACCTCGGCACGGTGGTGATGGCCGAAATACCGGCTGCCGATCGCGTCCAGCTCCTCCTGCGTCGCCTTGCTGCCGAGGGCCGCCAGCTCGCGTGTCAGCTTGGGATTGGAGCCGATATAGGCCTCGTAGAAGAGCTCGTAATTGCGCGGAATTGCAGCCACTCCCATGATGCGCATCGCATACGTCACCTGTGCCGCAATATCGGGTACCTGCGCCTTCTGCGCGCCCGCCGTGTTCATCGGCTTCTCCTGGATCGTTATTCGCTCCCGGTCCGTAAAATTAGGCGAGAATTGTTGGGGAAGGATTAACGATATGCTGATCGCGCCGTCATCGGCGCAAAGAAAACCCCGGAGCGCAGGCGTTCCGGGGTCGGTCGTCTCGAAGGGCGGATGGCGTCAGCCCGGCATGATCATCTTTTCCGGCCGCACCACCTCGTCGAACTCCGCGTTGGTGACGTAACCGCCGCCGACAGCTTCCTCACGCAGCGTCGTGCCGTTCCTGTGCGCCGTCTTGGCGATCTTGGCGGCGTTGTCGTAGCCGATCTTCGGCGCGAGCGCGGTCACCAGCATCAGCGAGCGGTCGAGGGCGGCCTTGATGTTGTCCTCGCGCGCCTCGATGCCGACGACGCAGTTGTCGGTAAAGGAGATGGCGGCGTCGGAGAGAAGCTGGACGGACTGCAGGAAGTTGTAGGCCATCAGCGGGTTGAAGACGTTGAGCTCGAAATGGCCCTGGCTGCCGGCGAAGGTGAGCGTCGCGTGGTTGCCGAAGACCTGGGCGCAGACCTGGGTCAGCGCCTCGCACTGCGTCGGGTTGACCTTGCCGGGCATGATCGACGAGCCGGGCTCGTTTTCCGGCAGCGCCAGTTCGCCGAGGCCGGAGCGGGGGCCGGAGCCGAGGAAGCGGATGTCGTTGGCGATCTTGAACAGCGCGGCGGCCGTCGCATTGATCGCACCGTGCGAGAAGACCATGGAATCATGGGCGGCGAGGGCCTCGAACTTGTTCGGCGCCGTCTTGAAGGCGATGCCGGTGATGGCGGCGATCTCCTCGGCGACCTTTTCGGCGAAGCCGATCGGTGCGTTGAGGCCCGTGCCGACGGCCGTGCCGCCCTGGGCGAGTTCGCAGAGGCCGGGAAGCGTCATCTCGATGCGGGCGATCGACGAGGCGACCTGCGCGGCATAGCCGGAAAATTCCTGGCCGAGGGTCAGCGGCGTCGCATCCTGGGTGTGGGTGCGGCCGATCTTGATGATGTGGTCGAAGGCCTTGACCTTGGCCTCGAGGGCCGCATGCAGCTGTTTCAGCGCCGGCAGCAGGTCGTGCACGATGCGCTCGGCGCAGGCGATGTGCATGGCCGTCGGGTAGGTGTCGTTCGACGACTGGCTCATGTTGACGTGGTCGTTCGGATGCACCGGCTTCTTGGATCCCATGGTGCCGCCGAGCATCTCGATCGCCCGGTTGGAGATCACCTCGTTGGCGTTCATGTTGGACTGGGTGCCAGAGCCCGTCTGCCAGACGACGAGCGGGAAGTGGTCATTCAGCTTGCCGTCGATCACTTCCTGCGCAGCGTCGACGATCGCCTTTCCGAGCGCCGGGTCGAGGCGGCCGAGTGCCATGTTCGCCTTGGCGGCGGCCTGCTTGACGATGCCGAGGGCGCGCACGACCGAGGCCGGCTGCTTCTCCCAGCCGATCTTGAAGTTGCCGAGCGAGCGCTGCGCCTGCGCGCCCCAGTAGCGGCTGTTGTCGACGTCGATGGGGCCGAAGGTGTCGGTTTCGGTGCGCGTGGATGTCATCCGTGTTTCCCGCTTTGAGCCATGCTTCCAACTGGCCGCCGCCGCCTGCATGGGAGCTGCGGGGCCCGGCGGCGCCGGGCAAGAGTTTTCCGGGGCGCCGCGCAAGAATTCGGGCCTTTCTGTGGCCCAGAAGGCTGCCCGTTGTAAAGGCCCGGCGCGTCGTCGCGGCAGCCGACTTTCGGCTAAAATCGATTAAGGCGCATTCTGCCGGAAGATTGCCGCCGCAGCAGGGCTTTGCAAATAAAGCAGGCGGCTCGCGCGTTCTCCGCATCGGGCCGTGTCACACATTTGTGACGCCTCCCGGGAGATGGCGGGCCGGTGCGTTTGCATTTCGTTTACCATCCTTTCCTATAACTTACCGGCCTGCTAGTCAGGCGTCAGACGGGCCGCAGGCCAGCGGCCGAGGGAACGGAAGACCGATGACTTTTCTCAAGAACGCGGCCCTGACCGCGCTGATGCTCTCCTGCACCGTTGCGGCCGTCGACGTGACGCCGGCAAATGCCCAGTCGATCACGCTGATGGACATGCTGCGCGGCAAGCGCAGCAGGGAGCAGCGCACCGACAACGGCCTGCCCGGCGTATTTCCCGGCCAGAGTGTCCAGACGCCGGCGATGCAGGCCGAAAGCAGGCCGCTGCCGAAGGTCACAGGCCCGCGCTACTACACCTACAAGGCCGACGGTCTGAAGACGCTCGCCATGACGGAGCTTTCCGATCCGGTCGTCACCGGTTCGATCGGCGCCCGCGGCCTGGCGCCGCTCGCCGGCAACGGCAACGACGACGTGCGCCGCGCCTTTCCCGGGCTGACCATCCGCGCGGTCGGCGAGAGCGCCAAGGCCGTGCAGGATTTCTATGCGCGCAACGACGGGCTGATCTGGGTTGCGAACGGGTTCCCGAATGCGCGCGCCAAGGCGGCGCTTGCGGTGCTCGCCGATGCCGCTTCGGTCGGCCTCGATCCGGAGGACTATGCGGTCGACGTCCCGCCGGACAGCTTCGACCGCGGCGACATGCTGGCCCGCGACCGGGCGCTCGCCAAATTCGAGGTCAAGCTTTCCGCGGCGGTTGCGACCTATGTGCTCGACACCGTGCGGGGGAGGATCGATCCGAACCGCATCTCCGGCTACCACGATTTTGCGCGCAAGACGGTCAATCTGTCGGGTGCCCTCGGCGTGATCGCAAGGAGCGGCGACGTGGCGGCTTATTTGCGCAGCCGTTCGCCGTCCGGCGCCCATTTCAAGGCCCTGGTCGCGGAACTGAAGGCGCTGAAGGCAAGCGGGGACACGTCCGAGCGCGTCTCGATCGCCGACGGCACGCTCCTGAAGCCCGGCCAGAGCAATCCGGAACTCGCCAACATCGTCAAGGGCGTGGTCAAGCAGGGCTCCGACGCGCTGAAGACCGACCATTCTGTGACGATCGCCACCTATGCGGGCACGCCGGACTATACGCCGGAGCTGGTCTCACTCGTCGAGGCCTTCCAGCAGGAAAAGGGGCTGAAGCCGGACGGCGTCATCGGCGCGGCGACGATCCGCAAGCTCGTCGGCGGCGACAGCGTCTCGGACCGCATCGCCAAGGTCGAGGCGGCGCTGGAACAGGCGCGCTGGCTGCCGGCCGATCTCGGCGGCCGCTACGTCTTCATCAACCAGCCGGCCTTCATGGCCTACTATCACGAGAACGGCGCCGAGCAGTTCGCGATGCGCACCGTCGTGGGCTCGAAGGCCAACCAGACCTACTTCTTCGAGGACGAGATACAGACGGTCGAGTTCAATCCCTACTGGGGTGTGCCGCAGTCGATCATCATCAACGAGATGCTGCCGAAACTGCGGAGCGATCCGTCCTATCTCGATCGCATGGGCTACGAGGTCGCGGTGGGCGGCAGGGCGGTGCCGTCTTCCTCCGTCAACTGGCACGGTTCGACGTCGGGCGTCTCGGTGCGCCAGCCGCCGAGCGGCGACAACGCGCTCGGCGAACTGAAGATCCTCTTCCCGAACAGCCACGCGATCTACATGCACGACACGCCGTCGAAGAGCTTCTTCAAGCGCGACATGCGGGCGCTCAGCCATGGCTGCGTGCGCCTCAGCGAGCCGCGCAAGATGGCGGCGGCCGTGCTCGGCACCACGGTCGAGCATATCGGCGCCGAGATCGCGCAGGGCGGGAACAAGGCGGTCAGCGTGCCGGAGCGCATTCCGGTCTACGTGTCCTATTTCACCGCCTGGCCGAACAAGGACGGCAAGGTCGAATATTTCGACGACGTCTACGGCCGTGACGACTACCTGCGCAAGGCCGTCGAGGCGACGCGCGCGGCACGGCACGCACAGGGCTGATCGTCCGGCACAGGGCACAGAAGACGGGGCGGTCGTTTCGGCCGCCCTTTGTCGTCAGCGGGCGAGAAGGCCGGCGACGAGGTCCGGCGTCAGTTCGTCGAAATGGGCGATGACGTGCGACGGCTCCAGGCTTTCCACCGGCACGTCCGAATAGCCGAAGGGCACGGCGATCGACGGCACGCCGGCGTTCCTTGCGACCAGCATGTCGTTGCGGCTGTCGCCGATCATCACGGTGCGGGCGGGATCGGCGCCGGCCAGCCGGACCGTGCCGAGCAGGTGCCCGGCATCGGGTTTCCTGACCGCGAAGGTATCGCCGCCGGTGATCGCCGCAAAGCGCGTCGTCATGCCGAGACCCTGGATGAGGCGCTTGGCGAGCATTTCCAGCTTGTTGGTGCAGACGGCGAGCCGGTGGCCTCCGGCCGAAAGCCGGTCCATCGCCTCGACGAGCCCCGGATAGGGCGCGGAGAGCCCGGGCATGCCGGCCGCGTAGTGCTCGACGAAGACCCCGAGCATGCGGGCAAGGTCCGGCTCCGACAGCGTGCGGCCGCGCAGCTCGAAGGCACGGCGGATCATCACCTGGCCGCCATGGCCGACGAGATAGGTGAGGTCGCCGAAGCCGACGGGCTCGAGCCCCTCGACGCCGATCGTGTGGTTGAGGCTGGCGACGAGGTCGGCGGCGGTGTCGATCAGGGTGCCGTCGAGGTCGAAGACGATGAGCGATGCGGTCACGGGTCACCTTGCGTGCATGCGTTGGAGGCAACGGTTCCCTAGGGGATCGCGCGCCGCATTGCAATTCGGCTGCGGGCGATATCCCGTGGCGGCACGGCGACCGGCCAGCCGCCGCCTATAGCCATGATTTTGGCTTTCGTTTGCGGGCGAGGCCGTGTAAGTCTCTCCGGCAATTCGGCAGCCGGCCTTCGGGTTGGGCGTCACGAGGACCAGGGAGCAGGCAGCGCATGGACGCGCGCGAAATGAAGATCAAGGCCGCGGCGGCGGCACTGGCGCATGTCGAGGACGGCATGCGCCTTGGCATCGGCACCGGATCGACGGCAGAGGAATTCGTCCGGCTTCTCGCCGAGAAGGTGGCCGACGGCCTGAAGGTGCAGGGTGTACCGACCTCGGAGCGTACCGCGCGGCTCTGCGTCGAGCTCGGCGTGCCGCTGAAGTCGCTCGACGAGTTGCCGGAACTGGACCTCACCATCGACGGGGCCGACGAGGTCGACGGCGCGCTGAACCTCATCAAGGGCGCCGGCGGCGCGCTGCTGCGCGAGAAGATCGTCGCGAGCGCCTCGGCCCGCATGATCGTGATTGCCGACGAGAGCAAGGTGGTCGAAACGCTGGGTGCCTTCAAGCTGCCGATCGAGGTCAATGCCTTCGGGCTAGTCGCGACGCGCATCGCGGTCGAGCGGACCGCCGCGCGCCTCGGCCTTTCCGGCGATATCGCGGTCCGCAAATCCGGCGCCGACGATTTCACGACGGATGGCGGGCATCTCATTCTGGACGCATCTTTTGGCCGTATTCCTGATGCAGATGCGCTCTCTGAATCGCTGAACCGCATTCCCGGCGTCGTCGAACACGGCCTGTTCATCAACATGGCATCGCTTGCAATCATTGCCGGTCCGGCGGGCGCGCGCGCGCTGACGGCGAAACGTTAGACAGGAGCAGAAACCACATGATCACCTTTGCTGGCCTCGGCCGGACCCTCGCAGCCACGCTCGTCGTCACCGCCGCGCTGGCCGGAGCCGCCCGGGCGCAGGATGTCACGGATGAGCAGATCAAGGCGGCGCGCACCGCGATGGACGCGCTGGCCGCGACCGCGCCGTTCGACAACATCCTGCCGAACCTCGCCGCCCGCCTGAAGGGAACCCTGATCCAGTCGAACCCGAACCACGAGGCGCTGATCAACACGACGGTCGATACGGAGGCGCTGACGCTCGCCGCCCGCCGCGCCGACCTCGAGCGCGAGGCCGCGACAATCTACGCGAAATCCTTCTCGGTCGAGGAACTGAAGGCGATTGCCGACTTCTACAATTCCCCGGTCGGCAAGAAGCTCCTGAAGGACGGCCCGATCGCCGCGCGCGAGACGATGAAGGCGGCCAATATCTGGGCCAGCGGCATCTCCCGCGACCTCGCGGTCGAAAGCAGCAAGAAGCTGCAGGCCGAGATCGGAACGGTGGCGCCGGCCGTCGAAGAGGGGCAGCAGCCCGCCGAAGCCACGCCGCAGCAGTAAGCGCCGCAGGACGGCCGCTCGAAAGCCCGGAGCGATCCGGGCTTTTGTTTTCCTGCCTGGCGGTTCCATATAGTTGGCAGGGTTTGAGGCTTGGCCGGGCGATGGCACGACGGACGGGCACCGGCAGGGGAGATCTTGATGACCGAGTATGACTACGACCTCTTCGTGATCGGCGGCGGGTCCGGCGGCGTACGCAGCGGCAGGCTCGCGGCGGGCATGGGCAAAAGGGTGGCGATTGCCGAGGAGTTCCGCTTCGGCGGCACCTGCGTCATCCGCGGCTGCGTGCCGAAGAAGCTCTATGTCTACGCCTCGCAGTTCCACGAGCATTTCGAGGATGCCGCGGGTTTCGGCTGGACGGTGGGCGAAACCCGCTTCGACTGGGCGACGCTGGTCGCCGCCAAGGAGAAGGAGATCACCCGGCTGGAGGGCCTCTACCGCAAGGGCCTCGAGAACGCCAAGGCCGAGATCCTCAACACGCGCGCCGTTCTCGCCGGACCGAACACCATCCGCCTCACGGCGGACGACCGGCTGGTGACGGCCGAGCGTATCCTGATCGCCGTCGGCGGCCATCCGACGCCGCATCACGACCTGCCGGGCCACGACCTCTGCATCACCTCCAACGAGGCCTTCGACCTTCCGAGCCTGCCCGGATCGATCCTGATCGCCGGCGGCGGCTACATCGCGGTCGAATTCGCCAATATCTTCCACGGCCTCGGCGTCGAGACGACGCTGATCTATCGCGGCAGGGAGATCCTGTCGCGCTTCGACCAGGACATGCGCCGCGGCCTGCATGCCGCCATGGAGGCGAAGGGCATCCGCATCCTGTGCGAGGACATCATGCAGTCCGTCGTCGAAGACGCCGACGGACGGCGCGTGGTCGCGACGAAGAACCACGGCGATCTTGTCGTCGACCAGGTCATGCTGGCGCTCGGCCGCGTGCCGAACACACGCGGACTCGGCCTGGAGACGGCGGGCGTCGCGCTCAACGAGAAGGGCGCCGTCGTCGTCGACGCCTTCTCGCGCACCAACGTGTCGAGCATCTTCGCGCTTGGCGACGTCACCGACCGTGTGCAACTGACGCCGGTGGCGATCCACGAGGCCATGTGCTTCGTCGAGACCGAGTTCCGCGACAATCCGGTCTCGCCCGATCATGACATGATCGCCACCGCGGTCTTCTCGCAGCCGGAAATCGGCACGGTCGGCATGAGCGAGGACGCGGCGGCGAAGCGCTTCGACGACATCGAGGTCTACCGGGCCGAGTTCCGGCCGATGAAGGCGACGCTGTCGGGCCGCAGCGAGAAGACGATCATGAAGCTCGTCGTCAATGCGGCCGACCGCAAGGTGCTCGGCGCCCACGTGCTCGGCCACGACGCCGGCGAGATGGCGCAGCTTCTCGGTGTCAGCCTTAAGGCCGGCTGCACGAAGGACGACTTCGACCGCACCATGGCGGTGCATCCGACCGCGGCGGAAGAGCTGGTGACGATGTATCAGCCGAGCTACCGGCTGCGCGGCGGCGTCCGGGTGCCCTGACCCGGCCGCTCAGTTCAGCGCAACCGTGTCCTTGATGCGCGGGCGCATGATGTATTTCTTACTGAAACTGTAGGCGGTGACGCCGGTCAGCGGCTCGAAGAGGCTGGCGAAGGGCGTCTCGAGCGTGAAGGTCGCATTGACCGCGATGAGCTGCACGCCGGACTGGGCGATTTCCTCCGGGATGTCGACCGGCGAATCGGCGCCGTGGCTCAGTGCCGTGCCGTTGTAGGCCTTCGCCCAGTTGACGGTCGCATCGAGATCGTCGTCGATGTCCACCACGGCGAGCTGGATCTCGAGTTCGCTGGTGTCGAAGGGGGAGACGATCAGCGCGGTGCCCGCCATGATCGCCTCCACGTCGCTCGTCGTCCAGGTCGACTTCTGCGAAACCATGTCGCCGAGACGTGACGCGACGAGGTTGAGCTTCCGGGTGAGCATCAGGGCCTGTCCGAAATCGATCGTGCCGGCCAGGAGGCTGATCATGATCGGAAAGATCAGCACGAATTCCACGGCCGAGGCGCCGTCGCGCCTGCGCAGCAGCCGAGCCGCCGTGCCGCGCCTTGCGGCGGACCGGTCGTCCTGGGATGTCTTGCCTGCGTGTCGCATCAGAAGGGCTCGTTCTTGAAGATCTGAGTTGCGCCGAGCACGTAGCGCCCGTCGTCGAGCTTGCTCGTCGAATAGGTGTAGAACGGCAGCGCCGGCGTGAAGGGCAGGTAGGCCTGAATCAGCACGTAGTCGCCGGATTCGCCCACGTCGAAGGCCTCCGTGACCGACAGGACACCGCCGCTGATGACGGAGGCCATGGCGACGGAGCTCATGTCGGAAATGACGGAGGCGCGCACCAGAAGCTCTTCGGAACAGTCGAAGGAAAAGGCGACCTGCTCGCAGACCGCTTCCTTGAACGTGCCGAGCTCCCAGTCCGTCGCCTCGCCGACGCGCACCTGCCTGGCGGATTTCTCCAGGGCAGCATCGAGGCCGGAATCGACGAAATACATGATGGCGACGTCGAGAATGGCGAAGACGGAGAGGAAGAAGGGCAGGGCGAGAAGGGCGAACTCGATGGCGGCGGCGCCCGTCCTGTCGCGCCTGAGGGCCTTGAACGATCTCATGGCGCCCTCACTGCGTCAGCCGGACATTGGTCAGGTACTGCTCGAAGAGCGTCGACAGCCCCTCCTCGATCTCGTCGGAGTCGGAGGCGGAGAGGAAGAGGTCCTCCGACGTGGCGCAGTCCTTCAGTGCATATTCGAGATAGTCGTGGCGTGTCGTGCTCGTGGCGACGTCCGAGCGGATCGCGCCGCCCCAGGTCGATTTCCAGTCGGCACTGGCCATGGTGGCGTCGAGCGTCACCTGATAGCCCCAGTCGTAGGGAATTTCGAGATATTCGGTGTTGAGCACGCCGACGGTGACGCCGTTGGTCTTGAGGCTGTCGCACCAGGCGGGGTTCATCGGAGCGACCTTGTGCCAGGAGGCGCCGCTCTTCGGGGTCGACACGCCGTCGCTGTCCCAGTCTCCCCATGTCCAGTTCACGCCGCTGGTCACCCAGCTTCGCGTCGACTGCACCCCATCCGTCAGGAAGAGGACGAGCTTCAGGGGCGAGCCCGCCGACGTGCCGTCGCCGGCGATGCCGACGACGTCCTCCAGTTCCTCCATGATGTCGTTGAAATAGGTCGAGCTCTGCGACGTGGCGCTCGTCAGATTGTATTTGTCTTCGGTCAGTGCCTTGGCGGCGGTGGTCGTCGAGAAGGTCGGGGCGATCGCTTCCGAGAGGCTGTCGCCGAAGCCGTAGAGGCCGATCTTGATGCGGTCGTGGTCGGCATCCGCGTCATCGATCATGTCGAGCACCTTGTCGGTCGCCGACAGGGCGACGTCGGTGCGCAGCGTGATGTCCTGCGTGCTGATGAAGTCGTAGATGTTGCCGTAGGTCTTGCCGCGATACTTGAAGACGATGGATCCCTCCGCCTCATGACAGGCGAACTCGCAGGACATGTAGGCGCGGCTTTTGCCATCGTAGGAATATTTGTAGACCAGGTCGAAGAGCGACTTCCGGTCCGTCTCCGTCGCCGGCAGCAGCATGGAGGCCGACTTGTCGAGAACGATATAGACGTTGAGATAGGCGGTCGCCGGCCCCGCCACCGACGACTGCACCGCGACCGGCACCGTCTCGATATTGGCGATCTTCATGAAGGTCGTCTCGACGGAGGAGGAGGCGACGGCTTCGATCGTCTTGTCGGTCTTGCTGACGGTGATGTCGGTGCCGACAAGCGAATATTTCGTGCTGTCGAGATCCGTCTGCGCGTCGAACCAGGCCGCCACCTTTTCCTGCAGGTCGTCTTCCTCGAGCGTGTCGACCTCCTTGATCGCCGCGAGCAGCGCCGCGTCGAGATCGGACTGCATCTTGACCCTGATATTGTAGGCCCGGACATAATCGATGCCTGCGCCGACGGCGAGGATCATCGGCACGATCGCAAGCGCGAAGGCCATCGCGATGTTGCCGCCCTTGTCGCCACGCAGTCTCGATGCGGCTGACCGTACGGCCGCTTGTTTTCCCCGCGAACCAAACATTGCGATCGCTCGCCCCCAATTGTGTCCAACTGGTATGACTAATTGGCCGAATGATTTAGCTGAAGGTAAACGAACGCATCGGTAAGTCTGCGGATTGCGCAATCCTATCCGGTGTGCGCAAGAGAGTGCGACGACGAGGCTGCCCGCGCCCGAAAGCCCCTCCGGGCGGGCGGCCCGCGCTCAGCGCCCGCTTTTCGTCACCCGCAGCGATTCCGTCGGCAGTTCGCCGAAGGCCTCGCGATAGAGCATCGAGAAACGTCCCATGTGGCTGAAGCCCCACCGTCGCGCCACGTCGGCGACGGTATTGCGCTCATGCGCGGCGAGCAGGTCGCGCCGCACGCCTTCCAGCCGGATCTGCCGGAGATAGCTGAGCGGCGTCGTGTTGCGGAACTGCTGGAAGCCCATCTGGAGGGAGCGCACGCTGACACCGGCCGCCGCCGCGATTTCGGCCACCGTCAGGGGAGCCGCGACATTGGCCGTCATGAAATCGATCGCCCGCTTGACCTGTCGCGGCATGGCGGGCGAGGCGGGGCGCTCGAGCAGCGAGGTGTAGCGATGGGGTATGTTCTCCAGGATCGTCACCATGATCGTGCGGAACAGATATTGCGTCGAATGCGTGTCGATCGCCTGGCCTTCGCCGCTGCTGACGGTGTTCCACAGGACCTGGCTCAGCGATGACAGAAGGACGCTCGGCCCGGCGCGCATTTCGAGCGTTGCGGCGAGGTCGAGGTCGTGCAGCACCGGTGCGTCGATCAGTTCGCTCAACTGGCGGGTCATCGCCTTGCGGCTGAAGGCGAGGCCGATATGGCTGCGGTTCTCGTGAATGCGCAGGTTCTGGCAGAGCGCGAGGTCGGCGGCGACCAGGACCTCCGGCGTCGACACCAGCGGCTGGCCCGCCACCTCCATCTCCATCGTCCCGCCGAGCGGTACGTAGAGCGCGTAGGCGTCGGGCGGTTCGGTGAAGTCGACGGCCATGCCGGATCGACAGATGCCGCTCCAGATGTCGAATTCATCTGTCGAGAAATGCTGATCGGCCACCGAAATGCACTTGGCGCCGAGCGGCTGCAGCTTCACCGGCTTGAGGGTGCGGGCATAGTGCTCGCGCATCATGTCCACGTCAGCTTCCACGACCCGGAACTGGTTGATGGAGGAGTTCTTCGTCATCCGGCCTTCCGAGAGCGGCCGCGCGAGCGTTGAGGCAGGACATGATTTACGTACGTCAGCAGACTGTAACCCCCTGTCGGAAACCGTTCCAGAAAATTATAATATTTATCTGTGTCCTTATATATGCGCGCGTAAACGTTCGCATTCTCGCCCTATCCGCTGCGCGAAGCTGGTGTCCGAAACGCGCTGAAAGGTCGTTCCGGCTTCGTCGCACGGCATCGCGCGTGGCGAAGCCGGCATGAACTGCGGGGAAGAATGGCCGAAACGGCGGATCGTGCCGGGGGCGTTGTGCCTGTCAGCTTGCGAGTCGCGGGCTTCTGACAGCCTTGATGAACAGCGCCTTCATAGCCTCCTCGATGCCGTCGGTGGGGCTCACCTCGAAATAGAGGTCGTCTGAGGCGCATTGCTGCATGCGGTTGCCGATCTCGCCCTGGAAGGGGGCGATCCACTTGTTGTACCAGTCGTTCGTCGGCAGCGGCAGGTAGGTGGTGTAGAGCACCGCGATCTTGATGCCGCGGTCCTTCAGCGCCTGACAGTATTTGGTGTCGATGGGTTCCTGGCAGCGGCCGGGTTTGCTTCCGGTTGTGACCGGCTTTGTGCACGACGTGGGTTTGTAGCTGTCGCCGATACCGTCGGCGACGAAGAAGACGATTTTTTCGCGGTCGCTCGTGCTGGTGCCGAGGCCGGGCGTGCTGATTTCAGCGCTGATTTTCGTCAGGGCGTCGTCAAAGCTCGTCTGCTGGTCGTTGTTGTAGTTCTGCTTGGGAATGCTCATCAGCTTGATGTCGTCGGTCGATTTCTTGATCGATGCGAGGTCGCCGGTCAGGTCTGCGACCTTGTTGAGCTTCACGTCCTCCGCCTTTTCGCCGAACGTATAAGCGGCGATGCGGAACTGATTGGCGTGTTTCTGCGTGCCAATCGCCTCGTCCATCAGCGCGGCTGTCGCCTTCGCCACGACGTCGATGCGGATCGTCGCGCCGATCTTGCGGGCGAGATGGTAGCGGCTGTTCATATCCTCCACGCCCGCTTCGGAGACGATATGGCAGGCGAAGGCACATTTGTCGGACGTGGCATTGACGAGCTTCTCCACGTCCGCCGGCGTCGCGCCGACGCCCATGGACGGGGTGTTGTCGAGCAGCATGTAGAAGTCGATGAAGCTTTCCGTCTGGTAGACGGCGGATGCGCTGCCGCTGATGGTGATCGAGTTCCGGCCGATGATCCGCAGGAAGCTCGTCGGGACATGGGCGTCGAACCGCACGCTCGACGCGAGATTGTTGCCCTGCTTCTTGACCACGATATCGACATCGACGGGCACCGAGCCGATGCCCGGTCCCGACTGGGCCGCAAAGAGCTTGAGCGCGTCCGCTTCTGCAATCGCGACCTCGCCATCCTGCGCCATCTCGACCGCCGCGGCGACACCCTCGGACTTCTCGCTGATCGCGCCGAGCGCCGCGGCG
>NZ_JAKGBU010000102.1 GCF_021555155.1 Rhizobium alarense
GGCGATCGCCTGGTCGAACGACAGCGACTACGGTCTCGCCTCGTCCGTCTGGACGAAGGACATCTCCAAGGCGATGAAGGCCGCGGCCCGCCTGCAATATGGCTGCACCTGGATCAACACGCATTTCATGCTGACCAACGAAATGCCGCATGGCGGCGTCAAGCAGTCGGGCTACGGCAAGGACATGTCGGTCTATGCGCTGGAGGACTACACGGCGGTGCGCCATGTGATGATCAATCACGGCTGAGGAAACCTTCGGCCGCCTGCGCGGTTCTCCTCCCGAGGCGCCACCTCCGGCGCCCGGGAGCGACGCATGAGGATACCGGCACGCACCGCGACCGCGACGGCCGCCATGGCCGCGCGCTGACCTTTTCGCAGGCGCCCGAATTCGCGCAGCAGTACCAGCAGCGGCTCGACGGCGCGCTGGACGAACTCGCGATCATCGTCGCGGATTTCGATCGCGACGCGACACGCGCCGGGCTGGACCGGTCGGCCGCGCTCGCGCTCTACGACGCATCCGCCGAACCCTTCCTGCGCGAGCGCGGCCAGTCGGTTCGTCGAACGGTCACGCGCTTCGAGACGATTTCCCGCCAGGCAGGGGGACTGACGCGGGCATCCGCCTTCACCAAACCCCTCCTCGTCCTGCGGGACGCCGATGAACTGATTCATACCCATGCCTGGCGGGATTTCCGGCCCGCCGTCCCGGTCACGGCCGCGGGTGTCGCCTGGGCCGGTGCGGGCGCGCTCACTGCGGCGACACTGTCCGGCGGCCTGGCCGGCCTTTTCCGGTCCCGCCGGCGGCGGGCGATCCCCACAAGTCAGATCCCGTAACGCCGCGCGGGAACTTTTCCCCAGCTGGCGCGTCTTCAAACCGACATAATCGGGGGCCTCGCCATGCTGAAATGGGCGCTCATCTTTCTCGTCGTCTCGCTGATCACCGGCTTCCTCGGCTTCTCCGGCGTTTCCGCGGCAACCGCGACGATCGCCAGGATCCTGTTCGCGATCGCCCTCGTCATCTTCCTGATCTTCCTTCTACTTGCACTGACGGCAGGCAGCCTCGCCTTCTGAGTGCATCCTGTCCACAGCCGGTGTTGCTATTTTGCAACATCGACGAAAACAGGAGTATATTAGTCATGTAATTCGTTGCGGCGGAATGATTCTTGATAAAAACGATCATCTTATCTTGCACCGTCACGTCAGAGAGTTGATCGCATGCACCAGCCCCTCCGCACCGCCCTTCGTCTCGCCCTTGCAGGCACGTCGCTCCTCACCCTTGCAGCGATCGCGCATGCGCAGGAGCCGGCGGTCGCGACGACGACCGACACCGGCGCGACCGTGCTCGAAGATATCGTCGTCGATGGCGGCAGCGGCGGCGTGATCACGGCGGACGGCTATGTCGGCAAGAGCAGCGCGACCGGCGCCAAGGTCGACACGCCCTTCGTCCAGACGCCGCAGTCGATCTCCTCCGTCACGCAGCAGCAGATGGAAGACCGCAATCCGCAGACCCTGCTCGATACGCTCGCCTACACGCCCGGCACCCGCATCGGCGCCTACGGTTTCGACCCGCGCTTCGACAGCTTCACGGTGCGCGGCTTCGACGTGACCTATACGGGCGTCTTCCGCGACAACCTGCGCCAGCCGGGCGCCGGGTCGTCGCTCTTCAAGACCGAACCCTACGGCCTCGAAGGCGTCTCGATCCTGCGCGGCCCCTCCTCCGCGCTTTACGGCGCCTCCGGTGCCGGCGGCCTCTACAACCTGATCAGCAAGCGCCCGACCGAGGAGACCTTCAACGAGGTGCAGGTCCAGTACGGCTCGCACGATCGCTACCAGGGCCAGTTCGACCTCTCCGGCCCCGTCAACGACACCGATCCCTTCTACTACCGTCTGACCGGCCTGATGCGCGACGCCGACACCGAGCAGGTCGGAGTCCCGGACGACCGGGCCTATATCGCGCCCGCGTTGACCTGGAAGCCGGACGAAGACACGAGGCTCACCATCCTCGGCGAATATTCCCGCACGAAGACCGGCGGCACAGCCGCCTACTACTATGACGCCACGGCCGGCGAGGTCTCGGATTTCTTCGCCGGCAATCCGGCCTTCAACGATTCGATCCAGACCCAGGGACGTATCGGCTACGAGTTCGAGCACCGGCTGAACGACGTCTTCACCTTCCGCCAGAACGCGCGGGCCTCGACGCTCGACACCGAAGCCGACTGGGCCTTCGCCTACCAGCCGAACGCCGACGACCCGACGTTGCTCGACAGCAGCGCCGGCAGCTTCGAGGAACGGCTGGATGCCTATGTCATCGACAACCAGATCGAGGCGAAGTTCGATACCGGCGCCCTGTCGCATACCCTGCTCGCCGGCATCGACATCACCAAGATCCACTGGAAGTCGCTGAACGGCTACGGCGTCTCGCCGCCGCTCGACACGACCGACCCGACCGCGGGACGCCCGGTCGATCCGATCCCCTACCAGACCAAGTCGGTGCAGGACCAGCTGCAGACCGGCCTCTACCTGCAGGACCAGCTCCGCTTCGACGCCTGGACCTTCACGCTCGGCGGCCGGCACGACTGGGTCTCGACCGACACCGACAATACCGACCTGGTCGCCGGCGGCACGACGACCATCTCGCAGGACGACAGCGCCTTCTCCTGGCGCGCCGGCGCCACCTACGAGACGCCGTTCGGCATCACGCCCTATGCGAGCTATTCAACCGCCTTCTCGCCGAATGCCGGCGTGAACCAGGAGACCGGCAACCCGTTCAAGCCGACCGAGAGCGAGCAGCAGGAAATCGGCATCAAGTACCTGCTGCCGAACAGCAACACGCTTCTGACGGCCGCCCTCTTCAACATCGACCAGGAGAACGGCCTCTACTACGAGGTGGTCGACCTCGACACCGGCCCGGCCAACATCCAGGTCCAGCGCGGCAAGCTGCGCTCGCGCGGCTTCGAGTTCGAGGCCAATACCAGCCTCGACAACGGCCTGTCGCTGATCGCCTCCTACACCTACACCCAGGCGAAGATCATCGAGGGCCCGACCGGCACTGTCGGCAACGACGTCTCCTCCGTGCCCCGCCACATGGCCTCGCTCTGGGCGCATTACGAGATGCCGGAGGACGGACCGCTCCACGGCCTCGGCTTCGGCGCCGGCGTCCGCTTCATCGGCACGAGCTACGGCAGCGACTACAACAGCTCGAAGAACAGCTCGCGTGCCCTCGTCGACGCCGCGCTCGACTTCGACTTCGCCGCGATCAACAAGGACTACGAGGGCCTCAAGCTGCAGGTGAACGCCACCAACCTCTTCGACCGCCGCGAGGCCGTGTGCTCCGCCGGCTTCTGCTACCGCGACCAGGGCCGCACGGTCATCGGCACCCTGAAATACACCTGGTGAGCTCTTGACGCCCGCTCCCTCCCAGGACGGCGAGACTGCTTTCGGGCCGCAGGGCCTGAAGGCGGTCTTTTCCGGCGAACATGCCTGGTGCGGCGAGAAGATGATGCTGTCGAGGGACCTCGACGGCGCCATGCCGCTCGGGGCATTCTTCGAGGGCGACGGTTTCCTCGCGACGATCGACCGTTTCGCGGCGGCGCAGGGGGGCGCCGACCGGCGCGCGGCGGCGTCCTTCTGGTCGCTCTACTATTTCTCGGCGCTCGCCATTCCCTATATCGTCGCCCGGCGCGCCGAGACGGCACTGCCCGTCGACCTCGACGCGATGACCGTGGCGCTTGCGGACGACGGCCTGCCGCGCGCCTTCGGCCTGCCGCATGACGGCGACTGGAGCGAGAGCGGCAACCTGCTGACGGTCGTGACGCCGCTCGTCGAGCGCCATCTCGCCCGCGTCGTCGCCCTGATGAAGGCGAGAGCCGGCATCTCCGCCAAACTCGCCTGGAACAATGCGGCGGTCTATATCGACTACGCCTTCAACGCGACCGAATCCGCAGCGCAGCCCGGCGGCGGTTTCTGGCCGTCGCGTGACCTCTTCGAATGCCCCAAACTCGCCGACGGCAGCCACAACCCCTTCCACGGCTGCCTGCGCCACGACGTGGAAGATGGCGAGACGCTCTGTCGGCGCAAGGTCTGCTGCCTGCGCTACATGCTCCCCGGCATTCCGAGCTGCGGCGAGCTCTGCGCCCTGCCGGAACAGCGAAAGCAATAATCCATGTCCCGCCTCGTCTTCCTGCTCATCGCCCTCGTGCTGCTCGCGACCGCCCCTCCGGCACGGGCCGACGTCACCTACCCGCTGACCGTGACGGATGCGATCGGGCGCACGGTGACGATCCCCGCGGAGCCGAAGGCGGTGCTGCTCGGCAGCGGCTTCAACCTCGTGGCACTCTCGCTGATCCATCCGCATCCCGTCAGCCTGCTCGCCGGTTGGGCGAACGACATGAAGGGCGACAATCCGGAGATCTACGCACGCTTCCGCGAACGTTTCCCGGCGATCGAGGACGTGCCGATGATCGGTGACGGCAACGGCGCGCTTTCCTTCGAAACGATCCTGACATTGAAATCCGATCTTGCGATCCTCGCCAACTGGCAGGCCGAGACCGAACCGGGAAAACGCGCCATCGCCTATCTGGAGGAGATCGGCGTACCGACGGTGGTCGTCGATTTCAACAGCGACGCACTCGCCGGGACACCGGAAGGCATGCGGCTTCTCGGGAGGATCCTGAACCGCGAGGAGCAGGCGAACGCCTTTGCGGATTTCTACGACGCCCGGATCCGCCGCATCCGCGAACGGGTTGCCGCCCATCCCGAGCCCGGCCCGACGGTGCTGATGGACGCCTTCCCCAATCCCGACCGCTGCTGCTACGCCTACGGCGTCGGCGGCCTCGGCGAGTTCATCGCGATCACCGGCAGCCGCAACGTCGCCGAGACGAACCTGCCGCGGCCGGGCGGCATCGTCAGCGCCGAATATGTCATCGCCGCCGACCCGGATGTCTACATCGCGACCGCCTCGCCGGGTGGCACCTACAGCTCCTTCTCCATCGGCCCCGGCGTTCCGGAGGCGGAAGCGCGCGAAACGCTCGCCCGCGTCATCGAAGGCCCGATCCTTGCCAACCTGAAGGCCGTGCGGGAGGGCCGGGTGCACGGGCTGTGGAACTTCTTCAACACCGTGCCGCTCAACGTGCTCGCCGCGGAAGCCTTCGCGCGCTGGCTGCGTCCCGAGCTCTTTGCCGACGTGGACCCGGCCGAAACCCTGAAGGAGATCAACGCGCGCTTCGCCGCCGTCCCCTTCGACGGCGCCTACTGGATCAGCCTCACCGAGCGTTGACGGCCGTCGGGGCTTTTTCCCCGCGCCCTTGCACGCTATATCCTTCCGAGGAGGAGCTGCATGATTTGGGCTTTCGCGGTCGCGGCGGTTGCTATTCTCTACCTGGCGGTCCGCTTCAGACGTTTTCAGAGTTGGGTCGAGCCGGCGCTCACCGTTATTGTGGCGATCGGCCTGGTTGCGGCCATCGTGATCTGGCTCGCCGACGAACGGCGCAACATCGTACAGACAAGCGCTGAAGCGCTTCCCCGTCCGGCACTCGCCGCTTCCGAGATCACCGTCGACGGCCTGGAGTTCATCGCCGGACGCCCGGCGACCAGCTATCGCGTGACCGGGACGATCACCAACGACGGCGGCGTGGCGCTGCAGTCCTTCCGGCTGACCGTTGACCTCTCCGATTGCCCGGACGATGCCTGCCGGACGGTCGGCTCGGATTCCGCGCTGATCATCGCGCGCGTGCCGCCCGGCGAGGCGAAGCCGTTCACGACCTTCGTCGTCTTTCCGGACAGTGACCTGACGCCGGTGACGGCGCCCCGATGGACATGGACCATCGGCGACATCCGTGCCTATGACCGCTGACCGGCGGCGGCATCAGAAATAGATCCTGAACTTTTCGCGCACCGCCTGGTCCGTCGCGAAATCGAAGAGCGGGCCGCCGGCCGCCGCGAGGATGCGGTTCTTGCGCTCGATCGCCTTCTGGACGAGGTCCGGCCTGCCGATTTCCGCCCATTCCTTCGGGCTCGTGCGGTCGGCGACGGCGGGGTAGATGTACTCCGTCTGCATCAGCGACAGCGTCTGCGGATCGCCGAGATAGTGGCCGGGGCCGTCGAGGCAGACGGACCGCATCGTCTCCAGCGAGACCGACTCCTCCGTCACGTCGATGCCGCGCACGCAACGCTGCACCTGGCCGAGCAGGTCGTCGCCGAGGACGAGGCTTTCCAGGCAGAAGCCGAGCAGCGAGGCATGCATGCCGACCGCCTCATAGACCATGTTGAGGCCGGAAAGCCCTGCCATGACATTGGAGATCGCCTGTTCCCAGCCGGCCTGCATGTCCGGCAGCTTCGCATCCGCGATGCCGGCCGCCGCCCCGCCCGGCAGCTTGTAGAACTGGTGCATCTGCGCACAGCCCGCCGTCAGCAGCGCCTGCTCGCCCGAGCCGCCCGACATGGCGCCCGTCCTGAGGTCCGACACGAAGGGCCACGTTCCGAAGATCGCCGGATGGCCGGGCGCCATGGCGTTGACATAGACGACACCCGCCAGGCACTCGGCGACCGCCTGCACGATGGCGGTTGCGAGCGGCGCCGGCGCCGTCGCGCCCGCCTGCCCCGCCGACAGCAGCAGGATCGGCATGCCGGCCCGGATGCAGGCTTCCATGGTGATGCAGCTCTCCTCCGCGAACTTCATCGGCGGCACGACGAAGCAATTGGAATTCGACACGAAGGGCCGCGCCCGCCACTGGTCCTCACCGCCCGCCATCATGTGGATGAGGTCGAAGCAGCCCGCCACGTGCGACGGGTCGGAGAAGCTCGTGCCGACATGTTTCGAGGTGCCCGCGCAGCAGCCGTAGAGCGTGTTGATGTCCATCAGGAAATTGTCGGCAACGTCGCGGCAGACCATTGCGCGCTGGAAGAAATGCACGTTGTCGAGGTGATGGACGAGCTGGGCGGCGTTAAAGAGGTCCTTCGCCGTCGATTCCCGGTACTCCCGCTTCTCGACGTCGACGATGTGCACCGCGGCGCCCGCCGTGCCGTAGTAGACGCGGGTGCCCGTCAGTTCGAGATCGTATTTCGGGTCCCGGCCGAAAAGCGTGATGTCGCGCGCGGCGATCGCCAGCATATCCTCCACCAGCGCACGCGGAAACCGCAGGCGACCGTCCTCGCCAAGGATGGCGCCGGCACCCGTCATGATCTCGACGCCGGATTTCGGCGCATTGGCGAGGCCGATGTTTTCCAGCGCATCGAGCGCCGCCTCATGGATGCGCCGCACGCCCGCCTCCGTCAGCGGCCTGTACTGGCCGCCCGGAAGGCCCGGCCGCACCGGCCGGACGTTCTCCGCCAGCGGCGCCGCGCGCATGGCGACCCGCGCGGCGCGGCCGCCGGCACGCCGGGACATAACTGCCTGTTCACTCATGATCCGTCTCCCTCGCGCCGGCGGCCAGCATCTCGTTGATCCTGTCCCCCGACGCCGCAGCGGACAGTTTGGCAAAGCTGCCATCGTTGACGATGGCTTCCATCTGCTCGGCAATCGCCGCGTGGGTGACGCGGGCGATCATCGAGCCCAGCGAAATACGGCGCACGCCGATGTCCGCGATTTGGGCCACGGTGAGCCGGCGCAGCGGGCCGGCGGCGAGCGCGTTGACCGGCGTCGATACCGACTGCACGACGCGCTTCAGTTCCTCCGCGCCCGGCGGCACCGGCACGTAGACGAGGTCGGCACCGGCCTTCTCGAAGGCCCGGATACGCCGGATCGCCTCGTCGAGACCGTAGACGCCGTTCATCACGCCATCGGCGCGGGCGCAGAGAATGAAGGGACGGCCGAGCGCACGGGCAGCGTCCGCGGCG
Organism: Rhizobium alarense; assembly: GCF_021555155.1. GTDB lineage: Bacteria > Pseudomonadota > Alphaproteobacteria > Rhizobiales > Rhizobiaceae > Rhizobium_D > Rhizobium_D alarense. The sequence goes on from NZ_JAKGBU010000102.1 coordinate 7,831, forward strand.
GCGCGGATGCGCTCCACGGCGAGGCCGAAGTCATAGGCCGGGTTGCCCTCGACCATTTGCGTGTCCTCGATCGAGCAGCCGGAGAGGCTCACCTCGGCGGCAAGCCGGACGGTCTCGGCAACGTCGTCCGGTGCATCGGCAAAACCGTTCTCGAAATCGCCCGAGACCGGCAGGGCCGTCGCACGCACAAGATCCTCCGCATGGCGCAGCGCCTCTTCGCGCGTTATCCGCCCCATATCCGGGCGGCCGAGCGTGAAGGCGAAACCGGCGGAGGTCGTGGCGAGCGCCACGGCGCCGGATGCCGCCATCATGCGGGCGGAACCGATGTCCCACGGATTGGGAATGACGAAACAGCCCGACTGGTGCAGATCATGAAAACGCTGGTGGCGTTCGGCAAGGCTCGTCATGCGCGTACCCTTTCGGCCTTCGGATCATACAGGGGTTGAAGCGAGGCCTCCGCCTTCACCCGGATGCCGGCGATCTCGATCTCGTAGGTAGAGGCGAGCACATCCGCCTCGCTCTCGCCGGCCGAGGGCACATAGCCCATGCCGATGGCGCCGCCGAGGTGGTGGCCGTAGTTGCCGGAGGTGATGGTGGAGACGATCCTGCCATCGCGCACCAGCGCCTCGTTGTGAAAGAGAAGCGGCTCCGGATCGGCAAGCCGGAACTGCACCATGCGGCGCTTCAGACCCTCCTCTTGCTTCCGCAGCACGGCATCGCGGCCGATGAAATCGCCCTTCTTCGTGCGCACGGCAAAGCCGAGGCCGGCCTCCAGCACGTGGTCCTCGTCGGTGATGTCATGGCCGAAATGGCGGAAGGCCTTTTCGATCCGGCAACTGTCCAGCGTGTGCAGACCGCAGAGTTTCAGGCCGACATCGGCGCCCGCCTCTTCCAGCGCCTCGAAGACATGCGCCGCCTGGTCGGTCGAGACGTAGAGCTCCCAGCCGAGTTCGCCGACATAGGTAACGCGGTGGGCACGGGCGAGGCCCATGCCGACCTCGATCTCGCGCGCTGTCGCAAAGGGATGCGCCGCATTCGAAAAATCGTTGGGGCTCACCTTCTGCATCAGGTCGCGCGCCTTCGGCCCCATGACGCAGAGCACGCTTTCGGCCGCCGTCACATCGGTGATGACGACGAACTCGTCCTTCAGATGCTTGCGCAGCCAGGCGAGATCGCGCTGCAGCGTGGCCCCCGGCACGACGAGGAAGAACGCGGTTTCGGAGAGCCGCGTCACCGTCAGGTCGCTCTCGATGCCGCCGCGCGCGTTCAGCATCTGGGTGTAGACGATGCGGCCGGGCGCGACGTCCATCTGGTTGGCGCAGAGCCGTTGCAGGAAGGCGAGCGCATCGCGGCCTTCGACGCGGATCTTGCCGAAGGAGGTCATGTCGAAGAGGCCGACACCATTGCGCACCGCACGATGCTCTTCCCTCTGGTTTTCGAACCAGTTCTGCCGCTTCCACGAGTAGCGGTAGTCCCGCTCCTGCCCCTCCTTGGCGAACCAGTTGGCGCGCTCCCAGCCGGCCACTTCGCCGAACACGGCGCCGCGGGCCTTCAGGTGCTCGTGCAGCGGCGAGCGGCGCACGCCGCGCGCCGTCGCCATCTGGCGGTAGGGGAAATGGTCGGCATAGAGCAGGCCGAGCGTCTCGGATACGCGGTCCTTCAGGTAGGCGCGGTTCTTCTGGAACGGCTGGGCGCGGCGGATATCCACCTCCCAGAGATCGAACGGCGCCTCGCCGTCGTTTATCCATTGCGCCAGCGCCATGCCCGCGCCGCCGGAGGAGACGATGCCGATGGAATTGTAGCCGGCGGCGACCCAGTAGCCCTTCAGTTCCGGCGCCTCGCCGAGATAGTAGCGGTCATCCGGCGTAAAACTTTCCGGGCCGTTGAAAAAGGTGTGGATGCCGGCGGTCTCCAGCATCGGCATGCGGGCGATCGCCTTTTCGAGGATCGGCTGGAAATGGTCGAAATCCTCCGGCAACTGGTCGAAGCAGAAATCCTCGCGAATCCCCTCCATGCCCCACGGCTTCGCCTTCAACTCGAAAGCGCCGATCAGCATCTTGCCGGCATCTTCCTTGTAGTAGGTGCATTCGTCCGGCACGCGCAGCACGGGAAGCCGTTGCAGGTTCGCGATCGGCTCGGTGACGATGTAGAAATGCTCGCAGGCATGCAGCGGCAGGGTGACGCCCGACATGTCGGCGAGCGTGCGTCCCCACATGCCGGCGGCATTGACGACGTTTTCCGTCTCGATCGTAAAGGTCTCGCCTTGTCTCTCGCAGGTGACGCCCGTCACCCGGCCGTCTTTGGTCACGACCGAGGTGACCTTGACGCCCTCGATGATCGTCGCACCGTTCTGCCGTGCGCCCTTGGCCAAGGCCATCGCGATGTTCGCCGGGTCGCACTGGCCGTCGAGCGGCAGGTGCACGGCCGCCTTCACATCCGCCGTATTGAGGTGCGGATAGAGCGCCTTCACCTCGTCGACGGTGATTTCGCGCACGTCGATGTCGAAAGCACGGGCAAGCGAAGCCTGACGGTAGATTTCCTCCTTGCGCTCGTCGGTGAGCGCCACGGTCATGGAACCGCACTGGCGCATGCCGGTGCCGATGCCGGTCTCGGCCTCGAGCTTGACGTAGAGGTCGGCCGAATATTTCGCGAGCCGCGTCATGTTCTGCGAGGCGCGCAGTTGCCCGATCAGGCCCGCCGCATGCCAGGTGGTGCCGCAGGTGAGTTGCTTGCGCTCGAGCAGCACCACGTCCGTCCAGCCGAGCTTGGCGAGATGGTAGGCGACCGAACAGCCGGAGACGCCACCGCCGATGATGACGGCCCGCGCCTTGGTGGGAATGAGCTTCGTCATGCGCGCAGTCTTTCATTTGCGGGATCGAAGAGCGGGCCGTCGGGCTGGACGGTCGCCTTGAAACGGTCGCCGTAGATTTCCACCTCGACTTCCGTGCCGGCGACGGCGAGGTCGGCGCGCAGCATGCCGAGCGCGATGGATTTGCCGACGCGATAACCCCAGTTGCCGGAGGTCGTCTCGCCGACGACGGTGCCACCGTGCCAGAGCGTCGACATGTAGGGCGCGTCGCAGTCGCCGGCTTCGACCGTCAGCGTCACGAAGCGTTTCGTAACGCCCTGCTGTTTCTCCCGCTCCAGCGCCGCCTTGCCCTTGAAGTCCGGCTTGGTCCAATCGACGAAGCGCTCGAGACCGCCCTGCAGGATGGTGTAGTCGGTCGAAAGGTCGCCCTTCCAGGCGCGATAGCCCTTCTCGATGCGCAGCGAGTCGAGCGCCTCCATGCCGAAGGGTTTGAGGCCGTGCTTCTGCCCCACCTCCCAGACGGCGTCGAAAATGACGGCCGTATCTTCCACCTTCGTATGGATTTCCCAGCCGAGTTCGCCGGCAAAGGAAACGCGCACGAGCTGGCACCAGCGGCCGGCGATCCGGCAGCTCTGATGGGTGAGCCAGCCCTTCGAGAGGTCCGCATCCGTCACCTCCGCGAGGATGGCGCGGGATTTCGGGCCGGAGAGAATCTGGCAGGCGAAGCTGTCCGTCACGTCGTCGATCGTGAAGGCTGCATCCTTCGGAGCGTGCTTTTGCAGCCATTCGAGATCGTGCCACTGCGCGGTGGCGGCGGTGATGAGGAAGAAAAAGTCCTCCCCCAGCATCATCACCGACATTTCCGTGACGATGCGGCCCTTGTCGTCGGAGAAATAGGCAAGGCCAATGCGGCCCGGCTTCGGCACCTTGCCGGTAATGAGCGACGAAAGCCATGCCGTCGCCCCCTCGCCCTTTACCCGGAAGCGCGAGAAGCCGGGAAGGTCCAGAATACCTGCGGCGGCGTGAACGGCGCGGCATTCCGCCTCGATGCGCGCGCGCCAGGGGCCTTCGCGGTTCCAGGTCTGGGTCGATGCTTCGGACGTGTCGTCGCCGGGCGCGGCGTACCAGTTGGCGCGCTCCCAGCCATTATAGGGCTTGAACTGCGCGCCGAGCGCCTTGATGCGGTCGTGGATGGGCGAGAGTTTTTGGTCACGCCCGGCCGGCCAGGCGTGTTTCGGGAAGTGCATGGCATATTCGTGGCCGTAGATTTCCATGCCCTTGGCGACGCAATAGTCCATGTCGGATGCAAAGCGCGTATAGCGGCGCGGGTCACAGGACCACATGTCCCACTCGGTCTCGCCCTCCGTCACCCATTCGGCCAGCACCTTGCCGGCGCCGCCCGCCTGGCAGATGCCGAAGGTGAAGACGCAGGCCTCGTAGGCGTTCGGCACGCCGGGCATCGGGCCGATCAGCGGATTGCCGTCCGGCGCATAGGGGATCGGCCCGTTGATCATGCGCGACAGCCCGGCCGTGCCGAGGATCGGCACGCGCTCGCAGGCGTCGTTCAGATACCATTCGAGCCGGTCGAGATCGTCGGGGAAGAGCTGGAACGAAAAATCGTCCGGCATCGGATCGTCCGGCGTCACCCAGTGCGCCTTGCAGTTCCGCTCATAGGGACCGAGATTCATGCCGGTCTTCTCCTGGCGGAGATAGTAGGAACTGTCGACGTCGCGCAGCAGCGGCAGCTTGTGGCCGACCTCCCTCGTCCAGGCGGCGAGCTCCGGGATTTCCTCGAACAGCATGTACTGGTGGCTCATCACCATCATCGGCACGTCGCGGCCGAACCATTTTCCGACCTCGCGCGCGTAGTAGCCCGCCGCGTTGACCACTTTCTCGCAGCGGATCTCGCCCTGCGGCGTCGAGATCACCCACTCGTCGCCCTCGCGGCGCGCGCCGGTGGCCGGGCAGAAGCGGATGATTTTCGCGCCCATGTCGCGCGCGCCTTTTGCAAGGGCTTGCGTCAGTTGCGCCGGATCGATGTCGCCGTCATAGGGGTCGTAGAGCGCGCCGGTCAGGTCATGCGTTTCGAGGAAGGGGTATTTGCCGCGCATCTCGTCGGGCGAGAGAATGTCGAGGTCCATGCCCTGGTAACGGCCCATGCCGACGACGCGCTTGAACTCCTGCAACCGCTCCTTGGAGTGACCGAGGCGGATCGAGCCGGTGACGTGGTAGTTCATCGGATAGTCGACGCGCTGCCCAAGCTCCCGGTAAAGCGAGGCCGAGTAGCGCTGCATGTTCATGATCGACCAGGAGGACGAGAAGGTCGGCACGTTGCCGGCCGCATGCCAGGTGGAGCCGGCCGTCAGCTCGTTCTTTTCCAGAAGCACGCAGTCCGTCCAGCCGGCCTTTGCCAGATGGTAAAGCGACGAGGCACCGATCGCACCTCCCCCGATGATGACGACACGCGCATGCGACGGCAGTCCGGACATTCTCTTCCCCTCGTTTCACCGGGATTTGTGGCAATCAAACCGGGCCGCGGCAAGCGGACGGATTTCGCTTTATTAATCGAAGAATTCGATTAGTTTGGCGGGCGGCGGGCAATCGCCTCGCAGGAACACCGAGCATGCAGATCGAACTCGTCGAAACCTATCTCGACCTGATGGAGACCAAGAGCTTCAACCGCACGGCGGACCGGCTGAACCTGACGCAGTCCACCGTCTCCCACCGCATCAAGGCGCTCGAAGGGGTGCTCGGCCGGCCGCTCTTTTCCCGCAACAAGGGCGGCACGCAGCCGACGGCGGCCGGCCTTCGCTTCCACGATCATGCAAAGGCCCTGCAGCACCAATGGCACGAGGCGGCACGGGCGGTGGAGACGGCGGGCGCCTATGAGCGTTCCATGCGCATCGGCCTGCAGCACGACCTCGCCGCGCATTATGCCGGCGACTGGCTGGCGGCGGTGCGCCGGGATCTGCCCGGGACCTCGATCTATGTGGAGATCGACTATTCCAATCAGATGAACCGCGACCTCGGCGCCGGCGACCTCGACCTCGCGATCCTCTACACGCCGCATTTCCTGCCCGATCTCCACTACGAACGCATCGGCGAGGTGCGCTACGAGATGATGAGCAACAGGGCGACGCGGATCGAGGACGTCAAGGCGGAGGATTATATCCAGGCAAACTATTCGCCCGCCTTCGAGCGGCTGCACCGCCAGGCCTTTCCGCATCTGGCGACCGCACCGATCGCGAGCGGCGAGACGACGGCGATCCTGGCCTTGATGCAGAAGCTCGGCGGCTCGGCCTTCGTGATGGAACCGGACGCCAGGCGGCTGTTGCGCACCGGCGCGGCAAGCCGGGTGGCCGGCGCCGAGCCGATCGCCCAGACCGTCTATGCCGCGCTCAACGTGCGCACGCGCCACGCCCACCAGCACCGGCGCATCCTCGCCATCATGCGCGACCTCATCGCCCGCTGAGGCTCAGGCCGGGACAGCTCCCTCGATCTCCGGCGGCCTCCGCCCGCCGGCAATCGAGAAGCGCATGCGGTATTCGCTGGGCGAGATGCCGAGAATCTTGCGGAAGATCTTGCGGTAGGCGTTGCTGTCGTCGTAGCCGCTCTGCCAGGCGACCTGCTCGATGGAGAGATAGGAGCGCTCGAGCAGCTCGCGCGACTTGGCGATCCGCAGCCGCTGGCAGTACTCCGTCGGATTGACGCCCGTCGCCTTCTGGAAGCGGCGCAGGAAGGTGCGCTCGCCGAGCCCCGCCCGGCCCGCCATCGCCTCGACGGTGATGCCCTTGGTGCTGATGCCATGCAGCCAGTGCTGGATCTTCAGGATCACGATGTCGCCGTGGTCCATGCGTGGCGCGAAGACGCTGTAGTAGCTCTGCTCGCGTGCGCCCGGATCGACGACCATGAAACGCGCGGTGGCGAGCATCACGGTCGAGCCCATGAAGCGGTCGACCATCTTCAGCCCGAGATTGATCCAGGCCATCATGCCGCCGGTGGTGATGATGTCGCCCTCGTCGATCATCAGCTTGTCGGTGTCGACCTGCACCTCGGGAAAGCGCCGGGCGATCTGTTCGGCATGCGACCAGTGGGTGGTCAGCGCCCGCCCCTTCACCAGGCCGGATTCCGCCAGCAGGTAGGCACCGCCGCAGACGGAACTGACGACGGTTCCCTCCGCATGGCGCTGGTGCAACCAGGCGGATATCTCTCGGAGGTCGCGCTTCATCTGCAACTCGACCGACAGCGTCGGCGGCAGGATGAGCGCCGACAGCGCGGCCGCCGGCAGTGACGGGTGGCTGTCGAAGCCGCGCGTGACGGAGCCGTCCGCACCGAGTTTCCAGTGGCTCACCCGGATTTGCGGCGCGCGCTTCCCATGATGTTCCGTGCTCTGGAGGTTGGCGACGTTGAACATGTCGGTGAGGCCATAGACCGCCGACATCAGCGCCTCCTCGTGCACGACGATGCCGATCTCAGCCGGTTCGCCGGTCGCGGCATTTGTCACTTCTGCCCCCATCGTTGTCAGCTTTGCCGGTCGAGAAGGTAGGCGGCCGGACGTATTAATTCAATCACAGCTTCGGAACGGAAGCCTTGACTTCAGCAAACGATCAGAAGGGATTACCGAGATGACACAGTCAGAAGCCACCGCAGCGGCCGCCACGGTCTCGCGCCGCACGATGCTTGCCGGCGCCTTCGGCGCCGCGGCCACGGCCGCCGCCGTCAACGCCTTCCAGTCCCCCGCAAAGGCGGCTGACGCCGCTTCCACCGCAAACCAGAGCACAGGAGCAACCATCATGGGCAGCAGGATCGTCACACGCGACGGCGTCGAAATCTACTACAAGGACTGGGGTCCGAAGGACGGCCCCGTCGTCGTCCTCAGCCACGGCTGGCCGCTGTCCTCCGACAGCTGGGAGGCGCAGGCCTTCCACCTCGCCAGCAACGGCTTCCGCGTCATCACCCACGACCGGCGCGGCCACGGCCGTTCCAGCCAGCCCTGGGACGGCAACGACATGGATCACTATGCCGACGACCTGGCCGACGTGATCAACGCGCTCGACCTCAGGGATATCTTCCTTGCCGGCTTCTCCACCGGCGGCGGCGAGATCACCCGCTATATCGGCCGTCACGGCACCGGCCGCGTCAGGAAGGCCGGCCTCATTTCGGCGGTGCCCCCGCTGATGGTCAGAACGCAGGCCAATCCGGGCGGCCTGCCGAAGGACGTGTTCGACGGCCTGCAGGCGGCAAGCATCGTCGACCGCTCGAAGCTCTACAAGGACATCGCATCCGGTCCGTTCTTCGGCTTCAACCGGCCAGGCGCCACGCCGTCGCAGGGCATGATCGACTCGTTCTGGCTGCAGGGCATGATGGGCGGCCACAAGAACACCTACGACTCGATCGTCGCCTTCTCGCAGACCGACTTCACGGAGGACCTGAAGAAGTTCGACGTGCCGACGATCATCATCCACGGCGACGACGACCAGATCGTTCCGATCGACGCCGCCGGCCGCGCCTCGAAGAAACTCGTGCCGCACGCGATCCTCAAGGTCTACGAAGGCGCACCGCACGGCATCACCGATACGCACAAGGACCGGCTCAACGCCGACCTGCTGG
>NZ_JAKGBU010000103.1 GCF_021555155.1 Rhizobium alarense
GGCGCACGGCGGTGTTGTCGATGTCGAGGATGTCGATCGCGTCCTCGTCGTCGAGGCGATAGCGGTTGACGCCGACGATCACCTCCTCGCCCTTGTCGACCGCCGCCTGCTTGCGCGTCGCCGCCTCCTCGATCAGGCGCTTCGGCAGGCCGTCATTGACGGCCTTCGTCATGCCGCCCATCGCCTCGACCTCCTCGATCAGCGCCCAGGCCTTCTCGGCCAGTTCGCTGGTCAGGCTTTCGACATAGTAGGAGCCGGCCAGCGGATCGACGACCTTCGTCACACCGGTCTCATGCTGGAGGATGAGCTGGGTGTTGCGGGCGATGCGGGCGGAAAACTCCGTCGGCAGCGCGATCGCCTCGTCGAAGGAGTTGGTGTGCAGCGATTGCGTTCCGCCGAGCACGGCCGACATCGCCTCGAAGGCGGTGCGCACGATGTTGTTGTAGGGGTCCTGCTCCTGCAGCGAGACGCCGGAGGTCTGGCAATGGGTGCGCAGCATGAGCGACGAGGTCTTCTTCGGCTCGAACTCCTGCATGATGCGGGTCCAGAGCAGCCGCGCCGCACGCAGCTTCGCCGCCTCCATGAAGAAGTTCATGCCGATGCAGAAGAAGAAGGAGAGCCGCCCGGCGAAGGCATCGACGTCGAGCCCCTTGGCGAGCGCCGCGCGCACATATTCGCGCCCGTCGGCCAGCGTGAAGGCCAGTTCCTGCACCAGCGTCGCACCGGCCTCCTGCATATGGTAGCCGGAGATCGAGATCGAGTTGAACTTCGGCATCTCGGCCGCGGTGTATGCGATGATGTCCGCGACGATCCGCATCGAAGGTTCCGGCGGATAGATATAGGTGTTGCGGACCATGAACTCCTTGAGGATGTCGTTCTGGATCGTGCCCGACAACTGGTCGCGCGACACGCCCTGCTCCTCGCCGGCGACGATGAAGCTTGCCAGCACCGGGATGACGGCGCCGTTCATGGTCATCGACACCGAGATTTTTTCGAGCGGGATGCCGTCGAAGAGCACCTTCATGTCCTCGACCGAATCGATCGCCACGCCCGCCTTGCCGACATCGCCTTCGACGCGCGGATGGTCGCTGTCATAGCCGCGGTGGGTGGCGAGGTCGAAGGCGACGGAAACGCCCTGCTGGCCGGCGGCAAGCGCCTTGCGGTAGAAGGCATTGGAAGCCTCCGCCGTCGAGAAGCCGGCATATTGCCGGATCGTCCAGGGCCGGCCGGCATACATGGTGGCGCGCGGGCCGCGCGTGAACGGCGCGAAACCGGGCAGAGAGCCGAGATGGCCCGCCTTGTCGAGGTCTTCAACCGTATAGAGCGGCTTGACGTCGATACCTTCAGGCGTGTGCCAGACCAGCGTCTCCGGCGAGCGCTTCAGCTCCTTCTCGGCGAGCTCCGCCCAGTCCTTTGCGGTCTTGTCGGTCATCGGGTCACCTCTCGGTCATGCAGTTGCGTCCACGCACGCAAAACGCCGTGGGATCTCGGATGGTTCGGACGGGGCGCCTCGGGAGCCTCATGCGAAATTATAGTATTCGATGGCACCTCGCGGCGCCCCGTTCAGCAGTTTCTGCCCGCAGCCTCACCGTCTTGGCGGGGAATGACACCGGCTCCACCCGATGCCTCGTCCGGCGCACTTGACGCGGCTTGAAACGTCGTTACGCCGGGTTTTGCAGGACGACGGGGATTTCGCCCGCCGCCGTGTTCCACACGCCTATGGCTTTCGCCAGACCTCGTCCGGGCTGCGCCCTCCGGCCGACGGCACTTTCGCGGACCGCGGATGCGACGCTCTGCGTCTTCCCATCGCAACCGGTGCCGGCCCCGCCTCGCCGGAACGCCTTCCGGTGCATCCGATAACGGGACGGCGCCAGTGTAGGCACAGGATTCAGAGGCGGGGACGAAAGGGGATGAAATTTTTCCAATTCCAGACGATTTGCGGACGACTTGGCTAAACTGAAGGGTGTACCATCGAAGGGCAGCACCCGGATATCGATCGGAGAACTACCAGATGCCCGCAAAGGACGAGCACTCGTTTGACGAGCAGGAACTTGAAGCACTGAAAGCCTTGCTCGATGAGCGCCGGAAGGGCGAATTCCTAGAGCCGAAAGACGCGAGGCGAGAGATCGAAACGATGATCGCCGCCAAGAAGAAGAAACTCGGACTTTGAGGTCTCGCCCCACAATAGTGGTCGAAAGCGTTCGGCACAGCCATCCCATCACTCGAATTCCATGATCAACTCGTCCACCGCAAGGCTCGCCCCCGCCCCCGCTGCGACGCGCTTGACGGTGCCGCGGCGTTCGGCGCGCAGGACGTTTTCCATCTTCATCGCCTCGACGGTGGCAAGCGGCTGGCCGGCCTCGACGGTGTCGCCCTCGCGCACGTTGACGGCGGTCAGCACGCCGGGCATCGGGCAGAGCAGCATGCGCGAGGTGTCCGGCGGCAGCTTCTTCGGCATCAGGCGGGCGAGCTCGGCGACGCGCGGGCTTCGCACCGTCGCCACCACGTCGATGCCGCGCCAGCGCAGGCGGATGCCGCTGCCGACGCGCTCGACCTTGACCTGCATATGCGTGCCGCCGACCTCGAAGCGGGCAAGCGTATCGCCGGGCATCCAGTCGCCGGCGAGCGACAGCGACGCGCCGTCGGCAAAGCGCGCATGGGCGCCGTCGGGCGACAGCCCGCCGGACACGGCCACCTCGCGGTCACCCAGGCGCACGATCCAGTCGCGGCCGACGACGCGGCGATGGTTGCCGATCGTGCCGGAAATTTTCGCAGCGCGCTCCTCCAGCGTCTGGTGCACATGCAGCGCGACGGCGGCAAGCAGCCTTGCCTGTTCGTCGTCCGGGCTGACGCCGTGGAAACCGTCGGCGAATTCCTCGGCGATATAGGCCGTCGTCAGCCGGCCCGCGCGAAAACGATCCTGCCGCATGACGGCGGCGAGGAAGGGCTGGTTGTGGCCGATGCCCTCCACCTCGAAGGCGTCGAGCGCCTCGCTCATCGCCTCGACGGCGGCGCGCCGGTCGGGCGCCCATGTGCAGAGCTTGGCGATCATCGGGTCGTAATACATCGAAATCTCGCCGCCCTCGAAGACGCCGGTGTCGTTGCGCACGACGGTTCCGTCCGCGCGTTTGCCTTCCGCCGGCGGGCGATAGCGCGTCAGCCGGCCGATCGACGGCAGGAAGTTGCGATAGGGGTCCTCGGCATAGAGCCGGCTCTCGATCGCCCAGCCGTCCAGCTTCACTTCGTCCTGCCCGAAGGCGAGCTTTTCGCCGGAGGCGACGCGGATCATCTGCTCGACGAGGTCGATGCCGGTGACGAGTTCGGTCACGGGATGCTCGACCTGCAGGCGGGTGTTCATCTCGAGGAAGTAGAAGTTGCGGTCGCCGTCGACGATGAACTCGACCGTGCCGGCCGAGTGGTAGCCAACGGCCTTTGCCAGCGCGACCGCCTGCTCGCCCATGGCTTTGCGGGTGGCCTGGTCGAGGAAGGGCGACGGCGCCTCCTCGATGACCTTCTGGTTTCGTCGCTGGATCGAGCATTCGCGCTCGCCGAGATAAAGCGTGTTGCCGTGTTTGTCGCCGAGCACCTGGATCTCGATATGGCGCGGCTCGCTCACGAATTTCTCGATGAAGATGCGATCGTCGCCAAAGGAGGATTTCGCCTCGTTCTTCGAGGACTGGAAACCTTCGCGCGCCTCCTGGTCGTTCCAGGCGATGCGCATGCCCTTGCCGCCGCCGCCGGCCGACGCCTTGATCATCACCGGATAGCCGATCGCGCCGGCGATCTTCACTGCCTCGTCGGCATCGGCGATCAGGCCCATATGTCCCGGCACGGTGGAAACGCCGGCTTCGGCCGCGAGCTTCTTCGAGGTGATCTTGTCGCCCATCGCCTCGATGGCCTTGACCGGCGGGCCGATGAAGGTGACGCCGGCCTTTTCCAGTGCCTCGGCGAAGGCGGCGTTCTCCGACAGGAAGCCGTAGCCCGGATGCACCGCATCGGTACCGGTCTTGCGGATCGCCTCCAGGACCCTGTCGATGACGATATAGGACTGCGACGACGGCGACGGACCGATATGCACCGCCTCGTCGGCCAGCCGCACATGCATGGCATCGCGGTCGGCATCGGAATAGACGGCGACGGTGGCGATGCCCATGGACTTGGCGGTGCGGATGACGCGGCAGGCGATCTCGCCGCGGTTGGCGATGAGGATTTTGGAGATCACTGGCGCTTGCCTCCCGCGGCCGGGGTTTCGATGATGGTCGGAAAGGCTGGGTGCACATGGTCGGTCGGCCAGACCCTGGTTTCGACACTCATCGGCGTGCCTTTTGCAGCGACATCGAAAGCCCGCCTCGCAAAACGATCATGTCACAGCCCTCCCCCGTCATCCAACGTTCTCCGCCCGCTATTCCCTGCTCGCTTTTCTCAAGCCCTTTGCGACGCTCTGCTCGTTCTTCACGTCGGCGAAGGCCTCCGGGAAGTTCTTGCGGACAAGCGGCTCATTGAGCTTGAGCTTGGCGAAATAGGATTGCGGATCGAAGCCGCGTTCGGCCGCGATGACCTCCCGGCCGAAGAGGCGGCAGAGGCGCTCGCCGTCGAGATTGCCGCGCTCGAAGGGCTCCGTGCCGAAGAACTGCCAGAGCGCCTGGACGAAACCGAGATCGGCGAGAGCCACCGTCTGGTCCATCGTGCGGTGGCGCGGCCAGTTCGTAAGGGGCGTCACCTTCGGATTTGCCCGGCGCAGGGTATATTGCCACTGCGTGCCCGGAAGCCCGGCCGGGAAACCCTGATGTTTCGGCATGAGAGGATCCTTGGCCATCCGCGTCAGACCTCGAACACATCTTCGAACGATTCCGGAAAACTCTGCCGCGCCACCTTCTCGTCGATCACCAGCATCGCCTCGTAGGACAGCGGGTCGAAATCCTTGTCGACCGCCACGACCTCGCGGCCGAAGAGCAGCGAGAGCCGCGCGGCGTCGAGATTGCCGCGCTCGAAGGGTTCCGGCCCGAAATGGTGCCAGAGCGCGTGCAGGAAGGCGGCGTCGATGCGGTGTTCGGCCGTGCCCGGACGGGCGCGGCGCGGCAGGGCCTTGACCGGGGTGACGCCGCGCGGATTGGCGCGGCGGATGGTGAACTGCACGCCGGTGCCCGGCATGCCGGAGGGAAAGCCCCGGTGCTTGGTCATGTCGGGCAGGCTGGGCATGGCAGGTCTCCTCACGCCGTGGCGATCTTGTCCTCGGTCTTCGTCTCGAAGTCCGAAGCGTCGTGGCGTTCGCGCAGCTGGGTCGCGGGGTCGCCCGACATGCGGTTGACCATCGCGCCGCGCTTCACCGCCGGCCGCTCGCCGAGCTGCCTCTGCCAGCGCTGGACGTGCTTGTACCCGTCGACCGAAAGGAAATCGCCGGCGTCGTTGTAGGCGTCCTTGGCGGCGAGCCGGCCGTACCAGGGCCAGATCGCCATGTCGGCGATGGTGTAGTCGCGGCCCGCCATGAACTCGTTGTCGGCGAGATGCCGGTCGAGCACGTCCATCTGGCGCTTCACCTCCATGGCGTAGCGGTTGATGGCATATTCGATCTTCATCGGCGCATAGGCATAGAAATGCCCGAAGCCGCCGCCGAGGAAGGGCGCCGAGCCCATCTGCCAGAACAGCCAGTTGATCGTCTCGGTGCGCGAACGAAGCGCCGTCGGCAGGAAGGCGCCGAATTTTTCGGCGAGATAGACAAGGATCGAGGCGGATTCGAAGACCCGGAGCGGCTTGCCGCCGTCCTTCGGCGCATGATCCATCAGCGCCGGAATCTTGGAGTTCGGATTGACCTCGACGAAGCCGGAGCCGAACTGGTCGCCCTGGCCGATATTGATCAGCCAGGCGTCGTATTCCGCGCCCGTGTGACCCGCCGCCAGCAGCTCCTCCAGCATGATCGTCACCTTGACGCCGTTCGGCGTGCCGAGCGAATAGAGCTGCAGCGGATGTTTGCCGACCGGCAGGACCTTCTCCTGCGTCGGGCCGGCGATCGGCCGGTTGATATTCGCAAAGGCGCCGCCGCTTTCGCTGTCCCAGGTCCAGACTTTCGGCGGAACATAGCCGGCGGGCAGGTTCTTCTCGGGCGGGAATTTGGTGTCGTCGGTCATGATGTCCTCGTGATGAAAATGGGTTGGTTTGAGGGGTTGGTCGTGATTGTCCGCACTACTCGGCGGCTTCCGCGGGCGGGACGGCGCCGGGGGCGGGACCTCCGATGATAAGCGCCTTTGCGCTGATATATTCATCGAGGTCTTCCCAGCCAACGGCATCGCCAAAGGGCAGAATCTCCCATTTGCCGCGCGCCTCGGGCGATGCCGCATGAAGACGCGGATACCACCAGAGCGGCGCGACGATCCGCCGGCCGTCCTTCATGTCGAAGATCAGCGCATCTTGCGTCACGTCAACGCCGGACACCTGCAACTGGGCGTCGTCAATGTCCAAAATAGTCATTCCAGGCCTCCAGGAAAGTCTGCCGGTTTTCGGCGACCACCTCCAGAATAGCATTCACCTCGTGGCCGGCAAAACCGACGTTCCGGGCCACCCGCAAGTCTGCGAGCCAGACTTTCAACTGCTTGGCGTCCTTCAGGACATGGATATGAGGTGGCTCTCCGATCTCCTTCGAGTAGAAGAGGAAACGATGCCCTTTCCATCTGAAGACGACCGGCATGACGTCTCCTCACAACGGAATCGTATCGTGCTTGCGCCATCTGACATCCACCTGCTTGTTCCGCAGCGACGCAAACGCCCGGGCGATCCGGCGCCGGGATGAATGCGGCTTGATCACCTCGTCGATGAAGCCGCGTTCGGCGGCGACGAAGGGGTTGGCGAAGCGCTCCTCGTATTCACTCGTGCGGGCTGCGATCTTCTCCGGGTCCGACAGTTCGGAGCGGTAGAGGATCTCGGTCGCGCCCTTGGCGCCCATCACGGCGATCTCGGCGCTCGGCCAGGCATAGTTGACGTCGGCGCCGATATGTTTCGAGGCCATCACGTCATAGGCGCCGCCATAGGCCTTTCGCGTGATCAATGTGACCATCGGCACGGTCGCCTGGCTATAGGCGAAGAGCAGCTTGGCGCCGTGCTTGATGACGCCGCCATATTCCTGCGCCGTGCCCGGCAGGAAACCCGGAACGTCGACCAGCGTCAGGATCGGGATCGAGAAGGCGTCGCAGAAGCGCACGAAGCGGGCGGCCTTGCGCGAACTGTCGATGTCGAGGCAGCCGGCCAGCACCATCGGCTGGTTGGCGACGACGCCGACCGTCTGGCCCTCCATGCGGATGAAGCCGGTGACGATGTTCTTCGCGAAGGACGCCTGCAGCTCGAAGAAATCGCCCTCGTCGGCGAGCGCCAGGATCAGTTCCTTCATGTCGTAGGGTTTTGCCGCGCTGTCCGGGATCAGGCTGTCGAGCCGCATCTCGAGGCGGGCCGGATCGTCGTGGAAGGGCCGGACCGGCGGCTTTTCGCGGTTGTGGAGCGGCAGGAAATCGAAGAGCAGGCGCACATGCTCCAGCGTCTCGATGTCGTCCTCGTAAGCCGCGTCGGCGACCGAGGATTTTTGGGTATGCGTGCGGGCGCCGCCGAGTTCCTCGGCCGTCACGATCTCGTTGGTGACAGTCTTCACCACATCGGGGCCGGTGACGAACATGTAGGATGAGTCGCGCACCATGAAGATGAAGTCGGTCATCGCCGGCGAATAGACGGCACCGCCGGCGCAGGGACCCATGATGACGGAAATCTGCGGGATGACGCCGGAGGCCTCGGCATTGCGGCGGAAGACCTCCGCATAGCCGGCGAGCGAGGCGACGCCCTCCTGGATGCGCGCACCGCCGGAATCGTTGAGGCCGATGACCGGCGCACCGTTCCGCACCGCCATGTCCATGATCTTGCAGATTTTTTGGGCATGCGTCTCCGACAGCGAGCCGCCGAGCACGGTGAAATCCTGGGAAAAGACATAGACCTGCCGGCCGTTGATCGTGCCCCAGCCGGTCACCACGCCATCGCCCGGCACCTTCTCGCCCGCCATGCCGAAATCGACGCAGCGGTGCGTGACATACATGTCGTATTCCTCGAAGGAGCCCTCGTCGAGCAGCACGTCGATGCGCTCGCGCGCCGTCAGCTTGCCCTTGCCGTGCTGGGCGTCGATCCGCCGCTGTCCGCCGCCGAGATGCGCCTCGGCGCGGCGCGCTTCGAGCTGTTCGAGAACCACGCGCATGTCCCCTCCTCATTTCACAGGTGCCGGACGCTAGCGCATTCCGGGCGATGCGAAAACATTTGAATGTGTGTGCTTGCAGATTTATGAATATGCGAACTGCAATTTGCGAAGTTGCGAAACTATGGCCACGGGCAAACTCTTCATCGGGCGCAAGGTGCGCGATCTGCGCCTCGCCAATACGGCGACGCAGGGCCAGTTCGCCGAACGGCTGGGCATCTCGACGAGTTATCTCAACCAGATCGAGAACAACCAGCGGCCGGTTTCGGCGACCGTCCTGCTGGCGCTTGCCGAAAAATTCCGCATGGACATCACGGATCTCGCGAGCGGCGAGGTCGACCGGCTGCTGTCGGCGCTCACCGAGGCGCTGACCGATCCGCTCTTCGAGGGCTACGCCCCGAGCCTGCAGGAACTGAAGCTGGTGACGCAGAATGCGCCGGGGCTGGCGCACGCGCTGATCGCCTGCCACCAGGCCTATCGCCGCAACAGCGAGCAGCTGGCGGGCGTCGACGACACGCTGGGGCGCGGCTCCGGCACGACGGAGACGACACCCTACGAGGAGGTGCGCGACTTTTTTCATTTCGTCGACAACTACATCCATGACATCGACATCATGGCGGAGACGCTGGCGGCGGAACTCGACATCGGCGACGGCGATAACGCCATCGCCCTGACCGGCTATCTCGACAAACATTTCGGCGTGCGCGTGGCGCGCGGAGCGCCGGGCAGCGAGGCGCTGCGGCGCTTCGATCCGAAGACGCGGGTGCTGACGATCAACCCCTTCGCGCCGGCGCCGACGCGCGATTTCCAGATCGCGCTGCAGATCGCCCAGCTTCACGGCTGGCGGGAGATCGACCGGATCGCCGGGGAGGCGGGTTTCAGGACCGAGGAAGCCCACGAAATCTGTCGCACCGGTCTGCAGAACTATTTCGCAGGCGCGCTGCTTCTGCCCTACCGGGCGTTCCTGACGGCGGCGCGCGACCTGCGCCACGACATCGAGCTTCTCGCCGCCCGCTTCGGCACCTCGCTGGAGCAGGTGTGCCACCGGCTGTCGACCTTGCAGCGGCCGGGGTTGAAGGGGGTGCCGGTGTTCTTCGCCCGCATCGACCGGGCCGGCAACATCACCAAGCGCCACAGCGCCGCCAAGCTGCAATTCGCCCGCTTCGGCGCCGCCTGCCCGCTCTGGAACGCGCACCAGGCCTTCGAGACGCCGGGCCGCATCATCCGGCAGCTTGCCGAGACGCCGGACGGCGTGCGTTATCTCTGTCTTGCCATGCAGGTGACGAAGGGGAGCGGCGGCTTCCGTGCGGCGCAACCGACCTATGCGCTGGCGCTCGGCTGCGAGATCTCCTATGCGGATGCCTTCGTCTATGCGGACGATCTCGACATCACCAACCGTGCCGCCTTCGAGCCGATCGGCATCTCCTGCCGCATCTGCGAGCGGCCAAACTGCGCCAGCCGCGCCGTTCCTCCCTTCAAGCGCAAGCTCGTCGTCGACCACAACCTGCGCGAGGCGACGCCCTACCGGCTGGTCTGAACGCCGCCCGCGCCGTCAGGATCAGTTCTGCGTGCCGTCCGGCGTCACCTGCTGGCTCTCGCCGCCCGTGCCGGACTGCGCGGTCGGATCCTCGTCGACCGGCGCGTTCTGCTGTGTCCCGTCCACGGTCGGCTGATCGCCTGGCGCAGCGGTGTCGCTCGCGGTGGACGAGGTCCGGGTGGCGTCGGTGCTGCCGTCGGTGTCGGCGCCCTCGCCCCACAGTTCCACGCCGCCCCAGACCACGAAGGCGAGGAGCAGGCTGGCGCCCAGAACCTTGAGCACCGGCAGGCCGGGAAAACCCTGGCGGGCCTCGCGCGCCGAATAGGCCTTGCGCGCCGGATCGTGGGTCAGGCCCTCCGGATCGCCGCGTTCGTCGAGATGCCGGTTCATCGCATGTCGCTCCTCTTTGGATTCTCTCCAGGGAACAACTTCAGCTCGGCGCGAAAGTTCCAGCCGGCCTCATTGCGCCGCTGCGACCGCCTCCGCGGTGACGAGCCCGTAGTGCCGCATCTCCTCCGGCGAGAGGTAATAAAGCCGATCCGGCGGCGTATCGAGCGCGTGCAGCCAGAGCGCGGGATCGACGCCCATGTCCTTCAGATGCCGTGTCACCCTGGCCGTCGTGCGCTGCGCGTCCGACATCGCCTGTTCCGCCGAAGGCCGCGCGGCGCCGGCACCGAAGACCTGGTGCACGCCGACGACGGCGCCCTCCTCCGCCGACCGCCCGACCCCGCCGGCAAGCACGATCGGGCAGGAGGAGGCACAGAGATGGCCGGCCGGAACGCGGGTCGCATAGGCCTTCTCGCGCACGAGCGCCGCGATCGCAAGCGCGTCCTCCACCGAACCGCCGGGGGAATCGAGCGCCACCGTCTTCACATATTCGCCGCGGTCGGCGATCTCGGCCGCGAAGCGTCCGGACGCCCCGATATCCATCGTGCCGCGCGCCAGCAGTACGCCACCCGGCCGGAGCGAAAAGGCGATCGGCTGACGAAGCGTCGTCCGCTCGCTCGTCAGTTCGCCCGGCATCGCCTGCGGCTCGCCCTCGGTCAGCGCCGGCGCGAGCAGCGGCAGGCCGTCCGTCTCGCCCGGCAGCGCGACGGGCTGCATGGCGGACGCCGCCGCGGCGATCTCGCGATAGTCGGTGATCGCGAAGACGACGGCGAGCGCCGTCAGGGCGCCGAAGGCATAGCGCATGACCTGGCCGTCATCCGTGCGTTTCAGCCAGCCGGCGATCCGCTGCCGGGCGCGCGCCGTCACGGCGTCGGCCCCTTCCGGCCGCCCTTGCCGGAAACGTCGAGGCTGGTAATGTTGGAGGGCTCCTCGCGATCCGCGACGATCGCCCCGAGGTCGTCGATGCCCGACCGCTGCGCGATCTCCCTCTGAACGGCAAGCGCCTCCAGCAGTTCGGCTGCCGTGATGCGGCTTGCAAAGGGCAGGCGTTCGCCCTGGCGCCTGAGCGCGCCATGCACCGCGGCAAGGATGAAGATCAGCACCGCCGGCAGCAGGTCGATGGAAATGGCGCCGGCCCAGCTCGGGATGAAATCGCCGGCATAGCGCAGCACCGCTTCCGCCGAGGAGAGCGGCACGAAGCGGCGCTCGGAGACCGACTCGCGGCCGAGGATCTCGTCGGCCGCCTCCGAAAGGACCTTCGACTGCGCCGCCACCGACGTGCGGATCGTCTCCATCACCTGATCCTGCCGGTTGGCGAGGTCGGCTTCCGTGCCGCTCGCGACGGGTGCGATGAAGCCGAGAGACAGGTCGTCCGCCGCGCGCTTGACGGAGGCGGCGATGGAGGTCTGCTCCAGCGAGGCGATAACGCCCGTCAGCGCCACGACTTCCGAGGCGAAGCTGTCGGCGCGCGGCTCGATGGCGCCGGGCGCGGTGACGAGCCCGCGCATGGCGGAAAGATTGGTGCGGCCGGTCTCGAAGAGCTCGGCGACCCGCTCGCGCGAGGCGACGATGCCGTTCGACAGTTCGTCGAGCTGGGCGGCCATCTGGGTCAGCAGCTGCACGACGCTGCCCGAGCCGGTTGTGCCGGTGAGCGCGCCCGTCTCGCGCTCGTCCTGCGCCAGCCGCGCGAAGCGTTCCGAGGCGCGCCTGATGTCCGGCAGCAGGCTCTGGGCGGCCAGCGCATTCTGGTGCGCCCGGTCGAGGTCGCCGGTATAGTCCTCCAGCGTCTCGGCGAGGTGCTGCTCGAGAGCCGCGGACCCCGCGAGCGCCGCGGCGTTGAGCCAGCTCGACATGGCGATGATCATGGCGCAGCCGAGCGCCATGATGCCGAGCATGGCGCCGCGCCCGGCAGCACCCGTCACATGCGGATAGAAGCGCGCCATGTAGGTCCAGAAGGCGTAGATCGCCACCGAGACGGCGCTCGAATAGATGATCGCGGCGAAGAAGACGACGGTCGCCGAACCATCGAGGATGCTGCGCACGCCGAGATAGGTATAGACGCCGGACGCCAGCGCCAGGACGGCGAGCGCGAAACGGGTCATGGTCTCGACGGCGTCGATGCCGTCCTGCAACCGATGCGAAGCGCCAAGCGCCATAGGAAAACTCTCCTGAGGATGTCCTTTAACAATCCATTAAATTGTTGCGAAAAGAAGGCTCGCCGGGGGGCGGAAATCGACTAGGTTTCCCCGGTCCGCGACGCACTGACAGGAGCGACCATGCCCTCACCCCTTTTCGATTTCACCGGCCGGCGGGTGCTTGTCACCGGCGCGAGCCGCGGTCTCGGGCTGGAGATCGCGCGGGCCTTCGCCGCAGCCGGCGCGCATGTGGCGCTGAACGGGCGGGATCCCGATGCGCTGGAAACGGCCGCGCAGGCGCTCTCCGCAACGGACGCGGGCGCCGGCGCGGTGTCGATCGCCGGGGATCTGCAGGACATGGCGGAGACGATCGTCGGGACGGCGGCGCAGCGGCTTGGCGGACTTGACGTCGTGGTGCATGCGGCAGGCATCCGCGACCGGCGGCCGACGACCGAGCTCGATGCGGACGCCTTCCGGCGCATCGTCGACGTCAACCTCACGGCAGCCTACCGGCTCGCCCGCGCCGCGCTGCCGCATCTTGCCCGTTCGGATGCCGGCAGGCTGGTCTTCGTCACCTCCATCGCCGCGTCGATCGCCCGGACGCCGGACCCGGCCTATACTGCGTCGAAGGGCGGACTGGATGCGCTGACCCGCTCGCTCGCCGTCGAGCACGGCTCGGACCGGCTCACCGTCAACGCGATCGCGCCCGGCTGGTTCGTGACGGAACCCAACCGGAGGCTCGCCGACGACCCGAAGGTGCAGGCCTTCGTCGACATGCGCATTCCGCTGAGGCGCTGGGGGCGACCGGAGGAGATCGCACCCGCCGCGCTCTTCCTCGCCGCACCGTCCTCGAGTTTTGTCAACGGCGTGACGCTGACGGTCGACGGCGGCATGTCGGCGCAGATGTGAGACGCCTCACACCCGCGACGGGACCGCCTCGGGAGCGGAGCCGGGGAAATAACGGCGGCCGAGCCAGAGCGCGAGCTGCACGAGCAGGATCAGCACCGGCACCTCGACGAGCGGGCCGATGACGGCGGCGAAGGCGACCGGCGAGGCAAGCCCGAAGGCGGCGATGGCGACGGCGATGGCGAGCTCGAAATTGTTGCCGGCGGCGGTGAAGGCGACGGCGGTCGAGCGCGGGTAGTCCGTGTCGATCAGCTTCGCCATGACGAAGCTGACGGTGAACATGACGAGGAAATAGATCGTCAGCGGGATCGCGATCCGCACCACGTCGAGCGGCAGGCGCACCACGTCGCCGCCCTTCAGGCTGAACATCGCGACGATGGTGAAAAGCAGCGCCACAAGCGTGATCGGCCCGATCTTCGGCAGGAAGACCTCCTCGTACCAGACCTCGCCCTTCGCCTTGGCGAGCAGGCGGCGCGTCAGGTATCCGGCGAGGAAGGGAATGCCGAGATAGATCAGCACCGCCTCGGCGATGGTCCAGACGGAGACGTCGACGACGCTGCCCTCGAGGCCGAAGAAGGGTGGCAGCACGGAGAGGAAGAACCAGGCATAGACCGAGAAGAACAGGATCTGGAAGATCGAGTTGAAGGCGACGAGGCCGGCGACATACTGGTTGTCGCCGCGCGCCAGCTGGTTCCAGACGAGCACCATGGCGATGCAGCGGGCAAGGCCGATGAGGATGAGGCCGGTCATGTATTCCGGCTGGTCGCGCAGGAAGAGGACGGCGAGGACGAACATCAGCACCGGGCCGATCAGCCAGTTCTGCACGAGGGACAGCACCAGCACGCGCCGGTCCTCGAAGACCCGGTGCAGTTCCTCGTAGCGCACCCTGGCGAGCGGCGGGTACATCATGAGGATGAGGCCGATGGCGATGGGCACGTTGGTGGTGCCGAAGGAGAGGCTGTCGAGCGCGGCAGGCAGGCCCTCGAACAGCGTGCCGAGGGCGAGACCCAGCGCCATCGCGGCGAAGATCCAGACGGTGAGATAGCGGTCGAGGAAGGACAGTCGAAGGCTCGGCGCGGCGGGACGCATGGCGTGCTCCAATCAAACGGGCTGGCGGCCGCATGGGCCGCGGAAAACAAGAACGGCCGGCGGATCAGCCGACCCGGCGGCCGGCGGATCAGCCGACCCGGCGGCCGGCGGCGTCGACGACCTGTTCGCCGTCCTCCTTGGCGAAGGCATGCTGCTGCGGTGCCGGCAGGATGTCCAGCACGGCCTCCGACGGACGGCAGAGCTTCACGCCGAGCGGCGACACGACGATCGGCCGGTTGATGAGAATCGGATGCTCCATCATGGCATCCACCAGCGCGGCGTCCGCCAGCGACGGATCGTCAAGGCCGAGCTCGGCATAGGGCGTGCCCTTCTCGCGCAGCAGATCGCGCACGGAAATCCCCATGCGGACGATCAACTGCTCGAGCAGCGGCCGGCTCGGCGGCGTCTTCAGATATTCGATCACATGCGGCTCGATGCCGGCGTTGCGGATCATCGCCAGCGTGTTGCGCGAGGTGCCGCAGTCCGGATTGTGGTAGATGACGATATCGACGGGAGCGGTCATGCGACGTCGGACCTCCTCACGGTCGAACCTTCCATCTGGCCGATCTCCCTCAGCTTCGCCGAAAGGCTCATGCGTTCGAGGCTTTCGATCGGCAGCGCAGCGAAGGCGGCGATACGCAGCTTCATGTAGCGCAGCGTGTTGGCGAAGGCGAAATGCTTCTCGGTCACGGTGCCCTGGACGGCGGCCGGATCTTCGACACCCCAGTGGGCGGTCATCGGCTGGCCGGGCCAGACAGGACAAGCCTCGCCGGCAGCGTTGTCGCAGACCGTGAAGACAAAATCGAGCTGGGGCGCGCCGGCGACGGCGAATTCATCCCAGCTTTTCGAACGCAGTCCGTCGACCGGATATTTGTGGCCGACAAGCGTCTCGATGGCATAGGGGTGCACTTCCCCCTTCGGCTGGCTACCGGCGGAAAAGGCGTTGAACTTGCCGGCGCCGTCCTTGCGCAGCACGCTCTCGGCGATGATGGAACGGGCGGAATTACCGGTGCAGAGAAAAAGCACGTTGAATGTCGATTTGGTCATGGCGACACCTTCAGGGGCGGGCAGCAGGGGGTGAGTTCGGCGATCAACGGCGCGCAGAGGCTGGCGTCGCCGCCGCAGCAATCCTTGACGAGAAACAAAGTGAGATCGCGCAGCCGCGCGACATCGGCACGGTAGACGATGAGGCGGCTGCGGCGCTCGGAGGTCACGAGCCCGGCGCGCGACAGCACGTTCAGATGTGCCGACATGGTGTTCTGCGGCACGGCGAGCGTGCGGGCGATGTCACCCGCCGCCATGCCCTCCGGCTCCTGCTCGACGAGCAGGCGGAAGGTCTCCAGCCGGGTCGACTGGGCAAGCGCCGCGAGAGCGAGAATGGCGTTTTCTTGTTCCATATATCCAGAATACTGGAATTATGGATACTGTCAATCGCATGTGTTCACTGCCGCTATTTCTACGAAGTTCGAAATATGGCTTGACAGGTGCGGCGCGAGAGCCAATGATTAATTCCATGAACATCGAATTAGCTGCCTCGCAGATGGAATCCCTCGGCAACCCGACACGGTTGCGGCTCTACCGCGCGCTGGTGCGCGCCGGTATCGACGGGCTGCCGGTCGGCGGCCTGCAGCAGACGCTCGACATCCCGGCCTCCACCCTGTCGCATCACTGCCGAAAGCTGATGGATGCCGGCCTGGTGACGCAGGAACGGCGCGGCACGACGCTGATCTGCCGGGCCAACTACCGGGCCATGACCGCGCTGATCGGCTATCTCGCGGACGA
>NZ_JAKGBU010000104.1 GCF_021555155.1 Rhizobium alarense
ATGGCCTACCGTCTGCGCGACCTGTTGCGCTCCTCGCAGGACCGCGGCGGCCTCGCCGCCTGACCCGGCTGGCCGCGAGGCGAACGTCGTTTCGCTTCGGCCGTCGCGTGCCCTCGCAGGACTGCGAGGGCGACGACGCCACCGGCAACGGCCAGGACAACACCCATGCCGCCGACGCGACGGTCGAGTTTGTCGAGACAGAGCCGTTCCACATCCACTGCCTGCCGAACTGGCGACGAGCCGCGGACGATCGGGCCGCAACGCGAACGCGCCATGGCGGTTGCGTTCGACCGTTCGCCACCCTAAATCTGACGGGCACTTCTCAGGGAACATTCCATGGCAAAGATTAAGAACGTCGCGGTCCAGATGGACCACGTGTCCACCATCAGCATCGCCGGCGACTCGACCTTCGCCATGAGCCTCGAAGCGCAGGCTCGCGGCTACAGGCTCTTCCACTACACGCCCGATCGCCTCAGCCTGCGCGACGGCAAGGTCTATGCCACCGTCGAGGCGATGGAACTGCGCGACGTGAAAGGCGGCCATTTCACGCTTGGCGAGCCGGAACGCATCGATCTCTCGACCATGGACGTCGTTCTGCTGCGCCAGGACCCGCCCTTCGACATGTCCTATATCACGTCGACGCATCTCCTGGAGCGCATCCATCCGAAGACGCTCGTCGTCAATGATCCGGCCTGGGTGCGCAATTCGCCGGAAAAGATCTTCGTCACCGAGTTTGCCGACCTGATGCCGGCGACGCTGATCACCCGCGATCCCGCAGAGATCCGCCGCTTCCGCGATGAAATGGGCGACATGATCCTGAAGCCGCTCTACGGCAATGGCGGCGCCGGCGTGTTTCACTCGACGAAGGACGACCGCAACCTCTCCTCACTGCTGGAAATGTTCGGCCAGATGTTCCGCGAGCCCTTCATCGCCCAGCAATACCTGCCGGATGTGCGCAAGGGCGACAAGCGCATCATTCTGGTCGACGGCGAGCCGGCCGGTGCCATCAACCGCGTGCCGGCCGAGCATGACAGCCGCTCCAACATGCATGTCGGCGGACGCGCCGAACCGACCGAACTGACCGCGCGCGAAAAGGAGATCTGCACGCGCATCGGGCCGGCTTTGCGCGAACGCGGCTTCCTGCTGGTCGGCATCGACGTCATCGGCGACTACATGACCGAGATCAACGTGACCTCGCCGACCGGCATTCGCGAGGTGCAGAAGTTCGGTGGCGCCGACATCGCCGCGCTGCTCTGGGACGCGATCGAACGCAAACGCTGAACGGCGGCCGCTCGGCGGGGCAGGCCCGCGCAGCGCTTTGCCTGTTCTCACGACACAACCCGCATGCAACTCCAGCGGGGAAATTTCGTGATTCTGTTCGATGATTGTTCTTGTTTTATTCTAAATTCCGTGCAAGATTTCGCCTTGCAACCCATGATGGGCTGCGCGGCCGGGGACAGGGCCGCTGTCCAAGCCGGCACCAGGGGGCGGATATGGTCGCGCGTGTCAGTACGGTGGCATTCCAGGGCATTGAGGGCCTTCCTGTCGATGTGCAGGTCATGGTGGCGCCCGGCAAGGTCAACATGCACATCGTCGGTCTGCCGGACAAGGCGGTCGCCGAAAGCCGGGAGCGGGTGCAGGCGGCGCTGCATGCCTCCGGGCTCGCCCTGCCGCATAAGAAGGTCACCGTCAATCTCGCGCCGGCAGACCTGCCCAAGGAAGGCAGCCATTTCGATCTCGCCATCGCGCTCGGCCTGATGGCCGTGCTGGGGGCCATTCCCGGCGACGCGCTCGACGGCTATGTCGTCATCGGCGAGCTCAACCTCGACGGCACGATCGCGGCGATCGCCGGCGCCCTTCCGGCCGCGATCAGTGCCAACGCGCTCGGCAAGGGCCTGATCTGCCCGGCAGACAGCGGCGCGGAAGCGGCCTGGGCGGGTGCCGACATCGACATTCTGGCGCCGCGAAGCCTCATTGCACTTGCAAACCACTTCCGCGGCACGCAGGTGCTTGCACGTCCCGAGCCGGCGATCCGTGCCGCACCCGCCAACCTTCCGGATCTCGCCGATATCAAGGGGCAGGAGAGCGCCAAGCGGGCGCTCGAGGTGACGGCCGCCGGCGGGCACAATCTGCTCATGGTCGGCCCACCCGGTTCGGGCAAGTCGATGCTTGCCGCCAGGCTCCCCTCCATCCTGCCGCCGCTGTCGCCTGCCGAACTGCTCGACGTATCGATGATCCACTCGATCGCCGGACAGCTTGCCGGCGGAAAATTGTCCGACCGGCGTCCCTATCGTGCGCCGCATCACTCTGCGACCATGGCGGCGCTCATCGGCGGCGGCCTCAGAGCGAAGCCGGGCGAGGCCTCGCTCGCCCATCACGGGGTGCTGTTCCTGGACGAGTTTCCGGAATTTACGCCGCAGGCGCTGGATGCCCTGCGCCAGCCTCTCGAAACCGGCGAATGCGTGATTGCCCGGGCCAATCATCGGGTCACCTATCCGGCAGCGATCCAGCTCGTCGCCGCCATGAATCCCTGCCGTTGCGGCATGGCCGGCGAACCCGGGCACAGCTGTGCCCGCGGTCCGCGCTGCATGGCCGACTATCAGGCCCGCATCTCCGGCCCGTTGATGGACCGGATCGACATCCGCATCGATGTTCCGGCCGTGTCGGCAAGTGACCTTATCCGGCCCGTTCCGGCCGAGACGAGCGCGGCGGTCGGCATGCGCGTCGCCCGCGCGCGGCAGATCCAGCGCGACCGTTTCCTGGCGCTCGGCATGCCGCAGCTCAGCACGAATGCGCGCGCCTCGACCGCGCTCATCGAGCGGATCGCCGAGCCGGATGCGGGCGGCCTGCAGCTGTTGCGGGACGCGGCGGAGAAGATGAAGTTCTCGGCCCGCGGATATCACCGGGTGCTGAAGGTGGCACGCACGCTCGCCGACCTCGACGGCAAGGAAACCGTCGGCCGCATCCACCTCGCCGAGGCGATATCCTACCGCATCGCCGGCGAGCGCCTGGCCGTGGCGGCTTGAGTTGCGCCGGCGAATGTGAGAGCGAACTATCGTCGGGTGGGCGAAAGCCGTCGGGATTGGCCGTTTTCGCAGTCGCGCGCATTCGATCCGGAAGCCCGTATGTCCGGGACCGCCAGACGCGCTTGGGTAGAGCTTTCGTTTTCGCCATCTGTCGGTAAGGCGCGGTGGAAAGCGGCCTTTGAGAATGTCCGCTATGCGGACGGAGAGACCTGTGGGGCTTGATGCCGATCGGCGGCCTTGAGGGCCGCCGGACGTTGGGTGGATTCGGTATGAGCCCGGAGATCGTGGAAATCGGCTGGCAGGACGTTGCGTGGCATGCGGTGTTTTTCCGCCATGTATCCGAGGAATTTGACGGCATAGACTTTGCCGGTTGGGCAGAGGCGGGCGGCTGGACGGCGCGGTACACGGTTTTTGCCCTGGTGGAAGGGGGGGCGATCGTCTCGACCGTGGGCGTCAGCCGCATGCAGCTCGTCGTGGGAGCACAGGCCGGCGACGCCTCACCGGCGCGGATCGTCAGGCCGGCGCTGCAACTGGGCGCGGTCGCGACGCGCGCTGACCGCCGGGGGAAGGGGCTTGCCGCCCGTCTCATGTGTCGGGTTCTCGCACTGGCGGACGCGGACGATCTGCCGGTTCTTCTTTTCGCAAATTCCACGGTCACCGGCTTCTACCCGCGGTTCGGTTTTCGACCCGTCAAGCCGTCCCGCGTCTGGGTGAGGGAGGTGCTTTTGCCCGCCGTCGAACGAGGAGCGGGGCTCGATCCGATGTGCGCGGCCGACCGCCTGCGGATCGAGGCCCTGTGCGCCCGCTCGCTCCCGCATCGCGGCGCGCTCTCGGCCATGCCTGATCCGGCAATCCTGCTCTGGTATCTCTGCAACGACGTCGGCCGTGCTTTGTCCGTCGATGGCGGCCGGTCGGTCATCGTCGTGTCAGAGCACAAGCGGATCTTGCGGGTGCATGACTGGGTCGGACAGCTGCCGCCGAACCCGTTGGCCCATCTCGGGGCGGTCATCCACGACAGGGTGGAGCGGATCGAGTTCGGATTTCTGCCGCCGCCGGCCTGGTTCGCCGCCCGGTTGCAGACGGTGCCCGACGAGGATGCCTTCATGTTCTGCCGCGGCGTGCCGCTCGCCGGGGAATCACTGGTGTTTCCAGCGTTTTTGCGCACCTGAAGCCCGTGTCCGCGCGCGGCTTTGGGCTTTCCGCGCTGCCTCCGCCCCGGACATCCGGGGCAGCGTTTGAAGGAGACCGTGAGCCGCCGGTACCGGCGGCCCGGTCGGCGTCAGCCGCCGAGGCCCTCGAAAAGCGCCGTCGACAGGTAGCGTTCGGCGAAGGACGGGATGATCACGACGATCGTCTTGCCCGCGTTCTCCGGCCGGATGCCCACCTTGATGGCGGCCGTCAGCGCCGCGCCCGAGGAGATGCCGACCGGCACGCCCTCGAGGCGTGCGACGAGCCGGGCCTGTTCGAACGCCTCGTCATTGGTGACTGTGACGACCTCGTCATAGACCGTCGTGTCGAGGATGGCGGGCGCGAAACCGGCGCCGATGCCCTGGATCTTGTGCGGACCGGGATTGCCGCCGGAAAGAACCGGACTGTCGGCGGGCTCGACGGCCACGACCTTCAAGCCCGGTTTCCGCGCCTTCAGCACCTGGCCGGCGCCGGTGATCGTGCCGCCCGTGCCGATGCCCGAGACGAGGATATCGACCGCGCCATCCGTGTCGTTCCAGATCTCCTCGGCCGTCGTCTTGCGGTGGATCTCGGGATTGGCGGGGTTTTCGAACTGCTGCGGGATAATCGCATCCGGCAGCGTCGCGGCCAGTTCCTCGGCCTTGGCGATTGCGCCTTTCATGCCCTTCGGACCTTCGGTCAGGACGAGTTCCGCGCCGAAAAGGGCGAGCATCTTGCGCCGCTCGATCGACATGGTCTCCGGCATGGTGAGGATGAGCCGGTAGCCTTTCGCGGCGGCCGCGAAGGCGAGTGCGATGCCTGTGTTGCCGGACGTCGGCTCGATGAGCGTCGTCTTGCCGGGTGAAATCCTGCCCTGCGCTTCGAGGGCTTCGATCATCGCCACGCCGATGCGGTCCTTGACCGAGGCGATCGGGTTGAAGAACTCCAGCTTGGCGAGCAGGTTCGCCTTGACGCCCTTCTCCTTCGCCAGCTTATCGAGCCGGACGATCGGTGTGTCGCCGATCGTCTCCGTGATGGAAGAATAGACGCGGCCGCGGCCGGGCTTGCGGTTCTCAGGCATTGTTCGCTCCCTCGATTGTTCGTTTCGAGGCGAATGTAGGGTCAAACGCGAAGGGAGGCCAGAGTGCGAACGATCATGGATGACCGCCCGCTTGGAAAATTCGCGTGCCGTTCAGGCGCGCGGCAAATCATTATTTCACAGCGCAGCGCAACGACCGGCCGTGCGGGGCAGGAATCAGCCCAGCAGGGGTCGCATGAAGCTTCGTTCGTAGCTCAGGATGCAGCGCGTCTCCTCGGCATAGTCGAATGCCGCCTTGCAATCCGCATCCTGCGCCATCCTCGTCCGGTAGGCCTCGTAGTCGGCGAGGCTCGGAAAGCTGAACAGCGCCAATGCGATGTTGTTGGCGCCTTCGTGCGGCAGGAAATAGCCGTGATGCCGGCCGCCCAGCCGCTCGACCAACGGAATCCAGAGCCGCGCATAGTGCTCGAATTCGGCGAGCTTGTAGGGGTCGATGACGTAGCGGAGATAGCAGGTGATCACGGGGAGATCCTTTCTTCAGTGCGGAGACGGGATGAGAACGGCAGCCGCCAACCGAGCGTCATGCCGGCCGCGGAAAGCAGGATAACGGCCGATCCGAGGATTTGAAGGGGCTGCAGGACATGGCCGAATGCGATGCGGTCGACGACGATCGCCGCCACCGGATAGATGAAGGAGAGCGAACCGGTCAGATGCGTCGGCAGCTTCTGGATGGCGCCGTAGAGCAGGACATACATCAGGCCGGTATGCACGATGCCAAGCGTCGCGAGGCTGCCCCAGGCAATCGATCCGTCAGGCAGGGCGGAAAAATCCGCAAAAGGCGCGAGCATCGCGGCGCCGGTCGAAACCTGGATCAGCGCGATCAGGTGCGGCGGCATGCCCTTCAGGCCCTTGGCGGCGATCGCGGCCAGGGCATAGAAGAAGGCGGCGCCGAGCGCCAGCAGGATCCCAAGCGCGTAGTCGCCGCCGGGACCGCCGAGCGCCGGCTTTCCCTTGACGATCGCGACCATGCCGGCAAAGGAAAGCAGCAGCCAGAAGAGCTTCGCCCCGGTGATCCTTTCGCGGAAGACAATCGCTCCGAGGAGAAGCAGCATGAAAGGCTGGGTATTGTAGACGGTCGTTGCAACCGAGATCGTCGCCATCGGATAGGCGGCAAAGAGCAGCAGCCAGTTGATGACGATCGCGACGCCGCCGAGCATGGCGATCGCGACACGCCGTGCCGGCAGGAATTCGCGCTTCAGCATTCCCATGGAGAAGCAGACGGCCGCGAGGACAGCGGCACCGATTGCACAACGCCAGAACACGATGTCGGCAACCGGTTTTCCGGACATCGTCACGAACCAGCCGATCGTTCCGGAGATCGCCATTGCGGCAGCCATTTCGATGATGCCGCGTCTGCGTGAATTTTCCATGATCGTGTCTCCGCTTCAAAAGTCTGTACGGAGTGTAGAAGTCGTGAAAGCCAGATGATATGCTGATTGGAAGGCAATTTCACAGAATGGCCTAATTATCATGAAGTCTAAGGCTGATTTTTCCTAAGAGGTTCAGATGTTGGACGAAACGGATTCGCGCCTGCTCGCCTTGCTTTCGGACGATGCCCGCCTGTCGCTGAAGGAGCTCTCGGCGGCGGTGGGGCTCTCGTCGCCAAGCACGGCGGAGCGCCTGCGCAAGCTCGAGGAACGCGGCGTGATCGATGGTTTCACCGTCGCGGTCAACCCGGCCGTTCTCGGTTATGCGCTGCAGGCGATCGTGCGCATCCGACCCCTGCCCGGCCAGTTGCATATCGTCGAGCGCCTGATCCAGGCGATGCCGCAATGCGTGGAGTGCGACAAGGTGACGGGTGACGACTGTTTCATCGCCCGTCTTTGCCTGCGTTCGATGGAGGAGCTGGACGCGCTGCTCGACAGGATAGCCGAGCGCGCGCAGACGAACACGTCCCTCATCAAGGCAACGCCGGTCAAGCGGCGCTTGCCACCCCTCGCCTGACGAGGCGAGGCGGCAGGACATGGCGAGATATTGCCGATTGTCCGGAAACGCTCACTTCACGCCGGTCGAGCCGAAACCACCGCTGCCGCGGCTGGTTTCGCCTGCGGACGCGGTTTCCCGCACCGCGGCCTGGACGGCGGGTGCGATCACCATCTGCGCAATGCGCATGCCGCGCTCGATCAGGAAGTCGCCTTCGCTGAGATTGATAAGCAGCACCTTCACCTCGCCGCGATAGTCGCTGTCGATCGTGCCAGGTGCGTTGAGGCAGGTGATGCCGTGCTTGAAGGCAAGTCCCGAGCGTGGGCGAATCTGCCCCTCGTAGCCACGCGGGATCTCGAAGATGAAGCCGGTCGGCACCAGCATCCGCTTGAGCGGCCGCAGAACGAGCTGTTCGCCGTCCCCGACCGCGGCGCGCAGGTCCATGCCGGCGGCACCCTCGCTCTCGTAGGCAGGCAGGTCGAGGCCTTCGCCATGCGGCAGACGGACAAGGTTGAGGAGCGGCGCGTATGTCGGTTGCGTGTCCATGGCGTTCATAAGCCGCCCGCTGCCCGCCACGTCAATTGCATCTTCCAAGCGGAGCCTGTAAAGACGCCGCAACTCACAGGAAATTGGACATATGGCTGAAAGTCTCGCCGAAGCGGTATCCCGCCGCCGCACCTTTGCGATCATCGCCCATCCGGATGCGGGCAAGACGACGCTCACCGAAAAGCTGCTGCTTTTCGGCGGTGCCATCCAGCTCGCCGGCGAAGTCAAGGCGAAGAAGGACCGCATCCAGACCCGGTCGGACTGGATGAAGATCGAACGCGAGCGCGGCATCTCGGTCGTCACCTCCGTGATGACCTTCGAATACGACGGCAATGTCTTCAACATTCTCGACACGCCCGGCCACGAGGACTTCGCCGACGACACCTACCGCACGCTGACGGCGGTCGATGCGGCCGTCATGGTCATCGATGCGGCGAAGGGCATCGAGCCGCGCACGCTGAAGCTCTTCGAAGTCTGCCGCATGCGCGACATCCCGATCATCACCTTCGTCAACAAAATGGACCGCGAGAGCCGCGACCCCTTCGAGATCCTCGACGAGGTGGAGGAGAAGCTGGCCCTCGACACGGCGCCTGTCACCTGGCCGATCGGCCGGTCGAAGACGTTCTGCGGCTCCTACAATCTCGCCGACGATACGGTGCGCGGCTCCGACACCGAAGTGGAGCCGGCGAAGGTCGACGGCCCCCGGGCCATCGCCGGCCGGTTGCCGGAAAATGAGCGCCAGGCCTTCATCGACGAGACGGAACTGGCGATCGAGGCCTGTCGCCCCTTTGACAGAAAAGCCTTCCTCGAAGGGCACATGACGCCGGTCTTCTTCGGCTCGGCGCTGCGCAATTTCGGCGTCCGCGATCTCATCAACGCGCTCGGCGCCTTTGCGCCGCCGCCGCGCGACCAGGTTGCCGACATCCGTACGGTCCATGCCAGTGAAGACCGCATGACGGCCTTCGTTTTCAAGATCCAGGCGAACATGGATCCGAACCATCGCGACCGCATCGCCTTCGCGCGCATCTGCTCGGGCAGGCTGGAGCGTGGCATGAAGGCGCGGCTGTCGCGCACCGGCAAGCAGCTCGGCCTCACCGCGCCGCAGTTTTTCTTCGCCTCGCAGCGCCAACTGGCCGACACTGCCTTTGCAGGCGATGTGGTCGGCATCCCCAATCACGGTACGCTGCGCATCGGCGACACGCTGACCGAGGGCGAGCCGCTCGTCTTCCAGGGCGTTCCCAACTTCTCGCCGGAAATCCTCCGCCGCGTGCGGCTCGAGGATGCCATGAAGGCGAAGAAGCTCAAGGAGGCGTTGCAGCAGATGGCGGAGGAGGGCGTCGTCCAGCTGTTCTCGCCGGAGGATGGTTCGCCCGCCATCGTCGGCGTCGTCGGCGCGCTGCAGCTCGACGTCCTGAAGGAGCGGCTGCAGGCGGAATACGGCCTGCCGGTGTCCTTCGAAATGTCGCGCTTCTCCGTGTGCCGCTGGATCTCCGCGGACAATCCGCTGGATCTCGACAAGTTCGTGACCGCGCGCCGGGGCGACATCGCCCGCGATCTTGATGGCGATCCGGTTTTCCTGGCGCAGGATGGGTTCTCGCTACGCTACGAGGCAGAACGTTATCCCGCCATCAAGATGGCCGCGATCAAGGAGTATCACGTCGCGAAGGCGGCGTGATACCAGTCCGGCCGCAGACGAGGGTCACCGTTCGGCAAGGGCGAGCCGCAAACCGAGCAGCGCGAAGGCGCCGGCAAAGCCGCGTCGCATCCAGCCAAGCACCGCCGGTCGCGCGATGACATAGCGTCGCGCCGAGGCCGCGAAGACGCCGTAGCCGAGAAAGGCGACGAAGGTCAGCGCCATGAAGATGGCGCCGAGTGCGACCATGAGGCGCGTCGGATGCGGCTCTCCCGCCGGAATGAACTGCGGCAGGAAGGCGAGGAAGAACAGCGAGAGTTTCGGGTTCAGGATGTTGAGCAGGAAGCCGTTGACCGCGACCTGCACCATCGAGCGGCCGGTCGTCTCGCTGTCGTTCACGTCCAGCCCGCCCTTCTGGCGCAGCACCGCCCAGGCCATGTAGAAGAGATAGGCGACACCCGCAGATTTGAGGAACTGGAAGGCGGTCGCGCTTGCATGCAGCAGCGCCGCGAGCCCGACGACGCTCATCGCGATATGCGGCACGATGCCGATCGTGCAGCCGAAAGCGGCGAAGACGCTTGCCCGGTAGCCGCGGGAGAGGCCGAGGGCGAGCGTGTAGAGAACGCCGGTCCCGGGCAGCAGGATGACGATGATCGATGTGGCGAGGAATTCGGCGGTCATGGGCGTCTCCGGGTGATTTGCATGCCGGAGACTGACCCGGAGCCGCCGTCGGGTCTTGTACGGAATTGCAGCGATCAGGCGAAGGCTTTGCGATAGGACCCCGGAGAGACGCCGTAGCGGGCAACGAAATGCCGGGTGAGATGGCTCTGGTCGGTAAAACCCGCATCGATTGCGGCGGCGGCGAGCGGCGTGCCGCGCGCAATGAGATGCCGGGCGCGGTCGAGCCGGCGCTGCAGCAAATAGGCGTGCGGCGTCAGGCCGGTGGCTTCGGCGAAGACCCGCAGGAACTGGAAACGGCTGAGGCCGGCCTCGGACGCGAGCGCCGCGAGTGTGACCAGCACTTCCGGCCTGTCGTCGATGCGGGCGCGGGCATGGCGGACGGCTGACGGTACGCCATTTGGCCCGGTGGTCGGGCTTCGGCCGGGTGCCAGGAGATCGGCGAGAAGGGCAAGCAGTTTCTCCTCGCCGGCAAGCGTGGTGGGGAGGGGGGCCGTCGCTTCGGCAAAAAGAGCCGCGAAGCGCTGCGCGACACGGGGTGCCCGCAGGACGGGTGCCGTCAGTTCGAAGCTCCCGACAGGCCGCCCGTCGATCCCCGAGAGCACGTCCGCGAGCGCGTCGGGCCTGAAGTAGAGCATGGTCCAGCGTCGGCCCGCGTCGCCGATCGGCGCACCGTCGTGCACCTCTCCCGGATTGACGGTGATGATGTCGCCCGCGAAGGCTTCGACCGTGCCTCTGCCGCTCAGCGAGCGTTGTGCTCCGGCGCGCACGAGACCGATGCCATAGGTATCGTGCGTGTGGCGCGGAAAGCGATGCCGGCTTTCGGCAGTCACCGCTTCGACGCCTGGAAGGGCGCAGCGCAGCATCCGGAAATCGCCCCTCCGGCCCATCTCTCAATCCTCGGCCATGCCCGGAAGCACCGCCGTCTCGCCGAACCAGTCGGTCGCGGAGCGGCACCAGATCTGGCTGCGCGGGCGCAGTTTCCGCCGCTGGTCGATGCTGCCCCAGCGGATGCCCCAGGTCTCGGCATCCTCCTCCGTGCCGGTGGTGAAGAGCGGCGAACCGCAGCGCGGACAAAAATACTGGAGCCGCGTCCGCCCGTTGTCGCCGACCTTGAGGTAGAGATTGGGCGCATTCCCGGTCAGCCGCAGCCGGTCGCGATGCGTCGGCGCCGTCACCCGGTAGGGCGAGCCCGTGAGCCTCTGGCAATCGGTGCAATGGCAGATCGAGACCTCGCCTGGATCGATCTCGACCTCGTAGGTCACAAAACCGCAATGGCACCGACCTGTAATCGCCATCATATCGCCAGATGTCATTCGGTTCTCGATTCCTGGTTGGGCGCCGGATCCGGCTTTCGGGGTCAGGCTGTCACCGGTTCTGCGCGATGTCCAGTGCACCGATACCTGCTCCGCTGCGGTCGCGATCCTGTTCCCGGAGATACCGAAAGCTACGGCAAGGCGGTGTAGCGTGCTCCGGTCGCGGATCGTTTACGTTCGTTAACGCATTGTTACCCATTTTCCGAGAAAGTTTCGGTAGCTAGGGTGAAGTGCTTCGGTCAACCAGAGAGGCGTTTGCGGACGCCAGCAGTGAAAGGTATCGCCTGATGTGCCGCTGGGCAGCCTATCGCGGAGAGCCGCTCTTCCTGGAGGAGCTCGTCACGTCGCCGGCACATTCGCTGATCGAACAGTCCCATTGCGCGACCCGCGCGAAGACCGCGACCAATGGCGACGGTTTCGGTATCGCCTGGTACGGTGATCGGCCGGAGCCCGGCCGGTATCGCGACATCCTGCCCGCCTGGTCGGATTGCAACCTGAAGAGCATCGCCCGGCAGATCCGCTCGCCGCTGTTCCTCGCCCATGTCCGCGCCGCGACCGGCGGCGGCACGCGCCGGGACAACTGCCATCCCTTCGTGCACGGCACCTGGTCCTTCATGCACAACGGCCAGATCGCCGATTTCGAGCATCTGCGCCGGCCGCTGGAGACGATGCTCGACAACGATCTCTACGGCGCACGCACGGGTTCGACCGATTCCGAGCTGATGTTCCTGCTTGCGCTGCAATTCGGTCTCGAGCGCGATCCGCTCGGCGCCGTGGCGGAAATGATCGCCTTTATCGAGCGGCTGGCGGACCATCTCGATCGAACGGTGCTCGTGCGCTTCACGGCCGCCTTCTCGAACGGCCGCACGCTCTATGCCATCCGCTATGCGACCGATCTGCGGGCGCCGACGCTCTATGCAGCCCCCATGGGGCAGGCTGGCGGCTATTGCCTTGTGTCGGAGCCGCTGAACGACGACACGGAGGCCTGGGTCGAAATTCCCGACGGCAGCGCCGTGGTTCTCGGCGAGAACGGCGTCGACGTCGAGATCTTCTCACCGGCGGGGCGGCCGGCCGCGACGGTCGAGCGGCAGGCTGCCTCGGCTCTCAAGTAAGCCGCGCCGCGAAGAGTGCGGCGAGGCGCTCCGCGACCTCCGTCTTGCCGAGCTCCGGCCATTCCTCGATGCCGTCGCGCGTGATGATCTTCACCCGGTTGCGCGTGCCGCCCATGATGCCGGTTTCCGGCGAGACGTCGTTGGCGACGATGAGATCGGCGCCCTTGCGCTCCAGCTTCGCCCGCCCGTTCGCTTCGACGTCGTCCGTTTCGGCCGCAAAACCGACGATGAGGGCGGGGCGCTCCGCATGATGGCCGACGATGCTGAGGATGTCCGGATTCTCGGTCAGCGCCAGGGCGGGCGGGCTGCCGCCCGGCGCCTTCTTGATCTTGCTCGCCTGCGCGGTCTCGACGCGCCAGTCGGCAACGGCGGCGACCATCACGGCGATGTCGGCGGGCAGTGCGCCCGTCACCGCCTGCAGCATTTCCTCAGCACGCTCCACATGGATCGTCGTCACGCCCTGCGGGTCGGGAATGGTGACCGGGCCCGAGACGAGCGTCACCTCCGCGCCGCGCCGCGCCAGGGCGGCGGCAATCGCATGGCCCTGCCTGCCGGACGAGCGGTTCGCGATGTAGCGGACGGGATCAATCGGCTCATGCGTCGGCCCCGAGGTCACGATGGCCTTGCGGCCGGCGAGCGGCTTGGGCCCGTCGTCGAACAGGTCGTCCAGCGCGGCGACGATCTGCAGCGGTTCGGCCATGCGCCCGAGACCGTTCTCGCCGCCTTCCGCCATCTCGCCGCTGTTCGGCCCGACGAAGAGCACGCCGTCGGCGCGGAGTCGGTCGGCGTTGCGCTGCGTTGCCGGGTGCGCCCACATGGCGGGGTTCATCGCGGGGGCGATCAGGATCGGCCGTCGCGTCGCGAGCAGCACGGTGGAGGCGAGGTCGTCGGCATGGCCGCCGGCCATCTTTGCCATCAGGTCGGCGGTCGCCGGTGCGACCACCGCCGCGTCGCAGTCGCGCGCGAGGCGGATGTGGCCGACGTCCTGCTCGTCCTCGCGGGAGAAGAGCTCGGCATAGACGTGGCTTGCTGCCAGTGCGCCGACGGCGAGCGGCGTCACGAACTGCTGCGCGCCGGCGGTCATGACCGGAATGACCGTTGCGCCGCGCTCCTGCAGCCGGCGGATGAGGTCGAGGCTCTTGTAGGCCGCGATGCCGCCGCTGATGACGAGAAGGATGCGTTTTGCGTCGACGGCCATCAGCCACTCCCCGGGGCGAAACGAGAGACAAGCCCATCCCTCGAGGAGATGGCTTGTCTCGTCCTATCGCCTCCGCGGCGGAAATTAAAGAGCAGCTGGTCCGTCCCGCCTCAGCGGCAGACCTTCACCCGCTTGATGACGAGGTTGCCGTAGTAGTCGTAGGTGCGGACCTTCTTCCACCAGCAGCGCACGGGATGACCGTAGTAATGTCCGGCCTGGATCACATCCGTGCTGACCGCGGCGGGTTGCTGGATGCGGAATGCCGGGGCGCCTGAAGCCGGCGTCGTCATGAAGCCAAGGCCTGAAAGGGCGATCAGGGCGGCGAAAGCTGGGAACCTGCGCATCGTGTCCTCCTGTTCCGGATTTTCCGGTATGCGATGACTCCACGGGCAGGCTTTGGGGAAAATTCTAAATTAGCACAAATAAATCCAGGCGCGGCCCCGAGACGGAGGAGGGTCAACCTTCGTCGGGAACGTCAGCACATGACCGCAGGCCTTGCAGCGCACGGCGCCGGCAGCACGACGTCGCCGAACCCGGCGGTGGTAATGGTCGCGACGGTGAAATAGAGCCCGTGCAACTGCTGCCGCAGCCGCCCGAAGGGCGACCGAGGCGCACAGGTCACGTCACATGCCAGGCGATGTAGACGAGCGTGGCGGCGATCAGCCAGAGGGCAAGACGGCCTGAACGCGTGTGGCGCGCCTCCGACTTTCCGATGGCCTCTGCCGTCTCGGCGTCGAAGCGAAGGCCTTTGTCGGCCATCGTCGAGAGATCAAGCGACAGTTTCTCGGCCTTGGCGGCGATCTCCGGCGCGGCCTCGGCGAGGCGCAATGCGGCATGCGCGCCTTCTCGCAGATCGGAGACAAGACGCTTCGGCCCGAGATTGTCGCGAATCCAGCCACCGACGACCGGTTCCGCCGCCTTCCACATGTTGAATTTCGGATTGAGGGTGCGGGCCACGCCCTCGACCACGACCATCGTCT
Source organism: Rhizobium alarense (assembly GCF_021555155.1). GTDB lineage: Bacteria > Pseudomonadota > Alphaproteobacteria > Rhizobiales > Rhizobiaceae > Rhizobium_D > Rhizobium_D alarense. Next base: position 14,679 of record NZ_JAKGBU010000104.1, read on the forward strand.
TCTGCAGCATGACGAGCTCCGGCCGCGTCTCCATGTCGAAGAGTTCGGTCACCTCGAAGAGCAGGGTCAAGAGCTTCGCCATGGAGATGGTCTCTGCCGGCTGGCCATGGATCGGCTCGCCGATCGCGCGGATCGCCTGGGCGAAGCTTGCGACGTCGTGGTGGGAGGGTACGTAGCCGGCTTCGAAATGCACGCTTGCGACGCGGGCGTAGTCCCGCGTGATGAATCCGAAGAGGATTTCCGCGAGGAAACGCCGCTCCTTCCTGCCGAGCCGCCCGACGATGCCAAAGTCGACGGCGACGATGTTGCCTCCGGCGTCGACGAAGAGATTGCCCTGGTGCATGTCGGCATGAAAGAAACCGTCGCGCAGCGTGTGGCGCAGGAAGGACTGGATCAGCGTGTCCGCGATATGGTCGAGGTCATGCCCTGCCACACGGAGGCCGTCGACGTCGGAGAGCTTTACTCCGTCGATCCATTCCATGGTGACGACGTCGCGACCGGTTCGCTGCCAGTCGACGCTCGGCACGCGAAATCCCGGATCCGCGGCGGTATTCTCTCCCAGTTCCGAAAGGGCGGCCGCTTCCAGGCGGAGGTCCATTTCCACCTTCGTCGTCTGCTCCAGCGTGCGTGTCACCTCGACGGGCCGCAGACGTCGCGTATAGGGCAGCAGCCGCTCCTGCAGCCGGGCGGCGGCATACATCGCCTCCAGGTCGCGGGAAAAGCGCTGGCGGACGCCGGGGCGGATTACCTTGACGGCGACCTTCTTTTCCTCCGACCCGTCCCGGATGAAGGCGGGATGGACCTGTGCGATGGAAGCGGCGGCGATCGGCTCTTCGAAACGGAGGAACAGGTCGTCGAGTGGCCGCCCGAGCGAGGACTCGATGGTGGCGACGGCGGCCAGCCGCGGAAAGGTCGCCATGCGGTCCTGCAGCACAGCCAGGTCTTCGGAGAAGGCGGTGCCGACGACGTCGGGCCGCGTCGCGAGGAACTGGCCCATCTTGACGTAGGACGGGCCGAGCCGCTCGATCGCCCGCGCCAGCCGTTCGCTGCGCACCTCGCGGGGCCGCCGC
>NZ_JAKGBU010000105.1 GCF_021555155.1 Rhizobium alarense
ACCATTAGGGGCTGCCGAACGAATGCCTGAATGGGTTCCGGCAGTTCGCTTGAAGGAGAGAATGACATGGCAAAAGTAATCGGTATCGACCTCGGAACAACCAATTCCTGCGTCTCCGTCATGGACGGAAAGGACGCGAAAGTCATCGAGAACGCCGAAGGCGCACGTACCACGCCGTCGATGGTGGCCTTTACGGACGATGGCGAACGCCTGACCGGCCAGCCTGCCAAGCGCCAGGCCGTCACCAACCCGGAAAACACCCTTTTCGCCGTCAAGCGCCTCATCGGCCGCCGCTATGACGACAAGCTCGTCGAGAAGGACAAGGGGCTCGTTCCCTACAAGATCGTCAAGGGCGACAATGGCGACGCGTGGGTCGAAGCCCAGGGCAAGGGATACTCCCCGTCGCAGATCTCCGCGATGATCCTGCAGAAGATGAAGGAAACCGCCGAATCCTATCTCGGCGAGAAGGTCACCCAGGCCGTCATCACGGTTCCCGCCTACTTCAACGACGCCCAGCGCCAGGCCACCAAGGACGCAGGCAAGATCGCCGGCCTCGAAGTGTTGCGCATCATCAACGAGCCGACGGCCGCTGCTCTTGCCTACGGCCTCGACAAGAAGGACGGCAAGACCATCGCCGTCTACGACCTCGGCGGCGGCACGTTCGACATCTCGGTGCTGGAAATCGGCGACGGCGTTTTCGAAGTGAAGTCGACGAACGGCGACACCTTCCTCGGCGGCGAAGACTTCGACATGCGTCTCGTCGAATATCTCGCAGCCGAGTTCAAGAAGGATCAGGGCATCGATCTGAAGAACGACAAGCTGGCCCTGCAGCGTCTCAAGGAAGCTGCCGAGAAGGCGAAGATCGAGCTGTCCTCCTCGCAGCAGACCGAAATCAACCTGCCGTTCATCACGGCGGATGCCTCCGGTCCGAAGCACCTGACGATGAAGCTGTCGCGCGCCAAGTTCGAGAGCCTGGTCGACGACCTCATCCAGCGCACCGTCGCGCCGTGCAAGGCCGCCCTCAAGGATGCCGGCGTCACGGCGGCCGAGATCGACGAAGTCGTTCTCGTCGGCGGCATGAGCCGCATGCCGAAGGTGCAGGAGACCGTCAAGCAGCTGTTCGGCAAGGAGCCGCACAAGGGCGTGAACCCCGATGAAGTGGTCGCCATGGGTGCTGCCATCCAGGCAGGCGTCCTGCAGGGCGACGTCAAGGACGTCCTCCTCCTCGACGTGACCCCGCTCTCCCTCGGCATTGAAACGCTGGGTGGCGTCTTCACCCGTCTGATCGAGCGCAACACGACGATCCCGACGAAGAAGTCGCAGACCTTCTCGACCGCCGAAGACAACCAGTCGGCCGTGACGATCCGTGTGTCGCAGGGCGAGCGTGAAATGGCTGCGGACAACAAGCTGCTCGGCCAGTTCGACCTCGTCGGCATTCCGCCGGCACCGCGCGGCATGCCGCAGATCGAGGTCACCTTCGACATCGACGCCAACGGCATCGTGCAGGTTTCGGCCAAGGACAAGGGCACCGGCAAGGAGCACCAGATCCGCATCCAGGCCTCCGGCGGCCTCTCCGACGCCGACATCGAGAAGATGGTCAAGGATGCCGAGGCCAATGCCGAAAGCGACAAGAAGCGCCGCGAGGGCGTCGAGGCGAAGAACCAGGCCGAAAGCCTGATTCACTCGTCCGAGAAGTCGCTCAAGGAATATGGCGACAAGGTCACGGAAGCCGACCGCAAGGCCATCGAGGATGCGATCGCGGCGCTCAAGACCGCCGTCGAAGCGTCCGAACCGGACGCCGAGGACATCAAGGCCAAGACCAACACGCTGATGGAGGTCTCCATGAAGCTCGGTCAGGCGATCTACGAGGCCCAGCAGGCCGAAGAGAACGCGTCTTCCGGTGAAGCCGGCGACAATGTCGTCGACGCGGACTATGAAGAAGTCAAGGACGAGGACGACCGTAAGAAGTCGGCCTGAGGCTCCTGAAATGCCGGCAGCAGACCGCTGCCGGCCCACGGACAGCGAAAAGGCGGAAGTCAGCGCGAAGGGAACAAGGCCAGATGATCACTCCCGTTCTCAGCGGCGACGTCATGGCCTTTCCTTCGCCCCGGCTTCCGCCTTTTTGCATGCGCGGTCCGAAGCACCTCCAGCAAGAGCGTGACGCGGCTTTGCGTCCGGAACTGTGGAACAAGGGCGCCGTGCGGGCTGCCGGCAAGCCAGATCACCCTTAACGAACAACCGGTCCATGAAACGGACGTGAACCCGAATGGCAAAAGCTGACTATTACGAGACGCTGGGTGTCTCCAAGACCGCCGACGAGAAGGAGCTGAAGAGCGCCTTCCGCAAGATGGCGATGAAATATCACCCCGACAAGAATCCGGGCGATGCGGCTGCCGAACAGAAGTTCAAGGATGTCAACGAGGCCTACGAGACGCTGAAGGACCCGCAGAAGCGGGCCGCCTACGACCGTTACGGCCATGCGGCCTTCGAGCATGGCGGGATGGGCGGCGGCGGTGCCGGCGGGTTCCAGGGCGGCGGCTTCTCCGACATCTTCGAGGACATCTTCGGCGAGATGATGGGGGGTGGGCGCCAGCGGCGCTCCTCCGGCGGCCGCGAGCGCGGCGCCGACCTTCGGTACAATATGGAGATTTCGCTGGAGGAGGCCTTCGCCGGCAAAACGGCGCAGATCCGGGTTCCGACGTCGATCACCTGTGACGTCTGCTCCGGTTCCGGTGCCAAGCCCGGCACCAGCCCCAAGACCTGCGCCACCTGTCAGGGCTCGGGCCGCGTGCGCGCCGCACAGGGTTTCTTCTCGATCGAGCGCACCTGCCCGACCTGCCACGGCCGCGGCCAGACGATCGCCGACCCCTGCACCAAGTGCCACGGACACGGCCGCGTTACCGAGGAGCGCTCGCTCTCCGTCAACATCCCGGCCGGCATCGAGGACGGAACCCGCATCCGGCTCGCCGGCGAAGGCGAAGCGGGCGTGCGCGGCGGGCCGTCGGGCGACCTCTACATCTTCCTGTCGGTCAAGCCGCACGAGATATTCCAGCGCGACGGAGCCGATCTCTATTGCAGCGTGCCGATCTCCATGACGACGGCGGCGCTCGGCGGCACCTTCGACGTCTCGACGCTCGACGGCACCAAGTCTCGCGTCACGGTGCCGGAGGGCACCCAGGCCGGCAAGCAGTTCCGCCTCAAGGGCAAGGGCATGCCGGTGCTGCGCTCGAACCAGGTCGGCGATCTCTATATCCAGATCCAGATCGAGACGCCGCAGAAGCTGACCAAACGCCAGCGCGAGCTTCTGAAAGAATTCGAGGAAATTTCCTCCAAGGAGAACAATCCGGAATCGACGGGCTTCTTCGCCCGGATGAAGGAATTCTTCGAAGGCTGAGTCGCGGCGAGAGCCGATCCGTCTCCACGAGCGGCGGCCGAAAGGCCGCCGCTGCTGTTTTGTCGGGCTTTGCCGGCGGACTCCGGACGGCTGACGGAAGATCCCTCAGGACGCGTGAGCCGCCAGCGGTCGAAGCGCGTTTCGGTGCGCGCGGATACGGCTCAGCCGAGCCGCAGGAGCGACAGGCGCCCGTCCGGCCCCTCCTCCGGGAGGAGATCGCGATAGCCGGCGATTTTCGGATGCAACGTTTCGAACGGATGCGCATGGGTCGCTGTCACGACGGCGACACGGGCGCCCGCACCTTCGCCGGCAAGGACGCCGGCCGCCACATCCTCGAAGACCAGGCAGTCGTTCGCCGCGACCCCGAGCCGGCGCGCGCCGAGCAGATAACCGTCCGGGGCAGGCTTGCCGATCGTCACGTCCTCGGCGGTCACCATCACCTGCGGCCGGATGATGCCGGCCGCGCCGAGGCGCGCCTCGGCGAGCCGGATCGGCGACGAGGTGACGATCGCCCAGCGGTCGGCCGGGAGCCTGTTCAGGAAGTCGACGGCGCCCTCGATCGGCACCACGCCGTCGACATCCTCGATCTCCAATCGTTCGATCTCTCTCGCTTCGGTTTCCGGATCGACACCGGGAAGCGCAAGCTGGCGGATCGTGTCGATGCCGCGCTTGCCGTGCATGGTCGGCAGGAAGGCCTCGACGTCAAGGCCGTGCCGGCGCGCCCAGCCGCTCCAGACCCGCTCCGCAGAGGCGATGGAGTTGAGGATCGTGCCGTCCATGTCGAAGAGGAAGGCGGCGAAGGGTTTGTCGAAAAGAGGAATGCGTGGCGCGTGCAACGAGCTGGCCTTTCCGTCGGAGGGGAGGATCGACCCTCGACCGGGTCGAGACGGCTAGACATAGGCCCTGCGGCGCCCGGACGCAACGCGGCAGTCCGGAGGACCGCCTGCAGCGGCAGCGTCATCCCGGCCGGCCGACGCTTCTTCCCCTCGCGGAACTCTTTCTAACGGGCGGAAATGGATTATTGTGGACCAGGTTCAATCGAACGGCCTGCCCTGGACATCGCCGTCAGCGGAAGCGCGGCGATGTCGAAGGCGGGCAATACGACCGAGGTAAGTTCGCGATGAAACGTGTGATCCGGGCGCTGCTGGTCCTGTCGCCTGTCCTGTGCGCTCTCCCGGCGGCAACTCAGGATGCATCGGGCCAGGAGGCCCTCCCGGCCGTCGTTCACGGTTCGACCACCATGAGCGAGGCGATGGCGGGCAGCAAGGTCTTCAGCTGGAAGGCATTCCGCAATTCCGCGGCAAAGAAGGAGGAGCTTCGCAAGACGGCCGGTGTGCCCGAAGGCGGCTCCAGACGGGATCGCTAGCCGCAGCACCGCTTGCCGGCAATGCGGCGCGGCGCTCAGAACCTGTCGGATACCTGGATCCCGGCCGGGCCTAGGATGACGGCGATCAGCACCGGCAGGAAGAACAGGATCATCGGCACGGTGAGCTTCGGCGGCAGCGCAGCAGCTTTTTTCTCCGCCTCGTTCATGCGTGTGTCGCGGCTTTCCTGGGCGAGCACGCGCAACGCCTGGGCAATCGGCGTACCGTATCGCTCGGCCTGGATCAGCGCCTGGGTGACGGACTTCACGGTGTCGAGCCCCGTGCGGCTGCCGAGGTTCTCGTAGGCGACGCGGCGTTCCTGCAGGAAGGAGAGCTCCGCCGTCGTCAGCACGAGCTCTTCCGCAAGCTCCGGCGAGGCCATGCCGATCTCGTCCGCCACGCGCTTGAAGGCGACTTCGATGGAAATGCCCGATTCCACGCAGATGAGCATCAGGTCGAGTGCATCCGGCCAGGCGCGCTTGATTGAAAACTGGCGTTTGGAGGCGCGGTTCGAGACGTAGATGTTCGGCGCGTAGAAGCCGAGATAGCCGACGCAGACCGTGGCCAGCACGCGGATCATGAACGGCTTGTCGCCGAGGTAGCCGAGATAGAAGATGTAGAAGGCGCCGACCGCGAGGAACAGGAAGGGCAGCATGAAGCGTGCGAAGAGGAAGATATTGAGCGCGTTCTGCGAGCGGAAGCCGGCGGCCCGCAGCTTGCGCATCGTGGCCGCGTCGACCAGTGCCTCGCGCAGGTTCAGCCGGTCCACGATCTGCCGCACGGAGGCATTGTTCTGGCCGCGGAGCGAAGCCTTGCTGGCGGCCGCCTCGGCATTGAGGCGCGCCCGTTCGCGGGCCCGGATCTGCTCGCGCTCCAGGGCGACCGCCTTCATCCGCTTGCCGAGGTCGCCGCGTTCGAAGAGCGGCACGGCAAGTGTGTAGAAGGTGGCGAGCACCGCGATCGCCACGAAGATCGGCAGCAGAACATCCGGGTTGATCAGGGTCGTTGCGAGGTCCTTCATGTTCCGCTCTCCCCTAGATGTCGAAGTTGATCATCTGGCGCATGACGAAGATGCCGATCGACATCCAGACGAATGAGAGGCCGATGATGAGGTTGCCGCGCGGATCGGTGAACAGCAGCATGATGTATTGGGGCGACGTCAGATAGACGAGGAAGGTCACGACGAAGGGCAGCGAGCCGATGATCGCCGCCGAGGCCTTGGCCTCCATCGACAGCGCGTTGATCTTGGCGCGCATCTTGCGCCGTTCGCGCAGCACTCGCGACAGGTTGCCGAGCGCCTCGGACAGGTTGCCGCCCGCCTGCGCCTGGATCTGGATGACGATCGCGAAGAAATTCACTTCCTGCAGCGGGATGTAGTTGAACATGCGGACGCAGGCTTCCGGCACGCTGAGGCCCATCTGCTGCGATTCGACGACGCGCCGGAATTCGCCGCGCACCGGCTCCTGCGATTCCGCCGCGATAAGGCGCAGCGCATCCGTCAGCGGCAGGCCGGACTTGATGGAGCGCACCATGACGTCGAGCGCGTTTGGGAACTCCTCGAGGAACTTGTTCTGCCGCCGCTTCACGAGGAAGCCGAGAACCCAGCGCGGCACGCCGACGCCGCCGATGAACAGGATGCCGAGGCAGACGACGAGGGGTGCGCCGGCCAGCAGGCCGACGAGGGTCGCAAAGGCGCCGAACAGGGCGCCGAAGAGGTGGAACTGGAAGACGGAGATCGACAGCCCGGCCTGCGACAGGCGCGCCTTGATGCTGGGCGACGCCTTCTTGTGCTGCTCCTGCTGCTTCTTCTCGAGGTCCTTGAGCGAATCCTGGACGGACTTGCGGCGTTTCGAGAGCTCCTGCATGCGGTCCCGCGCCGCCTTGACCTTGCCCTGATCCGTCTCGGCCGCCTTGACCCGGTTGACCCGGCTTTCGGCGCGCTTTTCCGTCTCGATGCGGGAGAACATCAAGGCATAGCCGAGCGCTCCCGCCGCGACGGCGGCCAGGGCGACGATTGCGAGGATGATGGGGTCCATTCCGAACATAGGTGCCCGCAGCCGTTACGGCTTCTCCATTGTGTCGAGCGTTGCCGCCAGACGCTTGTCTTCGTTGAAGTAGCGGGCGCGATCCCAGAAGTGCGGCTTGCCGATGCCGGTGCCCCGGTGGCGGCCGACGATCCGGCCGTTCGCGTCCTCACCCTCGATCTCGAAGCGCATCAGGTCCTGGGTGACGATGACGTCGCCTTCCATGCCGACCACTTCGGTGATGTGGGTGATGCGGCGCGAGCCGTCGCGCAGACGCGAGGCCTGGATGATGACGTCGATCGACCCGGCGATGATCTCGCGCACGGTCTTGGCCGGCAGCGTGTAACCGCCCATGGCGATCATCGATTCCATGCGGCTCAGGCATTCGCGCGGCGTATTGGCGTGGATCGTGCCCATCGACCCGTCGTGGCCGGTGTTCATCGCCTGCAGGAGGTCGAAAACCTCCGGCCCGCGCACTTCGCCGACGATGATGCGTTCAGGCCGCATGCGCAGGCAGTTCTTGATGAGATCGCGCATGGTGACCTCGCCCTCGCCCTCGATGTTCGGCGGGCGGGTTTCGAGGCGCACCACATGCGGCTGCTGCAGCTGGAGCTCGGCCGAGTCCTCGCAGGTGATGACGCGCTCGTCGGTGTCGATGTAGCGGGTCAGGCAGTTGAGCAGCGTCGTCTTGCCCGAGCCGGTACCGCCGGAGATGACCAGGTTGCAGCGCACGCGGCCGATGATCTGCAGCAGCGTCGCGCCCTCCTGCGTGATCGAGCCGAAGCGGACAAGCTGGTCGAGCGTCAGCTTGTCCTTCTTGAACTTGCGAATGGTGAGCGCGGTGCCGTCGATCGCGAGCGGCGGCGCGATGACGTTGACGCGCGAGCCGTCCGGCAGGCGCGCGTCGCAGATCGGGCTCGATTCGTCGACGCGGCGGCCGACCTGGCTGACGATGCGCTGGCAGATGGAAAGCAGCTGGCTGTTGTCGCGGAAGCGGATTTCCGATTCCTGCACCTTGCCGCCCACTTCGATATAGGTCTTGCCGGCACCGTTGACCATGATGTCGGCGATGTCGTCGCGCGCCAGCAGCGGTTCCAGCGGTCCGTAGCCCAGCACGTCGTTGCAGATGTCGTCGAGCAGTTCCTCCTGCTCGGAGATCGACATCGCGAAGTTCTTGATCGTGATGATGTCGTTGACGATGTCGCGGATTTCCTCGCGGGCGCTCTCGGTATCGAGCTTGGCGAGCTGCGACAGGTCGATCGTGTCGATGAGCGCCGAGAAAACCTGGCTCTTCGTGTCGTAATAGTCCTCGTTCCGCGGCTGCCGCTTGCGCGGCGCCGAACCGGCCGGGGGGGCGGCGGCGACCGGGACCGAGACGGGTGCCGGGGCCGCCGGCTCGGGCACGGAGTGCGCGACGGAAGCGGGGCGCTCCATCACGGCCGAAGCGGGCTGGGCGGACGGCATCGGCGCACCCGGCGCCGTGCCGCCTTTTCCAAATCCCTCGTTTCCGCGTTTGCCGAACATCGTATCTATCCAGTCTGTGTCACTGTCGGGTCTTGCTTTGGACTACTTGCGGCCCAGCAGGCCCAACACCTTGCCAAGCCCGCCCTTCTTCGCCTTCTTGATTGTCGCGCGGCCGGTGATGACATGCGCCACCTGCGAGAAGGTCTCGGCCATCGGCGACTTGCGATCCATCTCGGTGATCATCCGGCCGCTGTTCGCCGCCATGCCGAAAAGCTGCGCATCGAAGGGGACGATCGCGATCGGTCGCACGTCCAGCGGCTCGCAGAAATCGTCGATGCCGATCTCGGGCCGCTTCGGGACACCCACCTGGTTCAGGATGAGATGCGGCGCCTTGTCGTTCGGCCGAAGCTTCTTCAGGACGTCGAACATGTTCTTCGCATTGCGCAGATTGGCGAGGTCCGGGACGGCGGTTATGACGACCTCGTCCGCCTCTGCGAGCACCGAACGCGTCCATTCCGACCAGGAATGCGGCACGTCGAGCACGGTGACCGGGGCGTTGCGCTGCAGCACCTCGACGATCGGCTGGAAAGCGGTGCGTTCGAAATCGAAGGCCCGGTCGAGCATCGACGGGGCGGCGAGCATGGACAGATGATCCGAGCACTTGGTGAGCAACCGGTCGAGGAAGACCTCGTCGAGACGCTCCGGTGCGAACACGGCCTCCGCGATGCCCTGCGGCGGATCCTGATCGAAGTTGATGTTGGCCGTGCCGTAGGGCAGGTCGAGGTCGGCGAGGATCGTTTCGGTCGAGAACAGGTTGGAGATGTCCCAGGCGCAGTTGTGCGCGATGGTCGAGGATCCGACGCCGCCCTTCGCGCCGATGAAGGCGATCGACCGGCCGAGCGGTTCGGCCTCGGGATCGATGAAGATGGCGGCCACGGCCTCGAGGACGTCGCCCATGCCGACCGGACCGACCATATACTCCGAGATACCGCTGCGGATCAGGTCCCGATAGAGCGCGATGTCGTTGTAGCGACCGACGAGGATCACCTTGGTGCTGGGATCGCAGACCTCGGCGAGCGGCGCGAGTTCCTCCATCAGCGAACGCGGCTCGGTTGCCGTCTCGAGGATGATCAGGTTCGGCGTCGGCACGCTGGAGAACATATTCGCCGCGGCAGCGATGCTGCCGCTGTTGATGCGCAGGCTGGCCTTCGCCATGCGGCGGTCGGTGGCGCAGCGTTCCATCGTGCGCAGCATGGCCTCGCTCTCGCAGAAGGCGTGAATCGAAATGCGCGGCAGCGGCCGGACATGGTCGATGTCGCGGCTCGGCTCTTCCATCCGCTCGGAGGCGTCGGCGCTGGCGATGGCATAGTCGACCGTGCTCATGGGCGGTTCCCGAATCGGTGAGAGGAAAGATCGAACATCACATGTCCTCAAGCTCGGTATAGGCCTCGCGGTAGCGCTCGATCGCGATGCCGCGCTGGGTGGCGTCCGCGGGGGTCATGCGGCGCGGCCCGAGGAGATCGTTGGGGTCGGCGATCTGCGCCGCGAGATTGCTCTGCATGGCGCAGCCGAAATTGTAGTAGTTCTTGTTCTCGTAAGTGTTAACGACGAGGTCCTCCGGCCATTGGCCGCAGGTGGTCGTTTTGGCGACGATCGCGAAATAGCTGAGCCGAATCGGGGCAGCCTCGTTGTAGTCCGGCGCCTGGTAGCTCTGCACGACGATCTTCTTCGCCGGCACGCCGAGACGCGTCAGCAGTTTGCGGATATCGCGCGTCGCGGCGATCGTCGCCGTCGAGTTGCGGGCGCCGGCAGGCGTGAGAATGCGGAAGGCGCCCGACGAATCGGAGTCGTAGCTCTGTGCGAAGCCGGCGATCACCTCGCCCTGGCCGCGCGTGAGCTCGGTCGCGGCGGTGGCGATCGGGATGTCCAGCGTCTTCTCCTGCTCGCCGACGACGATCGGATGACGGGTGCGGTAGTCGTCCGGCAGCGCGCCGGTCGTCGTCGCGTCGCGGCTTGCACAGCCGGAGGCGATGGCGATGAGCGCGGCAAGGGCCGCGGCGGCGGCGAGGCGGTTGCGCGACGGGCCGGCTCCGGCCCTTTCGTTCGAGGCGCGGCGAGTATCGAGTTCCATGGTGGGGGTCCGTCCGTTCGTCATGTCGCGCCCGCTCATTTGTAGATGAATCCGACGCTGCCCTCGTATTGATGGGCAGGCAGTGTGTCGCGCAGTCCGTAGATCTTGTTGACGCGGCCGAGGAACACGCTTTCGACGTCGCCGGCCGGGCTGAAATTGTCGTCCGGCCGCGACAGCGCATTGCGATTGACCGGCTTCACGAGATAGGGCGTCGCGATGATGACGAGCTCCGTCTCGTTGCGTTCGATCGACTTTTCCCGGAAGAGCGCGCCGAACAGCGGCAGCTTCGAGGCGATCGGCGTACCGGACATGTTCTGCTGCACCTCGTCGCGGATAAGGCCCGCAAGGGCGATCGATCCGCCGGACGGCAGTTCGACGACCGTTTCCGCGTCACGTCGGCGGAACTCCGTCCCTGACGACGAGGCGACAGGCTCCGACACTTTCGTCTGGATGCGCAGGCTGATCCGGCCGGACGAGAGGACCGTCGGCGTAAAGCCGAGCGAGATGCCGTAGGAATAGGTCGTGGTCGTCACGCCGCCGTTGCCGTCGGACGCCGTAAAGAGCCGCTCGCCGCCCGAATTGAAGGTGGCGGCCTGGCCGGAAACCGCCGTCAGCGTCGGTTCGGCGAGCGTGCGGATCGCATTGGCCTGTTCGAGCGCATTGATCGCCGACTCGATGCCGAGCTTGCCGATATTGGCGCTGAGATTGCCCGTCAGGCCGCTTGAGGCGGTGTTGACCGTCAGCACGTCGAGGCTGGAGCCGGAGCCATCCGCGATGCGGCTGAAGGTGTTGTCGAAACCGAGTTGCTTCAGGACCTCGCGGCGGATTTCCGCCACCGTGACCTTCAGCGTCACCTGGTCCTCGCCTTCGATCGTCAGCATGTTGACGACCTGCGATTCCTGACGCTGCTCGCCGAAGATGGCGGCGTCACCGTTGCTGCCCTGTGCCGTGACGGTCCGGGTCGTTGCCTCGCCGCCCGTGAGGAAGATCTGCGCGAGCCGCGAGGCCTGCACCGAATCCTGCGGCGTGCGCACCGTGCCGCTCAGCACGATGTTGTCGGACAGGATCTCGACCTGGATGTTGGAGTCCGGAATGAAGCGGCGGAGATAGGTTTCGAGGCCCTGGATGTCGCGCTCGACCTGCAGGTCGATGCTGACGATTTCCTCGCCATTCGGTCCGAAGATGAAGATGTTCGTCTGCCCGATATCCTTGCCGAAGAGGTAGATGCGGCGCGACGTGCGGGTCACCGCATCGGCTTTGGCCGGGTCGGCGACGAGAATGTCGTGCGCGTCGGTCGGGAGGTCGACGACGAGCGCCTTGTTGAGGCCGAGCTTCAGCGACTTGCGGGCGCCAGGTCCGGCGTCGCTGATCCTGACGATCGCCGCCGACTGGGCGAACGCGTCCGCAGAACCCGCCTGGCCCGGGAAAAGCGCCCCGGGCATGCCCGAGAAGGTCATGCAGAATGTGATGCTGCCGGCGATGGAAGCCCGAAGCTTTCTACCCAATCCAAGCACGTTCAACCCCCGTCACTTCTGCGTTTCGGCGCTCTCGCCGGTCACGATTTCGCCTGTCTTGATTACCTGGATCGACGGTCGCCCCGATCCGCCGCTGAGCAGGTAGTCGGCGGCGTCGGTATCCACCTCCTGCGCGTCGGCGACGCTTCGCAGAGCAAGCGACAGGCGGTCGGCCATCTGCTGCGCCACCGCCATGACCTTGGTCTGGTCAGGCGTCAGCTCGAGCGTCGCCGTGGTGCCGACGACGGCCTTGGAGCCGTCTTCCTTTTCCTGGATCTGCTGGTCGATCGCGAGCACGCGTACGTTGTTCAGGATCTTCTCGGTCAGGAAATTGCCTTCGGTGCCGCGCCGCACCATGATCACGTCGACCCGGTCGTTCGGCAGGATGAAGCCGCCGGCGCCGGTCGAGACCGAAATCTCGGTGGCGACGGCCCTCTTTCCGGCGGGAAGCAGCGACGACATGATGCGGCTGTTCGCGTCGGCGATCTTCTCAGGACGGATAGGCTCGCCGTTGAAGATCGGCATGCGGACCACCGAACCGGTCAATTCGTCGATTGCCTCGGGTCGGGCAGTCTGGGTGATGAGCCCTTCGACAACGCTCCCCTCCGGCCAGGCGCCCCACTGCAGCGCCTCGTTGTTCAGCCGCGACCCGACAGGCAGGCTTTCCTTCGCCACCAGGACGTTGACGGTGGGCTCGCGCTCGACGACCGTCGCGGCCTGGGTGACCTTCACCCGGTTGCCGCGGGCAAGCTGTAGGGCCAGGAAGCCTGCGACGCCCGCGGACAGAACGGCCACTGCCAGGATAATGATACGCGCCGGTTTCATGGGTTTTCCCTAGGAATGCGAACATCTGTTCCCAAACCATTGCCGGCAATTGGTGTAATTATGGTTAATAAGAGCTGTAGTCGTATGGTTAACGAACCGTTCCCGGCGCTGCGTGCGGCAGGACCGCGTCAGGCGCCGCGATCCGTTCGCGGCCTGCGGAGACCGAGCATGGGATCGAAAGGCGGCCTGGAATGGCGCGCGTGGTCAGAATGCGGCGAAGGCAAGCTGCATGAGGGGGGAGGCGGGATAGGCCATGAAGGCCGCAGCGCCGATGGCGATCCCGTAGGGAACCTTCTTGGCCGCGAGGATATGCGCCGGAAGCGGCAGGCCGGAGGCGAGGATGGCATCGCCCTTGGCACGCATCACGAGGAGCAGCAGCGTCAGGATGCCGCCGCAATAGGTGACATAGATGAGGTAGGCGAAAAGCGACGGATCAAGCCCGAACCAGACGGAACTCGCCGTCAGCAGCTTGGCGTCGCCGCCGCCCATGACGTTGATGGCGAAAAGCGCGAAACAGACGGCAAAGACCATGGCGCCGGCGGCAAGATGCTGAGCGATGTCAGGAAGGCCGAGGCCGGCGAAGGGTGCAACAACGAGGAAGGTCGCGAGCAGGATGACCGACACCCGGTTCGGGATGGTCATCGTGAAGAAGTCGGAGAAGGCGGCGACCGCAAGGCAGAGCGGGAAGACGACAAAAATTGCGGCTTCGGTCATTGGGCTCACCTGGCCTTCGCTGTTGTCCACCGGCCGGAAAGCCGGAAGCGGCGAAGGAGCCACCGCGAGCGATGGCTCCTGCTCTAATCCCGGATCAGCGCGTTAGCTGTTCTCGGCGACGTTCAGATAGGTCGAGAGGTTCTGGAACTGGTTGTTCAGGGCGCCGCCGAGCGCATTGGCGCCGGTGATGAGCGCAACGGCGATGAGAGCGGCGATGAGGCCGTATTCGATCGCGGTCGCGCCGGATTCGTCCTTCACAAGACGAGCGAAAATCTTCTTCATTGGAATTCTCCTAAGTCCACGTGTTGGTTCAGCACTTCCGCCAACTGTTTCCGTTGTTCGGATGAGAGCAACCTATCGGGCGTCGATTGCCATCGGCTTAAGGAACGCGGTTACCGCGGCATTAACCAGAACACCCGAGACTTGTGGTTAACGATTGGCAAAGCCGGGAAAGCCCCGCAAAAACGGTCGATTGCGGGGGCGGGCGGCCCCGGCCATGCACGCGCGCCATCGCTCCGAAATGCGACGGTCCGGGCGGTGCCTTGCTTCCGCCATGGTTTCCCGGGGCGGGCTTAACCGTTCATTCACCAATCGATGGCACCGTTGCCGCGAGCCATTTGCAGGATCGTTCCGATGAAAAGCGCCCATTTCCCTCCTCCTGATCGCTGGCGCGCGTCGGCCACGGCATTGCTTCTCGCCCAGGTCGCGCTCGGCTCCGTCGCGCATGCCGAAGAACCGATGATGCGGGTCTATATGGATCATGCGCGTGTCCTGAAGCTCGATCGTCCGGTCTCCAAGGTCATCATCGGCAATGCAGAGGTCGCCGACGCAACCGTGGCGGATGCGCAGACCATCGTGATCACGGGGCGGAATTTCGGGACCACCAATCTCGTTCTGCTCGATATCGACGGCAATGCCATCGTCGACGAACGCATCCTGGTTTCCATCGACGAAGGCAATACCGTTCGCGTCTACCGTCAGACGGAACGGACCGTGCTGTCCTGCACACCCAACTGCGAACAGCACGCCGATACGGCCGGCGAGGACTGAGCCTGCGCGGGCGCCGTGTGAAAACGAGAACTCCGTCGATTTGAACCGGACGTGAAAACGGAAAATAAAGGCTCTCGTCCTAGGGTTCGGCTCTGGCATGACGAACAGGATGTCGCGATGGCGGATCTGCACGCGGAGCGGACGATGAAAGGAAGCGGTCTGGCGCGGCGCTTCGCGCGACGGCGCGACGGCGCGACGGCGATCGAATTCGCGATCCTTGCCTTGCCTTTCTTCATGATCATCTTCGCGTCGATCGAGACCTTCATCGCCTTCGCCGGAGAACAGCTTCTCGCCAACGCCACGGACGTCATGGCGCGCAAGATCCGTACGGGCGAAATCACCTACAACCAGGGCAAGTCGACCGACATGACGGAGGCGGAGTTCCGGACCGCCTTCTGCGAAGAAATATCGGTCTTCATGACCTGCTCCGACACGGAGGTTGAGACTCCGTCGAAGCTCTTCCTCGACGTCCGCAGCTTTGCCTCCATCGAGGACATTCCGGAGACTGTCGTCCCGCGCGAGGGCGACGAGACCTACGGCGAACTCGATACCAGCACGTTCGGCTTCGCGCCGGGTGGCAAGCAGACCGTCAACATCGTGCGCGCCTATTACAACTGGACGATCATGACGGATCTGATCCGGCCGTATCTCTCGAACGTCCGTCCCGCGGGAGCGTCCTCCGATTCGTTCAGCTACCTGATGGTCGCTGCCGCCGTCATCCAGAACGAGAACTATCCATGATCCGCGAGCGCGCCGAAGACACCCGGCCCGGAAGGGGCATTCTGGTCCGGCTGCGGACCCTTCTCCGGCGCCGCGACGGTGTCGGAGCCGTCGAGTTCGCCATCGTCGTGCCGATGCTCATCATGGTCTATATCGGCGCCTTCGAGATTTCCGTGGCCATGACCGTCTACCGGAAAATCAGCCGTGCCTCGAGCTCGATCTCCGACCTGATCACCCAGAAATCCTCCGTCGATACCGACTATCTCGACGGCATGGAGAACGTCGCCCGGACGATCATCGCGCCCTTCACGGTCGGCACCCTGTCGCTGAAGATAACCGGCATCGTCGTGTCGAGCTCCGGCACCGCGACCGTTGCCTGGTCGCGCGACCAGGCCGGTGCCACGCCC